>NZ_JAVRFJ010000011.1:0-229087 GCF_031845845.1 Streptomyces gottesmaniae
CATAGTGTTTCGGTGGTCATAGCGTGAGGGAAACGCCCGGTTACATTCCGAACCCGGAAGCTAAGCCTTACAGCGCCGATGGTACTGCAGGGGGGACCCTGTGGGAGAGTAGGACGCCGCCGAACAAATATTGATAGAGCTGGTCCCCGAATTTCGGTTCGGGGACCAGCTCTTTTTTGTTGGGCTTTACTTGGAGTTCACGTTGCGCGACCAGGATCCGCGCCATGGGTACCGTTGGAATGCTCAGGGCCGCGGGTGTCGGCGCAGGTGACGAGGTCGTCGTGCCGGCGTTCGGGAACCCGGAGGTCGCTCAGGCGGTGAGCCTGGCCGGGGCCGTGCCGGTGTTCGCCGATATAGATCCGATGACGTACTGCCTGGATGGCGCGGCTGTCGAGGCCGCGGTGACGTCGCGGACGGTGGCCGTCGTCGTCGTGCACCGCTTCGGGCGGTCCGCCGACATCGCGGCGCTTCGTCAAGTCGGTCAGCGGCACGGTCTGTTGGTGCTGGAACAGGGCGAGTCGGAGACGCCGTACAGCGAACTGGGGGAGCGTCGGCGGCGGGCCGCGTATCTCAGCGCCAAGCTCAAGGGCGTACGGACTCCCGAGGGATGTGACGGGCACACCTTCCAGCAGTACGTCGTGCGGGTGCCCGGGAACGGGCGACCGGACCGGGACGCCTTCGCGCGAGCCGTGCGGGCCAAGGGAGTCGAGTGCAGTGTGCCGGTGAAGACGCCCGTGCACCGGATGCCCGGGTTCCGGCGTGACATCTGTCTTCCGGAGACCGAGCGGGCCGCCGACGAGACACTGGCGCTGCACATCGGCGGTGAGATGTCCCGGCGGCAGCTCCAACGGCTGGTCTCGGCCTGCAATGCGCTCGGCGGGCTGTTGCAACCGGCTTTCTGAGCCCGGCGCTTGGGACGACTCAGGGGCGCTGTGCCTGGTCGGTGCGCTGGTGGTTCGAAGCATCCGCCGAATCGGGGTATGATCTATCCCGTCGCCGCGAGGGAAACCTCGAACAGGTGACAGGCCCCTATAGCTCAGTCGGCAGAGCGTCTCCATGGTAAGGAGAAGGTCAACGGTTCGATTCCGTTTGGGGGCTCAGACAGAAGGCCCCGCCCATTGGGCGGGGCCTTTTTTCGTGCTCGCTCAGTCCTGCTGGAGGCCCGGGACGCGCATCGCCAGAATGGCCATGTCGTCGGAGGGCGCGTCGGAGGCGAAGCGTTCGACCGCGCGCATGACACGCGCCGCGACCGCTCCGGCCGTGAGGCCCGTGCATGTGGTGAGGACCTCGGTGAGGCCGTCGTCGCCCAACATGCGGGTGCCCTCGCGGCGTTCGGTGACGCCGTCCGTGACACAGAGGAGGACGTCCCCGGGGTCGAGGGTGACCGTCTGCTCGTACAGCTCCAGGTCCTCCATGACACCGAGCAGGGCCTGCGGTTCGGCGGCCGGTTCGACCGTGCCGTCCTGGCGCAGACGCAGCGGGAGTGGGTGGCCCGCGCAGACGACCTTCAGGACCGCGCTGCCGTCCTCCTGGGGCCACAACTCGCCGTACAGGAGCGTCAGGAAGCGGCTGCGGGCCCCCTCGTCGATGATCGCGGAGTTGAGACGCTCCAGGACCGCCGGGCCGGCGTAGCCCTCGCGGGCGAGCAGGCGCAGGGCGTGGCGGGCGAGGCCGGTGACCGCGGCGGCCTCCGGGCCCGTGCCGCAGACGTCGCCGATGGCGAAGCCGTACGCGCCGTCACGGATGGGGAAGAGGTCGTAGAAGTCACCGCCGACCTCGTTGCCCTCGCCGGCCGCGCGGTAGATGACCTCGACCTCGACGCCGTCGATCTCCGGGAGCTCGGGTGGCAGGAGGCTGCGCTGGAGGGACTGGCTGATGGCCATGCGCTCCGAGTACAGGCGGGCGTTGTCCAGGGCGAGGGCGGCCCGGCGGGAGAGGTCCTCAGCGAGCTCCAGGATCTCCTGGCGGAAGTGCTCGTCGGTGGGCTTGCCGAGGGTCAGCATGCCGATCACGCGGTTGCGGGCCACCAGGGGGAGGACGACGGTCTCGCCGCCCACCGCCGAGGCCGTCGCCAGGGTGGTGCCGATGCCCGAACTGACCGTGGCGGGCTCGCCTAGGCCCAGGCTCCGCATGGAGGTGCGCAGGGCCGCCTGGTGAGCGGCCTCGGCGGGAGCCGTCCAGACGCGGGCACCCGGGGTCGGGATGGGCTCCGGCGGGCGGATCTTGGAGAGGAGGGCCTTGAGGCCGTCGATGAGGTCCTCGTCCTCGTGCAGGACGTAGCTGAGGTACGGGTCCGAGGCCTGGTCGGCGATCGTGTAGACCGCGCACCACGTCGCGAGGGTCGGAATGGTCATCTGGGCCATGAGGGCCAGGGTCTGGTCGCGGTCCAGGGTGCCGGCGAGGAGGTCGGAGGCCTCCACCAGGAAGCTCAGCGAACCGCGGCGCAGGCGCTCCAGCTCGCCGAGGCGGGCCGACTCGACGGCCAGGGCGATGCGGTCGGCGGCGAACTGCAGGCGCAGGGCCTCCTCGTTGGAGTACCGGCCCTGGGCCTCGGCGGCGACGCCCAGGGAGCCGGTGAGGCGCCCTTCGACCTTGAGGGGGACCGTGACGACCGAGCGCATCCCCGTGCCGTTGAGGAGGGGGACGGCGCCGGGGACGGCCGTGAGGTCGTCGTGGACGGCCGGCATACGGGCCGAGCCGTACCGGCCGGGGCCGGCCTCCACGGGGACGCGGGCGAAGCGCTGGCGGGCCGAGGGGAGGCCCGTGGAGGCCCGTACCTCCAGCTCCGTCTCGTCGTCGGTGGCCAGCAGCAGGAAAGCGGAGTCGCCGTCGAGCATGTCGCGGGCGCGTTCGACCGTGCGCTGGAGGAGGCCGTCGAGGTCGTCCGGGGCGGGGGAGCCGATGAAGACCTCGAACGGGTCCGTGGCCTGGCCCTCGCCGGAACCGGAGCTGTCGCCGGACGGCATGCGGATCGGGGTCTGGAGGACGGCGCGCTCGTCGTCCCGTACGAGAAGGCAGACCGTGGAGGGGTCGCCGGCCGCGTCGCGGACCCGGAGGTGGGAGGCGTAGACCGGCGTCACCCGGCCGTTTGCGCCGCGGATGCCGTAACTGCCCTCCCAGCGGGAGAGTTGGAGGGCCTCGGCCACACCCGTGCTGGTGCCGGGGGTGTGCGGCCACGCGGCGAGGTCGGTGAGGGGCTTGCCGATGACCTGGTCGGGGGCGTAGCCGAAGAGTTCCTCGGCGTCCTCGTTCCAGGCGTTGATGGCGCCCGCCCGGTCGATCTGGACGACCGCGACGCGGACCCGGCCGTCGGCGAGCGGGAGCAGGTCGGCGGGCAGGGACGGGCCGGCCGAGCGGGTGCCCACCGGGCGGTCGGGGAGGTCGAGTTGGAACCAGACCTGCTTGTGCGTGGGCGTGTACTCGACACCCCAGCGGGTGGCCATCGCCGCGCACAGCTGGAGGCCGCGGCCGCCTTCGCGGTCAGGGCTGCCCATGTTGATGTGGCTGCCCTGGAGGGGGATCTCACGTTCGGGGTATCTGTCGGCGACCTCGATGCGTACGCCGTCGTCGGCGCGCAGGCAGAGAACGTCGGCGGGGGTGCCGGCGTGGACGACCGCGTTGGTGACGAGTTCGCTGGTGAGGACGACCGCGTCGTCGACGATGTCGGCGAAGCCCCAGCCCTGGAGGGTGTCGCGGACGAACGAGCGGGCGGTCGCGACGGATCGTGAGACGGCAGCGAAGCTGGCGGCCGCGCGCGCGGTGATCACAGAACTCCTTGTCCGGTTCTCTACGTGCGGGGGTGCGAGGACGGCGTCCTGCCGGGGCAGGGGCTTGTTCTCCGTCGGCCTGGGGTCCTGGGGGGTCTCCCCGGGATGCAGTCCGGTGGTCATGGTGAGGCCGCCCCTCCGATGCCTGCCCGCTCGTGCTCGTGCGCCACCGCCCAGGCCGGGTCGGAACCGGCGTGGCTGGACAGCCGCATGCAAGGTTACTTACCTTCGCCGTCCATGCGGATGCCGGTCGTCTGTGTTTCCGTCCGGAGGTGTGCGGACCGTGTGCGAAGCTGCCGAACTGTTATGGCCTGGTTCAGCCATGGTGAAACACTGGGCAGGCTTCCAGGAGAAGGTCGGGCGGCTCCGAGTACGAAGTGGCACGAGTGGTACGAGCAGTGTGAGCAGTACGAAGCGTTCGAATACGGCGAAGTATGTCTAGCAGGAACGGTCGACCCTTGCGGGAGGGACACAGTGGAGTCTGGCGCAGCGACGCGGGGCACTAAAACGCGCGCGAAAGGCGGACAGTCCATGAGTGACCAGCGCAAGTCGCGCAAACCGCGCAGTGGCACGACGACCGTGGACACGGCCGCCCTGAACCGGCTGCTCACGGCTCTGGAGTCGATGCGGGACGGCAATTTCCGTAGGCGGCTGACCGTCTCGGGCGACGGGGTCATGGCCGAGATCGCCGCCGTCTTCAACGAGGTGGCGGACCGGAATCTGCATCTGACGGGTGAGCTGTCGCGCGTGCGGCGTGTCGTCGGGCGGGAGGGCAAGCTCACCGAGCGGCTGGAGACGGGTGCCGCCGAGGGGTCCTGGGCGACGGCGATCGACGCGTCGAACGCGCTGGTCGACGACCTCGTGCGACCGGTCTCCGAGGTCAGCCGGGTGTTGTCGGCCGTGGCGGACGGCGATCTGTCGCCGCGCATGGAGTTGCGGACGCAGGCGCCGGACGGGACCGGGCATCCGCTGCGCGGGGAGTTCCTGAAGGTCGGGCGTACGGTCAACAACCTGGTCGACCAGCTGTCCACGTTCACCGACGAGGTCACCCGGGTGGCCAGCGAGGTGGGCACCGAGGGCAAGCTGGGCGGGCAGGCCAAGGTGCGCGGCATGTCCGGATCGTGGAAGGACCTGACGGAGTCCGTCAACACGATGGCGTACCGGCTCACCGCGCAGGTGAGGGACATCGCGCTGGTGACGACGGCGGTCGCGAAGGGTGATCTGTCACGGAAGGTCACGGTTCATGTGGCCGGAGAGATGCTGGAGCTGAAGGAGACCGTCAACACGATGGTCGACCAGCTCTCCGCGTTCTCCTCCGAGGTGACGCGAGTCGCCCGAGAGGTGGGCACCGAGGGCCAGCTCGGCGGGCAGGCCGAGGTGCCGGGCGTGGCCGGGGTGTGGAAGGAACTCACCGATTCGGTGAACACCATGGCCGGCAACCTCACCCTCCAGATGCGTGGGATCGCGCAGGTCACCACCGCGGTCGCCAATGGTGACCTGTCGCAGAAGGTGACCGTCCCGGCGCGCGGTGAGGTCGCCAAGCTGGCCGAGACGATCAACCAGATGACCGAGACGCTGCGGATCTTCGCCGACGAGGTCACGCGCGTGGCCAACGAGGTGGGTGCCGAGGGTCGGCTGGGCGGTCAGGCGCAGGTGCCGGGTGCGGCGGGGACGTGGAAGGACCTCACCGATTCCGTGAACACCGTCTTCCGGAACCTGACCATCCAGGTGCGGGACATCGCGGCGGTGACGACGGCCGTGGCCAACGGAGACCTGTCGCAGAAGGTCACCGTCGATGTCGCGGGCGAGATGCTCGCGATGAAGAACACCGTCAACGGGATGGTCGACCAGCTCTCCTACTTCGGCGCCGAGGTCACGCGGGTGGCCAACGAGGTGGGTGCCGAGGGCCGGCTGGGCGGTCAGGCGCAGGTGCCGGGTGCGGCCGGTACGTGGAAGGACCTGACGGACTCCGTCAACACCGCGTTCCGGAACCTCACCGGGCAGGTGAGGAACATCGCGGCGGTGACGACGGCCGTGGCCAACGGCGATCTCTCGCAGAAGGTCACCGTCGATGTCGCGGGCGAGATGCTCGAACTGAAGAACACCGTGAACACGATGGTGGACCAGCTGTCGAGCTTCGCCGATCAGGTGACGCGGATGGCCCGGGACGTGGGCACGGAGGGCCGTCTCGGCGGCCAGGCCCGCGTCGACGGTGTGTCCGGCACGTGGAAGGAGCTCACCGACTCCGTCAACTCGATGGCCGGCAACCTCACCTCGCAGGTGCGGAACATCGCGCAGGTGACGACGGCTGTGGCGCGCGGCGACCTGTCGCAGAAGATCGACGTGGACGCGCGCGGCGAGATCCTGGAGCTGAAGAACACCATCAACACGATGGTCGACCAGCTGTCGTCCTTCGCGGATCAGGTGACCCGGGTCGCCCGGGACGTGGGTACGGAGGGCCGTCTCGGCGGCCAGGCGCAGGTGCCCGGTGTGGCCGGTGTGTGGCGTGACCTCACCGAGTCCGTGAACGGCATGGCCGGCAACCTCACGGGCCAGGTGCGGAACATCGCCCAGGTCGCCACGGCGGTGGCCCGGGGCGACCTGTCCCAGAAGATCACCGTGGACGCGCGCGGCGAGATCCTGGAGCTGAAGAACACGCTGAACACGATGGTGGACCAGCTGTCGTCGTTCGCGGAGGAGGTCACCAGGGTCGCCCGTGAGGTGGGTACGGAGGGCCAGCTCGGCGGTCAGGCCGAGGTGCAGGGCGTCTCCGGCACCTGGAAGGACCTCACGCAGTCGGTGAACTTCATGGCGAACAACCTGACCATCCAGGTGCGTCAGATCGCCGAGGTCACGACCGCGGTCGCCAAGGGCGACCTGTCGAAGAAGATCACCGTGGACGCGAAGGGCGAGATCCTCGAACTCGTCACCACCGTCAACACGATGGTGGACCAGCTGTCGTCCTTCGCCGAGCAGGTGACCCGGGTGGCCCGCGAGGTGGGCACCGAGGGCATTCTGGGCGGCCAGGCGCACGTGCCGGGCGTCACCGGCATCTGGAAGGACCTCAGCGGCAATGTGAACCTGATGGCCAAGAACCTGACCATGCAGGTGCGGAACATCTCCCAGGTCGCCGCGGCCGTCGCGAACGGCGATCTCACCCGTACGGTGACGATCGAGGCGGCCGGTGAGGTCGCGCAGCTCGCCGACACCTTCAACAGCATGGTGAAGACGCTGAGTTCGTTCGCCGACCAGGTCACCAAGGTGGCCCGTGAGGTGGGCACGGACGGCATCCTGGGCGGCCAGGCGCACGTGCCGGGTGTGGCGGGTACGTGGAAGGACCTCACCGAGTCCGTGAACTCGATGGCGTCCAACCTCACCGGACAGGTCCGCAACATCGCGATGGTGACGACCGCCATCGCCAAGGGCGATCTGACCAAGAAGATCGACATCGACGCGCGCGGCGAGATCCTGGAGCTGAAGACCACCATCAACACGATGGTCGACCAGCTGTCGTCGTTCGCGGAGGAGGTCACCCGGGTGGCCCGCGAGGTGGGCACGGAGGGGCAGCTGGGCGGCCTCGCGCGGGTGCGGGACGTCGACGGAACCTGGCGGGACCTCACCGAGTCGGTGAACGAGATGGCCGGGAACCTGACCCGGCAGGTGCGTGCCATCGCGCGCGTGGCCACCGCGGTGACCCGGGGCGACCTGAACCTCAAGATCGACGTCGACGCGTCCGGCGAGATCAAGGAGCTGCAGGACTACATCAACAAGATGATCGCCAACCTGCGCGACACCACGATCGCCAACCAGGAGCAGGACTGGCTCAAGGGCAACCTCGCCCGGATCTCGGCCCTGATGCAGGGGCGCCGGGACCTCGACGACGTGGCTTCGCTGATCATGAGCGAGCTGACGCCGGTGGTGTCCGCGCAGCACGGCGCGTTCTTCCTGGCGCTGCCGTTCCTCGACGGCAAGGACCTGGCCCCGGACAACGACGACCAGTACGAGCTGCGCATGCTCGGCTCGTACGGCTATTCGATGGGCTCCATGCCGACGTCGTTCCGGCCCGGGGAGGCGCTGGTCGGGACGGCGGCCAAGGAGAAGCGCACGATCCTGGTGGAGAACGCGCCGAGCGGTTACCTGAAGATCTCCTCCGGGCTCGGCGAGGCGCCTCCGGCGCAGGTCATCGTGTTGCCGGTGCTCTTCGAGGGGACCGTGCTCGGCGTGATCGAGCTGGCGTCGTTCACGCCGTTCACGCAGATCCAGAAGGACTTCCTGAGCCAGATCGCGGAGATGATCGCGACGAGCGTCAACACCATCTCCGTCAACACCAAGACCGAGGTGCTGCTGAAGCAGTCGCAGGAGCTGACCGAGCAACTGCGTGAGCGGTCCGACGAGTTGGAGAACCGGCAGAAGGCCCTCCAGGCGTCCAACGCCGAGCTGGAGGAGAAGGCCGAGCTGCTGGCCCGGCAGAACCGCGACATCGAGGTGAAGAACACCGAGATCGAGGAGGCGCGGCAGGTCCTGGAGGAGCGCGCCGAGCAGCTCGCGGTGTCCATGCGCTACAAGAGCGAGTTCCTGGCGAACATGTCCCACGAGCTGCGCACGCCGCTGAACTCGCTGCTGATCCTCGCCAAGCTGCTCGCCGACAACGCCGAGTCGAACCTGACGCCCAAGCAGGTCGAGTTCGCCGAGACGATCCACGGGGCGGGCTCCGACCTGCTCCAGCTCATCAACGACATCCTGGACCTGTCGAAGGTCGAGGCGGGCAAGATGGACGTCTCACCGACCCGGATCGCCCTCGTCCAGCTCGTCGACTACGTGGAGGCCACCTTCCGGCCGCTGACCGCGGAGAAGGGCCTCGACTTCTCCGTACGGGTCTCGCCGGAGCTGCCGGCCACGCTGCACACGGACGAGCAGCGGCTGTTGCAGGTGCTGCGGAACCTGCTGTCCAACGCGGTGAAGTTCACCGACTCCGGGGCCGTGGAGCTGGTCATCCGCCCGGCGGGCGCGGATGTGCCGGTGGCCATCCGGGAGCAGCTGCTGGAGGCGGGCTCGCTGCGGGACGCGGACGCCGACATGATCGCGTTCTCGGTGACGGACACGGGCATCGGTATCGCGGCCAGCAAGATGCGGGTCATCTTCGAGGCGTTCAAGCAGGCGGACGGCACCACGAGCCGCAAGTACGGCGGTACGGGCCTGGGGTTGTCCATCTCGCGGGAGATCGCCCGGCTGCTGGGCGGCGAGATCCACGCGCAGAGCGAGCCGGGACGCGGGTCCACCTTCACTCTGTATCTGCCGCTGCACCCCAGTGAACTGCCCCCGCAGGGCTACGCGCACAACGCGCCCGCCGCGCTGGAGGCGGGCGAGCTGCTGGCCTCCGAGGACGAGCTGGCCCAGCGCGCCGAGACGCCGGCCGAGGTGCGGTCGTACCGCGAGACCCAGAACGGGGCCGCCGCGCTCTTCAGGCGGCGCCGCAGGTCCGTGTCGGCCGGTTCCCCGTCCGCCTCGATCGCGCAGGGCAACGGGCAGGCGCAGGAGCACTGGGCGCAGCAGGCCGCTCAGGAGGCGGCCTCGCAGGCGCGCAGGACGGCGGCCCGCTTCGACGGCGAGAAGGTGCTCATCGTCGACGACGACATCCGTAACGTCTTCGCGCTCACCAGCGTCCTGGAGCAGCACGGCCTGTCCGTGCTGTACGCCGAGAACGGCCGTGAGGGCATCGAGGTCCTGGAGCAGCACGACGATGTGACGCTCGTCCTGATGGACATCATGATGCCCGAGATGGATGGGTACGCGACGACCACGGCGATCCGCCGGATGCCCCAGTTCGCCGGGCTGCCGATCATCGCGCTGACGGCCAAGGCGATGAAGGGCGACCGGGAGAAGGCGATCGACTCGGGTGCTTCCGACTATGTGACGAAGCCGGTCGATCCGGATCATCTGCTGTCGGTCATGGAGCAGTGGATGCGGAGTGAGTGACGGGAGGGGCACCCCGTGGTCACAACCCGTGGGGAGACGCACGGAGTTGCTGACTGAGTGTGGCCGAGGCCGTGTAGAAACGCGGGATTCGGGGAACCTTCTGGTCCCCTGCTGCGTTTCTGCTACGAGCACAGTGACATCACGGTGACAGGGTGTGGCGACGGGCGGGGTGCGGCTACGATGACCGGCACAAGGACGGGTGGCGCGAGGGAGTCGTCCCCTGGGGTGACGCCGAGCGGTGTCACGTCGAGTCCTGCGGACAGGGGAGGCCCCAAGCCGGGGCGAGGAGGGCGGGCCATGGTGCAGAAGGCCAAGATCCTCCTGGTCGATGACCGGCCGGAGAATCTGCTGGCGCTGGAGGCCATCCTCTCCGCGCTCGATCAGACACTGGTGCGGGCATCGTCCGGGGAGGAAGCGCTCAAGGCGCTGCTGACGGACGACTTCGCGGTCATTCTGCTGGACGTCCAGATGCCGGGCATGGACGGATTCGAAACGGCCGCGCACATCAAGCGGCGCGAACGGACCCGGGACATCCCGATCATTTTTCTCACCGCCATCAACCACGGACCGCACCACACCTTCCGTGGGTACGCGGCGGGTGCGGTCGACTACATCTCGAAGCCGTTCGACCCATGGGTGCTGCGCGCCAAGGTCTCCGTCTTCGTCGAGCTGTATATGAAGAACTGCCAGCTCAGGGAGCAGGCGGCGCTGCTGAGGCTCCAGTTGGAGGGCGGTGGCAAGGGCGCGGCCGGCGGCTCCAAGGAGCCTTCCGGCGGCATCCTCGCCGAACTCTCCGCGCGGCTCGCGGCCGTGGAGGAGCAGGCGGAGGCGCTCTCCAAACAGCTCGACGACGACTCGGCGGACGCGGCGGCGGTGGCCACCGCCGCCCATCTCGAACGCAAACTCACGGGCCTGCGCAGGGCGCTGGACGCGTTGGAGCCGGGCACGGGGGGACCTTCGCCGATGCCGTCGCAGAACTGAGCGACTGAGCGCATGTCGGAGAGCGGGCCCGGTCACGGAAGTGGCCCGGGCCCGCGTCCCGTTGGGGCCGACGCCGGTGCGGTTGACGGCCTGTCAGTCGTGTCAGCTTCAGGGCGGCACGCACGCGACACGAACGGGTGAAGCAGTAGGCACACGTGTCGGCCGTGGCCTCCACCGGTAACCTCACACCCATGGCCTCACGTCAGTCCGCAGCGAAGAAGCCGCCCGCCAAGAAGGCGGCCGCTCCGACGAAGGCTCCGGCGAAGAAGGCCCCCGCGAAGAAAGCCGCCGCCAAGAAGGCACCCGCCAAGAAGGCGACGGCGAGGAAAACGGCCCCTCCGAAACCGGCGCCCAGTCCGACCGGAGGCGTGTACCGACTCGTACGCGCCGTCTGGCTCGGTGCCGCGCACGCCGTCGGCGCCGTGTTCCGCGGCATAGGGCAGGGCGCGAGGAATCTCGACCCGGCGCACCGCAAGGACGGCGTCGCGCTGCTGCTGCTCGCCCTCGCGCTGATCGTCGCCGCCGGTACCTGGTCGAATCTGCGCGGCCCGGTCGGCGATCTCGTCGAGATGCTGGTCACCGGTGCCTTCGGCCGGCTCGACCTGCTGGTGCCGATACTGCTCGCGGTCATCGCCGTCCGGTTCATCCGGCATCCCGAGAAGCCCGAGGCCAACGGCCGGATCGTCATCGGTCTGTCCGCGCTCGTCATCGGCATCCTCGGCCAGGTCCACATCGCCTGCGGCTCGCCCGCCCGCAGCGTCGGCATGCAGGCGATAAGGGACGCCGGAGGACTCATCGGCTGGGGCACGGCCACCCCGCTGACGTACACCATGGGCGAGGCCCTCGCCGTGGCGATGCTCGTGCTGCTCACGGTCTTCGGGCTGCTCGTCGTCACCGCGACGCCCGTCAACGCGATCCCGCAACGGCTGCGGCTGCTCGGTCAGAAGCTGGGCATCATCGCGGACGACGAGGACGAGGACGAGTACGGCGAGGACGACGCACGCTACGAGGAGCAGTGGCGCGACGCCACGCCCGCGCGCTCGCGCCGGCGCGGTTCCGCGCCCGAGCCGTACGACCCGGACGACGCCGAGCAGGAGGCCCTCACCCGGCGCCGCCCGAGGCGCTCCGCCGTACGGCAGCCCGACCCCGGCCGGCCGATGGACGCCGTGGACGTCGCGGCGGCGGCCGCCGCCGCGCTCGACGGGGCGGTGCTGCACGGCATGCCGCCCTCGCCGGTGGTCGCCGACCTCACCCAGGGCGTCACCGTGGGGGACCGGGAGGAGACCACTCCCGTACCGGCCGCGCGCAGCAAGCCGACGCAAGCGGATCCCCCGGCCGCCAAGCCGCCCAAGGGCGCCAGGCAGGACGCCCTGGTGCCGGACCTGACCAAGAGGGCACCGGACGAGCCCCGCGAGCTGCCGGCGCGTGCCGAACAGCTCCAGCTCTCCGGCGACATCACCTACTCGCTGCCCTCGCTCGACCTCCTGGAGCGGGGCGGTCCGGGCAAGACGCGCAGTGCCGCCAACGACGCCATAGTGGCTTCCCTGTCGAACGTGTTCTCCGAGTTCAAGGTCGACGCCTCGGTCACCGGCTTCACCCGCGGGCCGACGGTCACCCGCTACGAGGTCGAGCTGGGCCCGGCGGTCAAGGTCGAGCGGATCACCGCGCTCACCAAGAACATCGCCTACGCCGTCGCCAGTCCGGACGTACGGATCATCAGCCCGATCCCCGGCAAGTCGGCCGTCGGCATCGAGATCCCCAACACCGACCGCGAGATGGTCAACCTCGGTGACGTCCTGCGCCTCGCGGACGCGGCCGAGGACGACCATCCGATGCTGGTCGCGCTCGGCAAGGACGTCGAGGGCGGCTATGTGATGGCCAATCTGGCGAAGATGCCGCATGTGCTCGTCGCGGGTGCGACCGGCTCCGGCAAATCGTCGTGCATCAACTGTCTGATCACGTCGATCATGGTCCGCGCGACCCCCGAGGACGTCCGCATGGTCCTCGTCGACCCCAAGCGCGTCGAACTGACGGCGTATGAGGGCATCCCGCACCTCATCACGCCGATCATCACCAACCCCAAGCGGGCGGCCGAGGCGCTCCAGTGGGTCGTGCGCGAGATGGACCTGCGCTACGACGACCTGGCCGCGTTCGGCTACCGGCACATCGACGACTTCAACGAGGCCATCAGGAACGGCAAGGTGAAGCTGCCCGAGGGCAGTGAGCGCGAGCTCCAGCCGTACCCGTATCTGCTGGTCATCGTGGACGAGCTGGCCGACCTGATGATGGTGGCGCCGAGGGACGTCGAGGACGCCATCGTCCGCATCACGCAGCTCGCGCGCGCGGCCGGCATCCATCTGGTGCTCGCCACCCAGCGGCCGTCCGTGGACGTCGTCACCGGTCTGATCAAGGCGAACGTGCCCTCACGCCTCGCCTTCGCCACCTCCTCGCTCGCCGACTCGCGCGTCATCCTCGACCAGCCCGGCGCCGAGAAGCTGATCGGCAAGGGTGACGGACTCTTCCTGCCGATGGGGGCGAACAAACCGACCCGCATGCAGGGCGCGTTCGTGACCGAGGACGAGGTCGCCGCGGTCGTCCAGCACTGCAAGGACCAGATGGCGCCCGTCTTCCGGGACGACGTCACCGTGGGCACCAAGCAGAAGAAGGAGATCGACGAGGAGATCGGCGACGACCTCGACCTGCTGTGCCAGGCGGCGGAACTGGTCGTCTCCACGCAGTTCGGCTCGACGTCCATGCTCCAGCGGAAGCTGCGCGTCGGCTTCGCCAAGGCCGGGCGGCTGATGGACCTCATGGAGTCCCGCGGAGTCGTCGGACCCAGCGAGGGCTCCAAGGCGCGTGACGTTCTTGTGAAACCCGACGAGCTCGACGGCGTGCTGGCCGTGATCCGGGGGGAGACTGAGGCGTAGGGGCCGCAGCGGTATCGCGGAGGGGTGCGACAGGGGCGCACGGCAGGAGAAAACCGGTTGTCCGACGGGCGGAACACGGGTGGGATTACGGCATCCGGGTATTCGAACGTGACTCACCCGTAAGGAAATGGTGAGCAACCGTTTCCCTTCGTCGTACGTCAAGTTGGACGAGGGGACAGCCCCGTGCCCCACCCTCACCACCAGCAGGATGTCCGGCCATTCTGATGGCGTACAAAGTCCCACCGCCCGGTTGCCCCACCCTTTCGTACCCCCCCTAGACTGAACTTCCAGCACAGGTGGCTACACGCTCGAAAGGCGCCCCCGTGTCCATCGGCAACTCCCCTGACGGCAACTTCCCCGAAGACGAGCGTCCGTTCGAAGACGACCGTGACGAACGCTCGGCGGAACGCCCCTCGATCGGTCGTGCCCTCCAGCAGGCACGCATCGCGGCCGGGCTGACCGTCGACGACGTCAGCAACGCCACCCGGGTCCGCATCGCCATCGTGCACGCGATCGAGCAGGACGACTTCGCCCCCTGCGGTGGCGACGTCTACGCGCGCGGTCACATCCGTACCCTCGCGCGCGCGGTGCGCATCGACCCCGCCCCGCTCCTCGAACAGTTCGCAGAGGCGCACGGCGGGCGGCCCGCGCCGACCCCGGCGGCGCCGCTGTTCGAGGCGGAGCGGATCCGTCCCGAACGGCGCGGCCCCAACTGGACCGCCGCCATGGTCGCCGCGATCGTCGCGGTCATCGGCTTCGTCGGCTTCACCGCGTTCAGCGGCGGAGACGACGACGGCGACACCACACAGATCGCCGAGGGCTCCACGCCGACCACCGGCAAGTCCGCCTCGCCGACGCCCAAGGCCGACAAGCCCGACGCCGACCCGAAGCCCGACCCCACCGACAGCGCCATCGCGGCCGCGCCCCGTGACAAGGTGACCGTGCAGGTCAGCGCCTCCGACGGCCGCAGCTGGATCTCCGCCAAGGACCACAACGGCAGGTTCCTGTGGGACGGCCTGCTCAAGCAGGGCCAGTCCAAGACCTTCCAGGACAGCTCCAGGATCGACCTCGTCCTCGGTGACGCCGGAGCCGTCCAGCTCTATGTCAACGGCAAGAAGATCAAGGACGACTTCCAGCCCGGCCAGGTCGAACGTCTGACGTACACGAAGGGCGACCCGGAGGTGGGCTGAGTCTTCTGTACGCCCGGATCGGACGTACAGAAGATTCAAAGGGAACGTGGGTACGGGGTTGGCCAGGATTCGGCCAACCCCGTCGACGTGGGCTGTCACTGGGACGAAGTAGTCTTGAGCCCATGCCTGAACGCCGTACCGTCGCACTCGTCACTCTTGGCTGCGCCCGCAACGAGGTGGACTCGGAGGAGCTCGCAGGCCGCTTGGAGGCGGACGGCTGGGAGCTCGTCGAGGACGCCGAGGAAGCGGACGTCGCGGTCGTCAACACCTGTGGCTTCGTCGAGGCCGCCAAGAAGGACTCCGTCGACGCCCTCCTGGAGGCCAACGACCTCAAGGGCCACGGCAGAACCCAGGCCGTCGTGGCGGTGGGCTGCATGGCGGAGCGGTACGGCAAGGAACTGGCCGAGGCGCTGCCCGAGGCCGACGGCGTGCTCGGCTTCGACGACTACGCGGACATCTCCGACCGTCTCCAGACCATTCTGAACGGCGGCATCCACGCCTCGCACACCCCGCGCGACCGGCGCAAGCTGCTGCCGATCAGCCCGGCCCAGCGGCAGGAGTCCGCGGCCGAGGTCGCGCTTCCGGGGCACGCCCCCGTCGATCTTCCGGAAGGTCTCGCTCCGGCTTCGGGGCCGCGTTCCCCGCTGCGCCGCCGACTGGACGGCTCACCCGTCGCCTCTGTCAAGCTCGCCTCCGGCTGCGACCGCCGCTGCTCGTTCTGCGCCATCCCCTCCTTCCGCGGCTCCTTCATCTCGCGCCGTCCCTCGGACGTGCTGAACGAGACGCGCTGGCTGGCCGAGCAGGGTGTCAAGGAGGTCATGCTGGTCTCCGAGAACAACACCTCGTACGGCAAGGACCTGGGCGACATCAGGCTGCTGGAGTCCCTGCTGCCCGAGCTCGCCGAGGTCGACGGCATCGAGCGGGTGCGCGTCAGCTACCTCCAGCCCGCCGAGATGCGGCCCGGTCTCATCGACGTGCTCACCTCCACGCCCAAGGTCGTTCCGTACTTCGACCTCTCCTTCCAGCACTCCGCCCCCGCGGTGCTGCGCTCGATGCGCCGCTTCGGCGACACCGACCGCTTCCTGGAGCTGCTGGACACCATCCGCGGCAAGGCTCCCGAGGCCGGCGTCCGGTCCAACTTCATCGTGGGCTTCCCCGGTGAGACCGAGGACGACCTCGCGGAGCTGGAGCGGTTCCTGAACGGCGCGAGACTGGACGCCATCGGTGTCTTCGGGTACTCCGACGAGGAGGGCACCGAAGCGGCGACGTACGAGAACAAGCTGTCCGAGGACGTCGTCGCCGAGCGGCTGGCGCGGGTCTCGCGACTGGCCGAGGAGCTGGTCTCGCAGCGCGCCGAGGAACGCGTCGGACAGACCGTGCGCGTGCTGGTCGAGTCGGTCGACGGCGACGAGGGCGCGTACGGCCGTGCCGCGCACCAGGCGCCCGAGACCGACGGTCAGGTGCTGTTCACGAACGGCCAGGAACTGAGCGTCGGCCTTATGGTCGAGGCGAAGGTGGTCGGCACGGAGGGCGTCGACCTGGTGGCCGAGGTGCTTCCGGGCTCGCTCGCCTCCCCCACGTGTACTGAGGAGGCGGCCAGATGACGGGAGTCCCGGCATCCGCGGCGGGCGGCACCTCCGGCGCCAAGAGCGCGACGAACGCTTCCGGCGTTCCCGACGCCCCGAGCGCCGCCGCCTCCGACGCTGCCGGGGAGGCGCGGCCCGTCCGTGGCGGGAAGCTGGGAGCTGCCGCCGTCAATCAGGCCAGCCTCTGGAACATCGCGAACATCCTGACCATGGTCCGCCTGGTTCTGGTGCCGGGCTTCGTCGTCCTGATGCTCATGGACGGCGGCTACGACCCGGTCTGGCGGGCCTGGGCGTGGGCCGCCTTCGCCGTCGCCATGATCACCGATGTCTTCGACGGCCATCTGGCCCGGACGTACGACCTCGTCACCGACTTCGGGAAGATCGCCGACCCCATCGCCGACAAGGCGATCATGGGCGCCGCCCTGATCTGTCTGTCCTACCTCGGCGATCTGCCGTGGTGGGTGACGGGCGTCATCCTCGGCCGGGAACTGGGCATCACACTGCTGCGGTTCGTCGTCATCCGGTACGGAGTCATCCCGGCGAGCCGTGGCGGCAAGCTGAAGACCCTGACCCAGGGCATCGCCGTCGGGATGTACGTGCTGGCACTGGAGGGACCCCTGGCCACCCTGAGGTGGTGGGTGATGGCCGCGGCGGTCATTCTGACCGTGATCACCGGATTCGACTATGTGAGACAGGCCATTGTGCTGCGCCGCCGCGGAACAGCCGAGCGCGAAGCTGCGGCGGAGGGAGCGGAACGTTGACTTCCACGGCTGCCGAAGTGCTGCGACTACTGACCGTGAGGGGCGAGACGCTCGCTGTCGCGGAGTCGTTGACAGGCGGTCTGGTCGCGGCCGCGCTCACGGCTGCCCCCGGGTCCTCCCAGGCCTTCCGGGGCTCGGTCACCGCGTACGCCACCGATCTGAAGCACCGGTTGCTGGACGTGGACGCAACCCTCCTGGACCAGCGGGGAGCGGTGGATCCGCAGGTCGCGGTGGAGATGGCCCAGGGCGTCCGCACCGCGCTCGGCGCCGACTGGGGGATTTCGACCACCGGTGTCGCGGGCCCGGAACCGCAGGACGGCCGGCCCGTCGGCACGGTCTATGTGGCCGTCGCCGGACCGTCCACAGCGGAATCCGGCGTATCAGGTGGCGGGAAAGTGTCGTCGTTGCGGTTGAACGGCGGCCGGACGGAAATCCGTATGGAGAGTGTACGGAGCGTACTCGCACTGCTCCTCGAGGAGCTTGCGGGCGAACAGACCGGGAATGAGCGGGCACAGGATACGGAACAGAACGGGGGGACTTGATGTTTGCAGCCCTGAGTGAACACAACAGCGCTCCCCGCACGGCCGCAGCGCAAGGCGGTACGGTGGGGCGTGAAGGATGCGGCTACGCGGTCCGAGGAGGGAGCCACCGATGATTCTGCTCCGTCGCCTGCTGGGTGACGTGCTGCGTCGGCAGCGCCAGCGCCAGGGCCGTACTCTGCGCGAAGTCTCCTCGTCCGCCCGAGTCTCACTCGGCTATCTCTCCGAGGTGGAGCGGGGGCAGAAGGAGGCTTCCTCCGAGCTGCTCTCCGCCATTTGCGACGCGCTGGACGTACGGATGTCCGAGCTCATGCGGGAAGTGAGTGACGAGCTCGCCCTTGCCGAGCTGGCCCAGTCCGCAGCGGCCACCGAGCCGGTGCCAGCACCAGTGCGTCGACCGATGCTCAACTCCGTCTCGGTGGCCGGTGTGCCGCCGGAGCGGGTCACGATCAAGGCGCCCGCCGAAGCGGTGGACGTCGTCGCGGCGTGACCTGCCGCGACCGGGTCCATGAGCACCGGCGCGCGTCGGTGAAGCGGTAGAACCAAGCGGAAGCCCCGGCCGGGGGCCGCCAGGGAGACCTGGAGGTGCCGACCGGGGCTTTTGTGTTGCCTGGGGCTCCCGTTTGCCGGGGTGGCGGTGGGCGGTCATGGTGGTCGTACGGTCGTCTCAAGAATCCGGAGCGTGCTGATGTACGTGGTGAAGAGCCCGCTGTCCGAGGCCGATCTCAAGACCGTGTCCGAGGCGCTGCAAGGTGCCCTGGTCGATCTTGTCGACCTCTCCCTGGTGGCCAAGCAGATCCACTGGAACGTCGTCGGGCCGCGCTTCCGCTCGGTCCATCTCCAGCTCGACGAGGTCGTGGACACCGCCCGGCTGCACTCCGACACCGTCGCCGAACGTGCCTCCACCCTCGGTGTTCCGCCGGACGGGCGGGCCGGGACGGTCGCCGGGAGCAGCGGAATCGGCAGGGTGCCGGACGGCTGGGTCAAGGACACGGCCGCGGTCGGGACCCTGGTGGAGGCGCTCGGCGCGGTGATCACCCGGATGCGGACGCGGGTGGAGAGCACCGCGGAAGCGGATCCGGTGAGCCAGGACATCTTCATCGGGATCACGGCGGATCTCGAGAAGCACCACTGGATGTTCCAGGCGGAGAACGGGTAGCGCGGCGCGGGTGACCGCTGGGGGCGTGAGGACGGCGGTGAGTGGCTGCGGGGCGCACCGGGTGGCCCTTGGGTGTGGTCCCCGTGAGAGGGCCGTGCGTCCCTGTGCCGGTGGTGCGCCCTCTCCGGCCGTGACGCGGGCCGTCTAGCGTCGTTCTGGGGGCCCGAAGGCCTTGGAGGTGGCGGCCATGCGAATAGCTCGCTGGGGGGCGGCTCTGGGGCTCGGTGCGCTGTGGTGGTGGGGTGTGCTGCGACTCGCGCTGGTGCCGGACGCCGGCGCGGTGGAGGGGGCGGTCGCGGCCGGGGGGTGGGGGCTGAGTCTCCTGCCTGTCCACTGCGTGCCGAAGGGGCGGGCCCGGGAACGGTCGGGGGGCGCGTCAGGGGGCGCGAGGGGTGGTCCTGTTCTGGGGGGCGCGGTGGGGGCCGTGGTCACCAGGGCATGGCCACCCCGCCGTTCGGGCGGAGGATCTGACCCGTGGTGAAGGCCGAGGCGTCGGAGGCGAGATGCAGCACGGCATGGGCGATGTCGTCGGGCTCGCCGACCCGGCCCAGCGGTGAGAGCCGGGCCATGAGGGACTCGGTCCGCGCCTGTGCCTCGCCGTCCCGGCGGTCGGTCATGGGCGTACGGATCCAGCCCGGCGCCACGGCGTTGACGCGGATGCCGTGCGGGCCGACCTCGGTCGCCAGGGTCTTCGTCAGCTGGACCACCGCCGCCTTGGTCACGCCGTAGCACAGGAGTCCCGGACCGCCGGTGTCGACGGCGCCCGAGGCCATGGTGACGATGCTGCCGCGCGTCTCATCGGTGATCATCCGGCGGGCCGCTTCCTGGCAGGCGTGCAGCACTCCCTTGAAGTTGACGTTCCACACCCGTTCCAGGTCCTCGTCGCGGGTCTCCAGCACCGGGCTGCTGTGCATGATCCCGGCGATCGCCGCCATCACATGGAGCCGTTCGCAGGCGGCCACCGCCCGCGCCAGCTGGGCGCGGTCGGTGACGTCGAGGTGGTGGACGTGTGCGGTGCCGTTCTCGGCCTTGATCAGGGCCGCCGTCTCGTGCAGGCCCTGCGCGTCGCGGTCCGCGCAGTGCACCTCGGCGCCCGCCTCGGCGAGCAGGACCGCCGACGCTCGGCCGATACCGCTGCCGGCGCCGGTGACGAACGCGGTGCGGCCGGTGAGGTCGTACGCCGGGATGGGCATGAGGCGACGGTACGAGCGATTCTGACGGTCCGTCAATTAGCTGTACGGCCTTGGGTTCGACGTGCGGTGCCGGGGCTCCGGCGGGACGTTCTGCCGGTGCCCGGTGCCCGGCGCCGGTGCAGGACCCGACTGGCAGGCGGGGCACCAGTAGGTGGGGCGCTCCCGGGAACCGTCGCCCTGGTCGGCCGCGCGGACGGGGGTACGGCAGCGCAGGCACGGGCGGGGGGCCCGGCCGTACACGAAGAGGTCGTGATGGCGGTGGCCCGTCGTGCTGCGGATCGGGCGGTCGCGGTTGGCTTCGAGGAGCTTCTTGGCGAGGCCGGGCAACCGGGCGGCTAGTTCCTCCGGGAGGGCGCCCACAGGGAGCCAGGGAGTGACCCGGAGCAGGAAGCAGAGCTCGCTCTTGTAGACGTTGCCGATGCCGGCGAGATTGCGCTGGTCCAGCAGGGCCTCGCCGAGGGGGCGCGCGGGGTCGCGCAGGAGGTTGGTGAGGGCTCGGTCGGGGTCCCAGTCCGGGCCGAGCAGGTCGGGGCCGAGATGTCCGACGGCGCGGGATTCGTCGACGGTGCGGATCAGCTCCAGCACGGGGAGGCGGTAGCCGACGGCCGTGCGGTCGACGGTGCCCAGGATGGCGCGGATCTGGTGCGCGGGGCCGCCGCGCCAGCGCTCGTCGTTGGCGTACACCTTCCAGGAGCCGTCCATCCGCAGGTGGGAGTGGAGGGTCAGGCCGCCTTCGATCCGGGTGAGGAGGTGCTTGCCCCGGGGCGTGACGTCCAGGACGGTGCGGCCGGTGAGGTCAGCCGTGGCGAACTTCGGGACCCGCAGGTCGGAGCGGGACAGGACCTTGCCGGCGAGGGCGGTGTGGAGTCGTCTCGCCGTCTGCCAGACGGTGTCACCTTCGGGCATGGGTCAAGGGTGGCATGTTCGGGGGACCGGCTGCCTGGTGCTCTGGGGGTGGGGGCGCGGTGGTCCGGCGGTGGGGCGGGGTCCGGCTGGTCGTGCCCACGCGGCGGAGCCGCAGGGGCACGACCGGGCCCGTGCCCCTGCCGGGGCGCGCGGCTCGGTTCACGCTCGGATGCGCAAGCCGCGGGGGGTCGCGATGAAGCCCGCTCCTTCCAGGAGGGGGCCGTGGGGGGAGGTGAGGGCGGAGGTGCCGTTCACGCGTTCCACCGTGACCGTGCCCAGGGAGCCCGCGCGGGCCGCCGCGGAGAGGGCTTCGGCGGCCGGGCGCAGGCGGGGGTCGTCCAGGGGTCTGGTGTCGGGGTCGGCGGGCCAGGCCAGGAGGGTCTTGCCGCCGCGCTCCATGTAGAGGGTCAGCTCGCCGTCGACCAGGACGACCAGGGAGCCCGCCTTGCGGCCCGGCTTGTGTCCGGCCTCGGTGGGGGGCTCGGGCCAGGGGAGGGCGGCGCCATAGGCGTTCGCGGGGTCGGCGGCGGCCAAGACCACGGCACGCGAGGAGGGCGTGGGACGGGTGTGGTGAGGGGAACGGCCGGTGCGGTGGTACGGCCCGGCCGGGGCGGACGTGTGGTGTCCGTCCGGGGTGCCGTCCGGAGCGTACGGGGAGTCGAGGCCGAGGCGGAGACCGGGGTGGAGGTCGGGAGGGCCGGGGTCGACAGGGGTGAAGGGGGTGTCGGAGCCGTCGGAGAAGGTGTCCCACGGGGTCTGGTGCTGTGCCGTGGGATGGACGTCGTCGGCGGAGGGGTACGGGGCGGGGGGCGGAACCGGCTCGTTCCGTTCGCGGGCGTTGGACACCGCGCGGAGACGGTCCACGGCGCCGTCCATCGCGAACTGGGCGGCCCCCAGGCCCTCGACGACGTAACCACGGCGGGCCTGGCCGCTTTCCTCGAAGACGGACAGGACGCGGTAGACCGCGGAGAAGCCGCCTTCGACACCCTCGGCGGCCACGGCGCCGCGGGTCACCACACCGTGGCGGTCGAGGAGGGTGCGGGCCAGGGCGTGGGCGCGGACGGTGGGGTCGGCTTCGTGCGCGGGAAGGAGGGACCAGCGGCCGGCGACCGTGGGTGGGCCCGTACGGGACTGGGGGCGCGCGGCGGCGGTCAGTGAGCCGTACCGGCCGCGGGGGACCGTGCGCTTGGAGCGGTGGGCGGTGGAACCCGCGGTGCGGCCCGAGCCGAGGAGGGAGCGCATGGGGGCGAGCGTGTCGTTGGTCAGTCGGCCGGACCAGGCCAGGTCCCAGACAGCGTCGGCCAGTTGGGGATCGGTGACGTCGGGGTGGGTGGTCGCGCGGACCTGGTCGGCGATCTGGCGGAAGAAGAGGCCGTAGCCGCCGGAGAGGGTGCTCAGGATCGACTCGTGGAGCGCGGTCAGCTCCAGGGGGTGCGGCGGTGGGAGGAGGAGCGGGGCAGCGTCCGCCAGGTACAGCGAGACCCAGCCGTCCTTGCCGGGGAGGGCGCCGGCCCCGGCCCAGACGACTTCTCCGGCAGCGGTGAGTTCGTCGAGCATCGCCGGGTTGTAGTTGGCCACCCGGGAGGGCAGCACCAGCTTCTCCAGGGCGGAGGCGGGCACGGAGGCGCCCTGGAGCTGTTCGATCGCGCGGACCAGGCCGTCGACGCCGCGCAGTCCGTGGCCGCCGCCCACGTGCTGCCACTGGGGCAGGAACTGGGCGAGCGCGGCGGGCGGCACCGGCTCCAGCTCATGGCGCAGGGCCGCCAGCGAGCGGCGGCGCAGGCGTCGCAGCACGGCCGCGTCGCACCACTCCTGGCCGATGCCCGCCGGGTGGAACTCGCCTTGCACGACGCGGCCGTTCGCCGCCAGGCGGTGCAGGGCGCCGTCCGTGACGGCCGCGCCGAGGCCGAAGCGGGCGGCTGCCGCGGCCGAGGTGAACGGGCCGTGGGTGCGCGCGTACCGGGCCAGGAGGTCGCCGAGGGGGTCCTTGACCGGCTCGGTGAAGGCCTCCGGGACACCGACCGGCAGGGCTGTGCCGAGCGCGTCCCGCAGGCGGCCCGCGTCCTCGATCGCCGCCCAGTGGTCGGTGCCGGCGACGCGGACCCGGATGGCGCGGCGGGAACCGGCCAACTCCGGTGCCCACTGCGGTTCGGCGCCGCGCTCGGCCAACTCGGCGTCCGTGAGGGGGCCGAGGACGCGGAGCAGGTCCGCGACGCCTTCGGCGTCCTTGACGCGTCGGTCCTCGGTGAGCCACTGGAGCTCCCGCTCCAGCTCGGTCAGCACCTCGGCGTCGAGCAGTTCCCGCAGCTCCGCCTGGCCCAACAGCTCGGCGAGCAGCCGGGAGTCCAGCGACAGGGCGGCCGCGCGGCGCTCGGCGAGCGGGGAGTCGCCCTCGTACAGGAACTGGGCGACGTAGCCGAAGAGGAGGGAGCGGGCGAAGGGGGAGGGCTCCGGGGTGGTGACCTCGACGAGGCGGACCTTGCGGGACTCGATGTCGCCCATCAGTTCGGTGAGGCCGGGGACGTCGAAGACGTCCTGCAGACATTCGCGGACCGCCTCCAGGACGATCGGGAACGAACCGAACTCACTGGCGACCTGCAGCAGTTGTGCCGCGCGCTGGCGCTGCTGCCACAGGGGTGTGCGCTTGCCGGGACTGCGGCGGGGCAGCAGCAGAGCGCGGGCGGCGCACTCACGGAAGCGGGACGCGAACAGCGCCGAGCCGCCCACCTGGTCGGTGACGATCTGGTCGACCTCGCTCTTGTCGAAGGCGACGTCCGCCGCGCCGAGCGGGGCCTGCTCCGAGTCGTACTCCGTGCCCGCCCTCATGGGCTCCATGTCGAGCAGGTCCAGCCCCATGAGATCGGCGTCGGGCAGGCGCAGCACGATGCCGTCGTCGGCGTGCATGACCTGGGCGTCCATGCCGTACCGCTCCGAGAGCTTCGCACCGAGGGCGAGGGCCCAGGGGGCGTGGACCTGGGCGCCGAAGGGGGAGTGGACGACGACCCGCCAGTCGCCCAGCTCGTCGCGGAAGCGTTCGACGACGATGGTGCGGTCGTCCGGTACGTGGCCGCAGGCCTCGCGCTGTTCGGCCAGGTAGGAGAGCACGTTGTCCGCGGCCCAGGCGTCGAGTCCGGCGGTCAGCAGACGCAGGCGGGCGTCCTCCTCGGACAGGGACCCCACCTCGCGCAGGAAAGCGCCGACCGCCCGGCCCAGTTCGAGCGGGCGGCCGAGCTGGTCGCCCTTCCAGAACGGCAGACGACCCGGGACACCCGGTGCGGGGGAGACCAGCACCCGGTCGCGCGTGATGTCCTCGATGCGCCAGGAACTGGTGCCGAGGGTGAACACGTCCCCGACCCGGGACTCGTACACCATCTCCTCGTCCAGCTCACCGACCCGGCCGCCGCCCTTCTTGGGGTCGGAGCCCGCGAGGAAGACCCCGAAGAGACCCCGGTCCGGGATCGTGCCCCCCGAGGTGACGGCGAGGCGCTGGGCGCCCGGGCGGCCCGTGATGGTGCCGGCGACCCGGTCCCACACCACACGCGGGCGCAACTCGGCGAAGGCGTCGGACGGATAGCGGCCCGCGAGCATGTCGAGGACGGCCGTGAACGCGGACTCGGGGAGCGAGGCGAACGGGGCCGCGCGGCGGACGGTGGCGAGGAGGTCGTCGAACTGCCAGGTGTCCATCGAGGTCATGGCGACGACCTGCTGTGCCAGGACGTCCAGGGGGTTGCCCGGGATCCTCATGGACTCGATGGAGCCGCTGCGCATCCGCTCGGTGACCACGGCCGACTGGACCAGGTCACCCCGGTACTTCGGGAAGACCACACCCGTGGAGACCGCGCCCACCTGGTGTCCGGCGCGGCCCACGCGCTGGAGGCCCGAGGCGACCGACGGAGGTGACTCCACCTGGACGACGAGGTCCACCGCGCCCATGTCGATGCCCAGTTCGAGGCTGGAGGTGGCCACCACGGCCGGCAGCCGGCCCGCCTTCAGGTCCTCCTCGACCAAGGCACGCTGCTCCTTGGAGACCGAGCCGTGGTGCGCGCGGGCGAGGACCGGGGGCGCGCCCTGGGCCGCGCCCGAGCCGCCCATCAGCTCCGCCGGGGCGTGGTGTTCGTCCAGAGGTTCGCCGGTGGCCCGCTCGTACGCGATCTCGTTGAGCCGGTTGCACAGTCGCTCCGCGAGGCGGCGGGAGTTGGCGAAGACGATCGTGGAGCGGTGGGCCTGGACGAGGTCGGCGATCCGCTCCTCGACGTGCGGCCAGATCGACGGCCGCTCCGCGCCCTCGTTGGCGTCGGCGACCGGGGAGCCGCCCAGCTCGCCCAGGTCCTCCACCGGCACGACCACCGACAGGTCGAACTCCTTGCCGGAGGGCGGCTGGACGATCTCCACCCTGCGGCGTGGGGAGAGATAGCGAGCGACCTCGTCGACCGGACGCACGGTGGCGGACAGGCCGATGCGGCGGGCCGGCCGGGGCAGCAGCTCGTCGAGCCGCTCCAGGGAGAGGGCGAGATGGGCACCGCGTTTGGTGCCGGCGACCGCGTGCACCTCGTCCAGGATCACCGTCTCCACGCCCGTGAGCGCGTCGCGTGTGGCCGAGGTCAGCATCAGGAACAGCGACTCGGGGGTGGTGATCAGGATGTCGGGCGGGCGGGTCGACAGGGCCCGGCGCTCGGCGGCCGGAGTGTCCCCGGAACGGATGCCCACCTTCACCTCGGGCTCGGGCAGGCCCAGCCGCACCGATTCCTGACGGATGCCGGTCAGCGGACTGCGCAGGTTCCGCTCCACGTCCACCGCGAGCGCCTTCAGGGGTGACACGTACAGCACCCGGCAGCGCTTCCTCGGGTCGGCCGGGGGAGGGCTCGACGTCAGCTGGTCCAGCGCGGCGAGGAACGCGGCCAGCGTCTTGCCGGAGCCGGTCGGCGCGACCACCAGCACGTCCGAGCCCTCGCCGATCGCCCGCCACGCCCCGGCCTGGGCCGCGGTGGGCGCGGAGAAGGCCCCCGTGAACCAGCCGCGGGTCGCGGGGGAGAAGCCGTCGAGGGCTCGATCTGCGGAGCTGACCATGCCCCCATCCTGCACCCGACCACTGACAACGGCTCGGACCTGGGCAAACGGCTCGGAGCGGGACAGCACGAGGGCCGGGAGGGGCGTGCGTCGGGCGGAGGCGGGCGAGTCAGTCCGGGCAGGGCCGGAAAGGTCCGGGTGAGGTCGGGTGAGTCCGAGTGGGGCCGGAGCAGTCCGGGTGGGGCCGGGGAAGGTTGCGGCGGGGCCGGGCGGGGGCAGTGGGGTTCGCCGCTCGGGCCGGCCGCAGAATGGGGGCATGGCGGGTTCGGTGGAGCGGGCGAGGCACTGGCGGTACGCGGAGCTGCCCGGGGTCGACCTGCTGCGGGCGAGCTATGTGGAGAAGAAGTTCGTGCGGCACACCCATGAGAGCTTCGTGATCGCGGCCATCGCCGACGGTGTCGAGGTGTTCCACCACGGCGGCGCCGACCAGTACGCGGGCCCGGGCACCCTGGCCCTCGTCAACCCGGACACTCCGCACACCGGACGTGCCGGCGTGCCCGAGGGCTGGCGGTACGGCGCCGTGTACCCGTCCCCGGACGTGGTGGCCGAGATCGCCGCCGAGACGACCATGATCCGCGGTACCCCCGGGTTCGTGCATCCGGTGCTCGACGATCCCTACGCCGCCGGCCTCGTCCACCAGGTGCTGCGGGCCGTCGACGAGGGCAACGCGCTGGCCGCGGACACCCTGCTGCGGGTCGCCGTGACCCGGCTGCTGCGCTTGAACGGCGGGCCCCTGCCCCAGCGCCCCGTCCGTACGGCAGGTGCCTCCGTCGCGGCACGCGCGCGTGCCGTGTTGTCGGAGCGGCTGGCCGACCCGCCTTCCCTGGAGCGACTCGCCGCCGAGCTGGGCACCAGCCCCTTCGCGTTGCTGCGGGCCTTCCGCACGGCCTACGGCATGCCACCGCACGCCTGGCTGACCGACGCGCGCGTGCGGCGGGCGCGGAGCCTGCTCGACGCGGGCACGGCTCCGGTCGATGCCGCCGTCGCCGTCGGCTTCACGGACCAGCCACACCTCAACCGCCACTTCGGCAGGATCGTGGGCGTGCCTCCGGGTGCCTACCAGCGCGAACGCATAGGCGGTCTCGGCGGCGGCCGTGAGAGTGAGGACCGCGCGCGCGGACGCACGGACGGCGCTCGGGGGCGCAAGAACGTACAAGACGCATAGCGTCGGCGGCTCGTACCGTCCGGTGCGTGGTGACTGAACAGACAGGTCTCGCGGAGACACGACACGACGGTGGCGGCACGAAATCCGACGGAGCGGTCGTCCGGGACGCACTGGGAGTCGGGGTGGCCGTCGGCCTGTCCGGGTTCGCCTTCGGGGTGACCTCGGCCGGCAGCGGGCTCAGCCTGCCGCAGACCTGCGCGCTGAGCCTCCTGGTGTTCACCGGGGCCTCCCAGTTCGCTCTCGTGGGCGCGCTCGCGGCCGGCGGCAACCCCTTCACGGCAGCCGCCGGGGCCTTCTTCCTGGGCGTGCGCAACGCGTTCTACGGGCTGCGTCTCTCCCAGGTGCTCGCCCTCCCGCGCGCGGTGCGGCCGTTCGCCGCCCAGTGGGTCATCGACGAGACCACGGCCGTCGCCCTCGCCCACCCCACGCGCCGGGCCGCCCGCATCGGTTTCACCGTCACCGGGCTCAGCCTTTATGTGCTGTGGAACCTCACCACGCTGCTCGGCGCGCTCGGCGCCGACGCCATCGGGGACACCGATGCCTGGGGGCTCGACGCGGCCGGACCCGCCGTCTTCCTGGCCCTCCTCGCGCCGATGCTGAAGACCGCGGGGGAGCGGGCCGTCGCGGGCGTCGCGGTCGTCCTGGGGCTGGGCCTGCTGCCCGTACTGCCCGCCGGGGTCCCGGTCCTGGTCGCCGCGACGGCCGCCCCGATCGTCCTCTGGGCGCAGGGGCGCCGCCGCAGGGCCGGCGGGCCACGGATGGACCGCCGGAGGGGAGACGGCCGGCCGGAGGTCGGGCAGGACGAGGCCGCGCGCGGACAGGGTGTGGACGTCGGTGGGCACGGACCACAGGGCGAGGGCGGCCGACGCGACGACGGGCAGGGGGAGCACCGGTGAACGTCTGGATCGCGGTCGCCGTCACCGCCGTCGGCTGCTACGCGGTCAAGCTGATCGGCCTGCTGGTGCCGGCGGGCCTCCTGGAACGCCCACTCGTGCAGCGCCTCGCCGCCTTGCTGCCCGTGGCCCTGCTCGCCGCCCTCACGGCCCAGCAGACCTTCGCCGACGGCCACGACCTGGTGGTGGACGCGAGGGCCGCGGGGCTCGCAGCGGCGGCCGTGGCGCTCCTCCTGCGGGCCCCCTTCCTGGTCGTCGTGGCCGCGGCGGTGGTGGTGACGGCGGGGGCGCGGGCGATCACGGGCTGACGGCCGCCGCAGCCGTCGTAGGGCGCACACACGCGCACACGCGTGCCGAGTCCTGAGCTGCCGGCCTCAGCTGATCGGACGCCCGTAGGCCCGCAACGTCCGCAGCGCCTCGATCGTCACGATCGGGCGGCTCTCCATGGCCGTGGTCGGAGCCCACTGCCGCCAGCGGATCGGCCAGCCGCCGTCCTCCGCCTGCTCACTCGCCAGGAAATCGAGGGAACGGGACATCTCCTCGTCGGTGAACCACGCGCGCGCGAGGGACTCCGGGGTGCGCGCGAAGTCGTGCGGGTAGTGGTGCTCGCCCGGCGCGTAACCGGCCGACACCGGGAAGTCGTTCGGTCGCTCCGGATCCAGCGCGGCGAGCCGGTGCTCGCGCACCAGGCGGCCCAGCCGGTCGGCTGCCGCCCGCGCGCGGGGGCGGTCCGGCACCGACTCCAGGAACGCCACGGCGGCATGGATCTCGTAGGGGTGCGACTTCTCCATGGACTCGACCGCCTGCCAGCAGAAGTCCGTGGCCCGGAACAACCACGCGTGCCACACCTGGTTGCGGTGCAGCAGGCCCACCACGGGCCCGGTGGCCAGCAGGTCACTGGGCGGGTCGTCGACGATCGGCACGAACGGGGCCGCCGGATAGCCGCGCTGGCTGGGGTGCACCGCGGGGAGCGCGCCGTCCGGGGTGGACACCGAGGTCAGATAGCGGCACACGCGCTCCACCCGCTGTCCGCCGCAGCGCCCGATCGAATCCAGGACACGCAGCGCGTGGCCGGTGTGCAGCGGCTGGCTCACGGGTCCGCGCAGATCGGGTTCGAGCGCGTGTCCGTACCCCTCGTCGGCGTTGCGGTAGGCGGCCAGCGCGGTCTCCACCGCGTCGGCGCTCCCCTCCAGGAAGTGGTAGGCGAAGCGGCGCTGCTCCAGTACGCGCGCGGTCAGCCAGACGAACTGCTCGGCGCGAGCCAGCGGGGTGCGCGCCGGGGACGACGAGGGGAGTGGGGATGCTCCGGTTTCGGACATGGCTCCGACCGTAGGGCGGAAAGCGGTATCGGAAAGCCGTCCCGCGAAGGCCCACCCCCTGGGGCGGGATACTGGACTCATGCGGTTGACGGTCTTCTGGCAGCGGATGGCGGAGCACTTCGGTGCGGGGTACGCCGACACCTTCGCGCGTGATCATGTGATGGCCGACCTCGGTGGACGCACGGTCCACGAGGCCCTGGACGCGGGCTGGGAGGCCAAGGACGTGTGGCGCGTGGTGTGCGCGACCATGGGCGTTCCTGCCGAAAACCGCTGAAAAGCCCGGGACTTCACCACGCGGACGTCGGTCGTTGCACCGGAGGATCCGGGGGCGGCGACTGATTGTCGGTGGCGTGGGCGAGACTTGGTGCGTGGCCCCCACAGACGAGACCGCGAGGTTCCAGCAGCAGGCACCCCCGTCCGACACGACACCCCCCGCCGGCCCCCCGTCCGGCCCGGGACCGGGTGTCGCGCCGAGCGGCCGAATGCCGCGCTGGCTGCCGCGCGCGATGGTGCTCGCGCTCTCCCTCGTCGCCGTCTTCCAGCTGGGCAGCTGGGCCTTCCATCAGCTCATCGGACTGCTGGTCAACATCCTCATCGCCTTCTTCCTGGCGCTCGCGATCGAGCCCGCGGTGAGCTGGATGGCCTCGAAGGGGCTGCGCAGGGGCTTCGCCACCTTCCTGGTCTTCCTGATCACACTGGTCGGGGCCGCGGGGTTCGTCACCCTGCTCGGCTCGATGCTCGCCGGCCAGATCATCAAGATGGTCGAGGACTTCCCGGCGTACCTCGACTCCGTCATCAGCTGGATCAACACCACCTTCCACACCGAGCTCAAGCGCGTCGACATCCAGGAGGGGCTGCTCCGCTCCGACTGGCTCCAGAAGTACGTGCAGAACAGCGCCACGGGCGTCCTCGACGTCTCCGCGCAGGTCCTGGGCGGCCTCTTCCAACTGCTGACGATCGCGCTGTTCTCGTTCTACTTCGCCGCAGACGGACCACGACTGCGGCGCGCGCTGTGCTCCGTGCTGCCGCCCGCGAAGCAGGCCGAGGTGCTGCGCGCGTGGGAGATCGCCGTGGACAAGACCGGCGGCTATCTCTACTCGCGCGGGCTGATGGCGCTGATCTCCGGCGCGGCGCACTACGTCCTGCTGGAGTACCTCGACGTGCCCTACGCACCCGCGCTCGCGGTCTGGGTCGGCCTGGTCTCGCAGTTCATCCCCACCATCGGCACCTACCTGGCGGGTGCCCTGCCGATGCTGATCGCCTTCACGGTCAACCCGTGGTACGCGTTGTGGGTCCTCGTCTTCGTGGTCCTCTACCAGCAGTTCGAGAACTACGTGCTGCAGCCCAAGCTGACCGCCAAGACCGTGGACATCCACCCGGCCGTCGCCTTCGGGTCGGTCATCGCGGGTACCGCCCTCCTCGGGGCCGTCGGCGCGCTCATCGCCATTCCGGCCATCGCCACCCTGCAGGCCTTCCTCGGGGCGTACGTGAAGCGGTACGACGTCACGGACGACCCCCGCGTGCACGGTCACCGCAGACGCGGCTCACGCAACCCCGTCGCGCGCCTGCGCAGGAGGTTGGAGGAGAAGGCGGACCGGCAGCAGCCGACGAGCCGACCGACGGACGACGCCGGAGACGACGCCGGGGGCGATGACGGCCCCGAGAGCGGCGCCGGTCCCGAGAGCGGCGCCGGGCCGGAGCGCGGCACTCCGTAGGGCGCGGCCCCCCGGGCCGTTTCGCGCTGTTCCGCCGTCACCGGGCGCCACCGGCCCGGGGCGGCCGCACGGGCAGGCGCATCGGCAACGACAGGAGGAATGCCCTCCGGACGGCTCGTGGTGTCGCTTGACACTAAAATCGAACATCTATTCTTATGGAGGCTCCGGCGCGGCTGTCGACGGGAGTTCGACAGGGTTTTCGTGGAGAAGTGCCCGAGTTATCCACAGGCCGGGCGGGCGTAGGGCCCCATTGTCAGTGGCAGGCGTTAGCGTCTTTCACGTGAAGCGATCGACTCAAGCAAACCGGGTGGAACCCATGGCAGGAACCGACCGCGAGAAGGCGCTCGACGCCGCGCTCGCACAGATTGAACGACAATTCGGCAAGGGCGCGGTCATGCGCATGGGCGACCGGTCCAAGGAGCCCATCGAGGTCATCCCGACCGGGTCGACCGCGCTCGACGTGGCCCTCGGCGTCGGCGGCCTGCCGCGTGGCCGTGTGGTGGAGGTGTACGGACCGGAGTCCTCCGGTAAGACGACCCTGACGCTGCACGCGGTGGCGAACGCCCAGAAGGCCGGCGGCCAGGTCGCCTTCGTGGACGCCGAGCACGCCCTCGACCCCGAGTACGCGAAGAAGCTCGGCGTCGACATCGACAACCTGATCCTGTCCCAGCCGGACAACGGCGAGCAGGCCCTGGAGATCGTGGACATGCTGGTCCGCTCCGGTGCCCTGGACCTCATCGTCATCGACTCCGTCGCAGCCCTCGTCCCGCGCGCGGAGATCGAGGGTGAGATGGGCGACAGCCACGTCGGTCTGCAGGCCCGGCTGATGAGCCAGGCCCTGCGGAAGATCACCAGCGCGCTCAACCAGTCCAAGACCACCGCCATCTTCATCAACCAGCTCCGCGAGAAGATCGGCGTGATGTTCGGCTCCCCGGAGACCACGACCGGTGGCCGGGCGCTGAAGTTCTACGCCTCGGTGCGACTCGATATCCGCCGCATCGAGACCCTCAAGGACGGCACGGACGCGGTCGGCAACCGCACTCGCGTCAAGGTCGTCAAGAACAAGGTCGCGCCGCCCTTCAAGCAGGCTGAGTTCGACATCCTCTACGGCCAGGGCATCAGCCGTGAGGGCGGTCTGATCGACATGGGCGTGGAGCACGGCTTCGTGCGCAAGGCCGGCGCCTGGTACACGTACGAGGGCGACCAGCTCGGCCAGGGCAAGGAGAACGCCCGTAACTTCCTGAAGGACAACCCCGATCTCGCCAACGAGATCGAGAAGAAGATCAAGGAGAAGCTGGGCGTCGGCGTCCGGCCCGAGGAGCCCACCGCCGAGCCGGGCGCGGACGCGGCGGTCTCGGATCCGGCCACCGCGGACGACGCCGCGAAGACGGTGCCCGTTCCGGCTGCCAAGGCCACCAAGACCAGGGCCGCGGCGGCGAAGAGCTAGTCCGTGACGCGCAGAACGGACTGGGGCGAGTACGCGTATCCCAGTGCTTCCGAGAGCCGGGAGCGCGGGGGTAACGACGGGGGCACCGGGGGATTCGGCGCGGACGGACGCGGGCGCGGGGACGAGGGGTTCCGACCGTACGGCGACGGCGGTGACGGTGACGTCGCACGGCGGGAGGACAGCTCGCCCTCCGGTGAGGGCGCGGCCGTCGGCAGCCGTCGGCGTGGCGGCGGCACCTCGCGCGGTGCGGGCGGCGACGCACGTGGCCGGCGTGGCGCTCGAAGCGGTCGGCGGCGCGGCTTCGGGGAATCGGGCGACGGCCCGGACGACGGGGGACCACAGGACGGGGGTTCGTCTTTCTCGTCGAGGGCCGAGGAAGGGGAGTCCTCAGGGGACCCGGCTGAGCGGGCGCGCGCGATCTGCCTGCGCCTGCTCACCGGGACCCCGCGCACTCGTAAGCAACTCGCGGACGCCCTGCAGAAACGGGAGATCCCCGAGGATGTGGCGGACGAGGTGCTGTCGAGGTTCGAGGAGGTCGGACTGATCAACGACAGCGCGTTCGCCGACGCCTGGGTGGAGTCCCGGCATCACGGTCGGGGCCTGGCGCGACGGGCTCTCGCCAGGGAGCTGCGTACCAAGGGTGTCGACTCGGCACTGATCGACGAGGCCGTCTCCCAGCTCGACTCGGAGCAGGAGGAGACCACCGCGCGCGAGCTCGTCGCGCGCAAGCTGCGCGCCACTCGAGGCCTCGATCGCGACAAACGCCTCCGTCGCCTCGCCGGCATGCTCGCCCGCAAGGGCTACCCCGAGGGAATGGCCCTGCGAGTGGTCAGGCAGGCGCTGGAGGAGGAGGGGGAGGAGACGGAGGGGCTGGAGGACGAGGGGTACTGAGGGCTGGGGTTGAAGCGAGGGGGAGCGAGCCCGGGCCGCTCGGGCCCTGGGGCTCACCGCCAGTCGGCCCCCGGACTCACTGCCAGTCAGATGGGCGCTCGACGTGTTCCAGGCGCAGCACCTGTCCCGTGCGGCTGAAGCGGCGGATGCGGGGGAGGGGCGGGTAGTAGGCGTGGACGGAGATCGCGTGCTCCTCGTGGGACTCGTTGAGCACCTCGTGGACATGGTGGCGTCCGAAGGAGCGGCCCTTGCCGGCGGACAACTGCCGCTCGCGGTCGACGCCTTCGTTGAGTTCGAGGGTCTTCCAGCCGTCGGTGGGCAGCCGGGCGGCGAGAGAGTACTCCTTGAGTTCGCCCGCCGCCGTGACGAAGGCGCCCACCGAGTCGGCGTGGTCGTGCCAGCCGGTCCCCGTGCCGGGCGGCCACCCGATCAGCCAGGCCTCGCTGCCGCCGGGACCTTCGAGCCGTACCCAGGTACGGCCCTCGGGGTCGAGCGGGAGGGACGCGATCAGCTCGGCGTCGGCGGCGGCGCGACGCGCGAAGTCGAGCAGTTCCGCCTGCGTGGGGGCGGAGACGGCCGGAGCGGAAGTAGGGGGAACAACGGGGGACACAGACACGGGTACCGTCCTGAATGTGCGTTCGCTCGGGAGCGCGCGGCCGCATACGGGTGGCGCGCGAAAGAAGAGGGATGCGAAGTCAGCAGGACGGACGACACACGCAGCCCGCGTAGCGGACGAGGTCCATATGGACCCTCCGCCACAGGCGCGTAGAGGTGTCGGTCACGGACCGGAGTACACCACGACCGGGCTGGACGGTCAACTCACCGTCACTATGTGGACACACAGTGACGGCGGTCGACGAAGGACGAGGGCGCTACGAGGGCATCTCAACGCGCGCTCGTGGCCGCGTCGCTGGGCTCGGGCTGTTGCTTCGCCCCGCCCAGTGTCGCTTCCGCGGCCGCGTACAGGTCGGCGGGGCGTACGCCGCTCATGGCCGTGACGAGGTAGCCGTCGGGGCGGACGAGGAGGACGGTGTGGGCACCCGCGCCCGGGTAGGCCTCGGCGACCAGCAACTCGGCGGGCCGCGGCAGGGCCGAGACGGCGGCGGCGAGACGGGGCATGATCCCGGCGCTCATCCAGTGCTTGCGCTCCCACACCCCGGTGCCCGGCGCGACCAGCACGACCAGCAGTGCCCCGCGTCCGAGCCGGTCCCGCAGCGGTACGAAGGAGCCGTCCTCCGCCGTCACCTCCACATCAACGACCTGGGTGCCCGGCGCTGTGTCGACCGGGGTCTCCGCAGCGGCGCGCGGAGGCATGAGCGGGGAGTCGGAGTACGCCCCCGGCGCACCCAGTGCCCCGCGCCCCAGGTGCCCGTCGGCCAGCAGCGCGTCGTGTCCCCGGGCCGAGCCGGGGACGTACGACCGCAGCCCCTTGCCGCCGCGCAGCAGCGGCAGCACCTGGTCGGCGGCGCGCAGCCGGGCGGCGACGACCGCGCGCCGTTCCGTCTGGTAGCTGTCGAGGAGGGTCTCGTGGGGGCCGTGGTGCCAGGCCAGGGCCAGTTTCCAGGCGAGGTTGTCGGCGTCCCGCAGGCCCTCGTCGAGACCCTGGGTGCCGAGCGCCCCGAGCAGGTGCGCGGCGTCCCCGGCGAGGAAGACCCGGCCCACCCGCCACCGCCGGGCGAGCCGGTGGTGCACGGTGTGGACGCCGGTGTCCAGCAGGTCGTACGGCGGGGTCGAGCCGCCCGTCCAGCCGGCGAGGGTCTCACGGACGCGGGTCACGAGGAGCTCGGGCGTCACGAGGTCCTTGCCCGGGGGCAGGAGCCAGTCGAGGCGCCAGACACCCTCGTCGAGGGGCCGTGCGGCGATCTCCCCGCCGGACGGGCCCGCCGTGCGCCACGGTGGCATGCGGTGCAGCAACGCTTCGCCCGGCCAGGGGAGTTCCGCGCGGAGCGCCGCCACCGCGTGACGTTCCACCGCCGTCCGGCCGGGGAAGCGGATGTCCTGGAGCTTGCGGACCGTCGAGCGGGGGCCGTCGCACCCCACCAGGTAACTGCCGCGCCACCAGGTGCTCTTGGGGCCGCGGGTGTGGGCCGTGACGCCGGACTTCTCCTGCTCCAGCGCGTCGAGCCGGCTCTCCACGGCGATCTTGACGAGCCGCTCACCGGCGATGGCCTCGCGCAGGGCCGCGGTCAGGACGTGCTGGGCGATGTGGAGCGGGGGGAGGTCGGTGGAACCTTCCACGACGGCGTCGTGGCCACCGCGGGCACCCTTCGCGCCCTCCCCGGGCGAGAGGCCCGGCTCCTCGAAGTCGGCTTCCACGAATCGGACCTGACGCATCACCTGCTTGCGTCGCATCGACCGCCATCCGGCCCAGCGGAAGCCCACCCGGGAGAGGGGGGCGCCGGACAACCGTTCCAGCAGGGCGGCGGTGTCCTCGTTCAGGACCACCGTCCGCGCGAGCCGCTGCTCGTCCTTCCCCGGTCCCTCGTCGAGGACCACGGACGGCACCTCCTGGCGCGCCAGCGCCAGGGCGAGCGTGAGCCCCACGGGCCCCGCACCGACGATGATCACCGGATCCACGGCGCGGTGCCCCCTGCCCGACGTGACGTCCCGGCGGACGTGGGTGAACAGGAAGTTGGAGCAGGGTGCACGATCACAGAACGTATGCAACCCATTGCCGGTGCTTGCGTCAAGTGACGGAGGGCAGTGGCGATCATGCCACTGCCCTCCGGAGAGCGATTCGGGGGGCACCCTGGGAGGATGCCACCTGACCTTCTGTCAGTTGCCGGAGTCTCCGCCGCCTCCGCCGCCTGCGTCCCCGATGCCGATGGCACCGACACCGCCGATGGCGCCACCCGCGCCGGCCGCCGCAGTGCCCTCGATCGCCGCGGGGCCGAGGACCGCACCGGTCGACTTCTTGCCCCGCCGCAGCCTGCCCTCCAGCCAGCTCGCGAAGCTGGTGATGATGAAGTTCAGGACGATGTAGATGATCGCGACGATGACGAAGCTGGGCACGACGTTGGCGTAGAACGCGGCCAGTGTCGCGCGGCCGTTGAGCAGTTCGGTGAAGCCGATCATCACGCCGCCGAGCGCGGTGTCCTTCACGATGACCACGAGCTGACTGACGATGGCAGGCAGCATCACGGTGACGGCCTGCGGCAGCAGGATGCTGCCCATCGTCTGACCCTTGCGCAGGCCGATCGCCTGAGCGGCCTCCGTCTGGCCCTTGGGGAGGGCGAGGATGCCGGCGCGTACGACCTCGGCGAGCACCGAGGCGTTGTAGAGCACCAGACCGGTGACGACCGCGTACATCGGTCGGTCCTCGGTGCTGACGCCAGTCGAGCGCGCGAAGAACTCGTTGGCGAACAGCATCAGCAGCAGGACGGGGATGGCCCGGAAGAACTCGACCACCGCTCCGGCCGGAATGCGGACCCACCGGTGGTCGGAGAGGCGCGCGATGCCGAAGAGCGCACCGAGGGGAAGGGCGATCACCATGGCGAGCGCCGCAGCCTTGAGCGTGTTGGCGAGACCAGGCAGCAGATACGTCGTCCAGGCCTCGGAGGTGACGAACGGCTTCCAGAGCTTCCACTCCAGCTGGTTCCTGCTGTCCAGTGCTCGCCAGAGCCACCAGGCGAGGAGGGCCAGCAGGACGAAGAACACCACCGTGAAGATCACATTGCGCCGTTTGGCCCGGGGGCCGGGGGCGTCGTAGAGGACGGAACTCATCGCTTCACCGCCAGTCGCTTGCTCAGCCAGCCGAGGATCAGACCGGTGGGCAGGGTCAGAACCACGAACCCGAAGGCGAAGATGGCGCCGATGAGCAGGGTCTGCGCCTCCTTCTCGATCATGCCCTTCATGAGGTATGCGGCCTCCGCCACACCGATCGCGGCGGCTACCGTCGTGTTCTTGGTGAGCGCGATCAGTACGTTGGCCAGCGGGCCGATGACGGCGCGGAACGCCTGCGGCAGCACGATGAGCCCCAGGACCTGGCTGAAGCTCAGCCCGATGGCGCGTGCCGCCTCGGCCTGGCCCACGGGCACCGTGTTGATGCCGGAGCGCAGCGCCTCGCAGACGAATGCCGCGGTGTAGGCCACGAAACCGAGGATGGCCAGTCGAAAGGCCGTGAGCTTGACGTCGTTGCCCGCACCCATCGTCACGCGGAAGATGTCGGCGAGGCCGAGCGAGGTGAAGACGATGATGACGGTCAGCGGAATGTTCCGCACGACGTTCACGTAGATGGCGCCGAAGCCGCGCATCAGGGGGACGGGGCTGACACGCATGGCGGCCAGCAGGGTGCCCCAGATCAGAGAGCCGATGGCTGAGAGGACGGTGAGTTTGACCGTCATCCAGAACGCACCCAAGAAGCTCGGGTCGTCGTAGTTTGAAAGGAAGTCGAACACTGTCTCCCGCGCTTCCGGGTGTGTGGCGTACGAGGCAGGCGCAGCGCGCCGCCGCCTCTACCGCGCTCTGCGGCGGGCGGCGGCGCGACTACGAGACCCGCGCTGGGTGCGGGTACCCGCTTACTTGACGATGTCGCCGATCTTCGGGGCGGGCTCGTTCTTGTAGTCGGCCGGGCCGAAGTTCTCCTTGACCGCGGTCTCCCAGGCGCCGTCGCTGACCATCTTCTCCAGGGCGGCGTTGATCTTGTCCACGGTCGCGGTGTCGCCCTTCTTGACGCCGATGCCGTAGTTCTCGTTGCTGAGCTTCAGGCCCGCGAGCTTGAACTGACCCTTGTAGTTCTCCTGCGAGGCGAAGCCCGCGAGGATCGAGTCGTCGGTGGTGACGGCGTCCACGGCACCGCTCTGCAGGCCGGCGATGCACTCCGAGTAGCCGCCGTACTCCTTCAACTGGGCCTTCGGAGCGATGTCCTTCTTGACGTTCTCCGCCGAGGTGGAGCCGGTCACCGAGCAGAGGGTCTTGCCGTTGAGGTCCGTGCCCTTGGCGATGTCCGAGTCCGCCTTGACCAGCAGGTCCTGGTGGGCCAGCAGGTACGGGCCGGCGAAGTCGACGAGCTTCGCGCGCTCGTCGTTGATCGAGTAGGTGGCCGCGATGAACTTGACGTCGCCGCGGGCCAGCGCGTTCTCGCGGTCGGCGCTCTTGGTCTCGACGAACTCGATCTGCTTGGGCTCGTAACCGAGTTCCTTGGCCACGTACGTCGCCACGTCGACGTCGAAGCCGGAGAAGGTGCCGTCGGGCTCCTTCAGACCGAGACCCGGCTGGTCGTACTTGATACCGATCTTGATCTTGTCGCCGCCACCGGAGCCGGAGCCGGTGTCCGAACCGTTGTCGTCGCCGTTGTCACCGCCACAAGCGGTGGCCGTGAGGGCGAGGACGAGGGCGGCTGCTGCTGCGGCGGAGGCCTTACGGAGCTTCATGGTGAACATCCTTTGCGTGGTGAAGAGATGCGGACCGTCATGGTGCGGGTGCCGGGGCCGGATGAGGCGTCGGCAGGGCCGTCAGTGGTGCAGGATCTTCGACAGGAAGTCCTTGGCCCGGTCGCTGCGGGGGTTGCTGAAGAACTGGTCCGGCACAGCCTCTTCGACGATGCGGCCGTCCGCCATGAAGACCACCCGGTTGGCGGCCGAACGGGCGAAGCCCATCTCGTGGGTGACCACGACCATGGTCATGCCGTCGCGAGCCAGTTGCTGCATGACTTCCAGGACCTCGTTGATCATCTCGGGGTCGAGTGCCGAGGTCGGCTCGTCGAAGAGCATGACCTTGGGGTCCATGGCCAGCGCCCGCGCGATCGCGACACGCTGCTGCTGACCTCCCGAGAGCTGCGCGGGGTACTTGTCCGCCTGGGTACCCACGCCGACCCGGTCGAGCAGGCTCCGTGCCTTCTCCTCGGCCTGCTTCTTGTCGGTCTTGCGGACCTTGAGCTGCCCCAGCATCACGTTCTCGAGCACGGTCTTGTGCGCGAAGAGGTTGAACGACTGGAACACCATGCCGACGTCGGCCCGCAGTCGTGCGAGTGCCTTGCCCTCCGCGGGCAGCGGCTTGCCGTCGATCGAGATGTCGCCGGAGTCGATCGACTCCAGCCGGTTGATGGTGCGGCACAGGGTGGACTTACCGGACCCGGAGGGTCCGATCACCACGACGACCTCGCCCCTGGTGATCGTCAGATCGATGTCCTGGAGTACGTGCAACGCGCCGAAGTGCTTGTTGACGCTCTTCAGGACGACCAGGTCGTCGGCCGCGGGCACCGCGTCCTTGACCACCGAAACTTCGGTCATCGCTTTGGGCTCCGTCTTCCTCGGTTTCGGAGGACAGTAGTGACCGGCGACGACCAGCGTCATTACATCTGAGCGAGAATTGAGCATAACGATCTGGTAGCCGGACGGACACTGCACGTGACGGCTCCGTGCGAGGAGTTTCGGCTGGATAACGGAACCCGCTCGGAACCCGTTCGGCCTTGACGGCGTCCTCCCTCATCAGTGTGACTGCGAAGGGGCCGATACGCGCGTGCCCGGGATGCGAATCCGCGTAATGTGTGCCAGCCGAGACGCACACATGACCGAAACGCATGACCCGCCGAGCAGGAAGGGGCCGGAATGAGGCTGCTCCTCGTCGAGGACGACAACCACGTCGCCGCCGCGCTGTCCGCGGTCCTGGCCCGCCACGGCTTCGACGTCACCCACGCCCGCAGCGGCGAGGAGGCCCTCCAGGCGCTCGTCCCGGAGGGCAACGGCTACGGGGTCGTCCTGCTCGACCTCGGCCTGCCCGACCAGGACGGCTACGAGGTCTGCGGCAAGATCCGCAAGCGCACCAGCACCCCGGTGATCATGGTGACGGCCCGCTCCGACGTACGGTCCCGGATCCACGGCCTCAACCTGGGCGCCGACGACTACGTGGTCAAGCCCTACGACACCGGCGAGCTGCTCGCCCGTATCCACGCCGTCGCCCGCCGACGGGCCCCCGACGAGGCCGCGGCCCCCGGCGGCAGCGGGCTGCGGCTCGGGTCCGTGCTCATCGAGCTGCCCACCCGGCAGGTCAGCGTGGACGGCTCGGTCGTCCAGCTGACCCGCAAGGAGTTCGATCTGCTCGCGCTGCTGGCCCAGCGGCCCGGGGTCGTCTTCCGCCGGGAGCAGATCATCAGCGAGGTGTGGCGGACCAGTTGGGAAGGGACCGGACGCACCCTGGAAGTGCACGTGGCCTCCCTGCGGTCCAAGCTGCGGATGCCCGCCCTGATCGAGACGGTGCGCGGGGTCGGCTACCGGCTGGTCGCCCCGACGCCGTAGCGTGCCCGCGTGCGCACTCGTCTTCTTCCGCTGCTCATCGTCCTGATGGCCGCCGTGCTGCTGGCCCTCGGCATCCCGCTGGCGGTGAGCCTCGCGGCGGCGCGCCAGCAGGAGGTGGTCGTCGACCGCATCGACGACACGGCGCGCTTCGCGGCCCTCGCCCAGTTCGTCACCGAACGCCCGAGCGGATCCCGCGTGGACACCACGGACGGCCGCGGCGAGACCCTCCAGCGGGAGCTGGAGCAGTACTACCGGGTGTACGGCATCAAGGCCGGCGTCTTCTACCGGGAGAAGAGCCAGTCGGCCATGGCCAACGCCCCCCAGGAGTGGGGCCGGCCCACCGAGGGGGAGGGGCTCGCCGCCTTCGAGGAGGCGCTGCTGGGGCGCCGTCCGCACGACCCGAAACAGGTGTGGCCCTGGCAGGAGGGCCGGCTCGTCGTCGCGTCCCCCGTCATTCACGACGGTGACGTCGTCGCGGCCGTCGTCACCGACTCGCCCACCGACCAGATGCGCTCCAAGATCCTGCGCGGCTGGCTGATCATCGCCGCGGGCGAGAGCGCCGCGATGCTCCTCGCCGTCGGCGCCGCGCTGCGGCTGACGGGATGGGTCCTCAAGCCCGTTCGCGTCCTCGACGTCACGACCCACGCCATCGCCTCCGGGCGCCTCAAGTCACGGGTCGCGGTGGCCAGCGGGCCGCCCGAACTGAGGCGGCTGGCACGGTCGTTCAACGAGATGGCGGACAACGTCGAGGACGTGTTGGAGCAACAGCGCGCCTTCGTCGCCGACGCCTCGCACCAACTCCGCAACCCGCTGGCCGCGTTGCTGCTCCGTATCGACCTCCTCGCGCTCGAACTGCCCGAGGGCAACGAGGAGATCGCCTCCGTGCGCACCGAGGGCAAGCGGCTCGCGTCGGTCCTCGACGATCTGCTCGATCTGGCGCTCGCCGAGCACGCGGAGTCCGATCTGCGGCTCATCGACGTGGGTGAGCTGACCGCCGAGCGCGTCGCGTCCTGGTCGCCGCTGGCCGACGACAAGGGGGTGTCGCTGGCCGGCACCTGCCCGGCCACCACCGCCTGGGCCGATCCCATCGCCCTGTCCAGCGCCCTGGACGCGGTGATCGACAACGCGCTGAAGTTCACGCCCGCCGGGGAGCGGGTCGAGGTCAGGGTCACCTCGAACGGCGAGACCTCCACGGTCGTCGTCACCGACGGCGGGCCCGGCCTCAGCGACGAGGAGCTGGAGCGCGTCGGCGACCGCTTCTGGCGCAGTACCGCACACCAGAACATCAAGGGTTCGGGTCTCGGCCTCTCCATCTCCCGGGCGCTGATCGCGGCGGGCGGCGGCTCCATCGCCTACGCCCACCACGAGCCGCACGGGCTGCGGGTCACGGTGACGGTGCCCCGGTCGCGTCCGCCCGCCTGAGTGGTCCGAGCAGAGCAGGGGCGAGAGGCCGCCGGGAAGGCGTCGGCGGGCCGCTGGAAAGGTCCCTCCGGCCCCGCTGCCCCTCCGGCCCGCTGGACCCCTCCGGGCCGCTGGAAGGCCTCGCTCCGTGGGCTGAGGAGGCCCCTCCCGGTAGCTGAGGCGGCCCTCCCGGTGGCTGAGGCGGCCTCCGGGGCTACGGCTTCACCGACCCCTGAGGCGGCCTCCGGGGCTACGGCTTCACCGACCGGTAGTACGCCCTCGCGCCCTGGTGCAGCCGCAGCGGGTCCGTGTAGATCGCGGTGCGCAGATCCACCACCTGAGCCGCGTGGACGTGCTGGCCGATGTTGTCCCTGCTCTTGAGGACGACGCGGGTCAGCCATTCGGTGAGCCGGGGGTCCATGTCCGCGCGGGTGATGAGCAGGTTCGCCACGGTGAGGGTGGGCACCGGGCCCGTGAGGATGGCCGGGTAGGCGTCGGCGGGCATGACGGATGCCCGGTAGTGGCTGAAGACCCCGCCCTGGTCGTGCAGCTTCGTCACCAGGTCGCTGCGGATCGGGACGAACCGGAAGTCGTACCGCTCCTTCTCCGCGAGGTCCGTCAGCCCCTTCGTGGGCAGGCCGCCCGACCAGAAGAAGGCGTCGATCTTTCCGGTGCGCAGGGCGTCGGGGCTCGTGCCGATGGTGTCGCGCCGGGCGTCTATGTCCTTGTCGATGTCCAGCCCGTCCGCCGCCAGCAGACGTTCGGCGATCAGCCGTACGCCGGAGCCCTCGGGGCCGACGGCGACCCGCTTGCCCCTCAGCTCCGAGACGTTCTGGATGGTCGAGTCGGCCGGGACCACCAGCTGTATGTAGTCGTCGTACAGCCGGGCCACGCCCCGCAGCTTCTCGGCGCCGGGCTGGTCCTCGTCGATGTACGTCTGGACGGCGTCGGCCGCGGCGATGGCGAAGTCCGCCTGCCCGGTGGCCACCCGGCGGACGTTCGTCTGGGAACCGTTGCTCGGCATGAGCTGGACCCGCAGCCCCGGCATGTCCCCGGCGAGCGCGTTGCGCAGCCGGCTGCCGTACTCCTGGTAGACGCCCCGCTCGGCTCCCGTGGTCACCGTGATCGTCCCGCTCGGCGGCTTCTCGCTGGGCCACAACCACCACGCGAGCAGCCCGAGGACCACCAGCGAAGCCACCGAGCCCAGCAGCGCGTGCCGCCTGCCGATGCGTGGGAGTACCTGGACCATGCGACGAAATCCTGCCAGGTCAGAGAGCGGGCGGCCAGGGTCGGACCCATCCGGTGCGAGCTCGTGACCTCGGCGACGCCGGACCCGCACCGGGCGGGTCCGGCGGCCGGGGCACAGAACGTGGTCAGCGGCCGACTGCCACCGGTCGTGGTGAGCGGCCGACTGCCACCGGTCGTGGTGAGCGGCCGACTGCCACCGGTCGTGGTGAGCGGCCGACTGCCACCGGTCGTGGTCAGCGACCGGCGGCCACCGCGGTGCGCAGGCGCTCCAGCTCTCCGTACATGACCTCGCCCGGGCACTCGGTCGCCATCCAGTCCCGGTGGCCGCTGATCTCCGCGACCTCCTTCTGGGTGCCGTTGACCGGGTTGGTGTAGGTCACGCGGGCCTGGGGGTCGACGCCGTGCTGGCGGACCAGGACCTTCACCAGTCGGGTCAGTGAGGCGCGGGCGGCCTCCTTGGGGCCCTGCTCGGTGAAGGTGCCCAGCAGGGCGATACCGAGGTTGCCGGAGTTGAAGCCGCCGACGTGGAAGGCGGTCACCACCTTGCCGTCGGCGTCGTGCGCGGGCAGGCCGTCCTCGCCGGAGTAGCGGCCTTCGTAGATGCGGCCCTCCTCGTCGATGAGGAAGTGGTAGCCGATGTCGCCCCAGTCGTTGGTGACGGCGTGCAGCTGGTAGATCGCGCGGACCGTCGCGGCCGGGTCCGGGTCGTCGTTGGTCATGGCCGTGTGGTGCACGGTGATCGTCTGGAACGGGTAGAACGCGGTCGGGCTGTTCTCCGTGCCGTCCGCCTTGAACCGCAGCGACTCGTCGGCGCCCCAGGCGGCCCGCGTCAGGTACTGGACGCCCCGCACGCGGGTCGGGTCGGACGGGACGGCCACCTTGCGGTCCGGGCCGTGCAGGGTGTCGAGCGCGAGCGAGCGCAGCCCGGTGGCGCCGTCGGGCGCCTTGAGCTCGTACCCGGCGGCCTGGTCGGCCGCGAGCAGCACACCGCCGCCGTTGGCCAGGGAGCAGCCGCCGTCGCCGAGGGACTGCCACGTGCCCTGGCCGCCGTCGGCGTCCCGCAGCCGGATGCCGCCGCCGGTGGTCTCGTCGGTGCCGCCCCAGCGCACGCCCACATAACCGATGGGGAAGGCCGCCTCGACGGGCGCTTCGCCGGTGGCGGCCTCGCTGCGGGTCTTCGGGAAGGTCTCGGTCGTCGTGCCGGCGGCCGATCCCTCGGCGCCGGTGTCCGAGGACGCCGCGGTGCCGGAGTCGCCGGTCGTGGCCATCACGGTCGGCGTGATCACGGCGCCGGCGGCGACCGCGCCGGCCGCGCCGATCACCGTACGGCGGGTCACCCGGGACGTGGCCCGATGGCTGGGGGAGGTGGGGGGAACGCTCACGATGGGTCCTCAATCGCTCGGGGTGGTACGTGAAGACTCAACGAAGCGTACGGAGTGGAGTCACCGGTTCCGCCACCGCCCCCCTGTGCTGACGTAGCGTCAAACATCCGTGACAGAGACGGACTTGGGCGTCATGACCGTACGAGACGGACAGAACTGTCTGCGTGGGCCAGGTCCGGCGGCGGGGTCTCGGTAGGGTCGTCGGATGAGTTCCTCTCCCGCTCACCTGGTCCGTGAGTTCCACCGCGCCTTCGGCCTCGACGTCCGCGACACCCCCACCGAGGTCTCGCCGGAGCTGGCCGCCCACCGGGGCGAGCTGCTGGCCGAGGAGGCCGCCGAGGTCGCCGAGGTGGCGGTCGACGGGCCGCTCGACCGGCTGGCCCACGAACTGGCCGACGTGGTGTACGTGGCGTACGGCACCGCTCTCGTCCACGGCATCGACCTGGACGCGGTGATCGCCGAGATCCACCGCTCCAACATGACCAAGCTGGGCCCCGACGGGCGGGTCGCCCGCCGGGCGGACGGCAAGGTGCTCAAGGGGGACCACTACCAGGCGCCCGACGTGTCCTCGGTGCTGCGGAAGCAGGGCTGGGCGGGCTGAGCGCGCCCAGCCCCGCGGCTCTCCGTCGCTGTGGTTCAGAAGCGGCCGGACACGTACTCGTCGTCCGAACCGTTCGCGACGGTCGTGACGGTGTAGAGGTCGCGGGCCGCGTCGCGTCGGCCCTGGTCGTGGTCGTACTGGACCTTGAAGACATAGGTGCCGGGGTCGAGGGTGACACCCGACTTCAGCGTGATGACGTACCCGATCTGGTCGGCGGTGGCGTTCTGGCCCACCACGACCTTGTCACCCAGGGAGGACCAGGCGCCCGTGCTCGCCACACCGCCGGTCTGGATGACGCGGACGACGACCTTGAGCGAGGTGATCGGCTTGGTCGACCTGACGGTGACGGTGCTCTGGTCCCAGTACTCGTTCGAGTCGGACTCCACGCTCCCGTCCGCCCACAGATAGCCGGACGTCGACCCGGAGTCGGTGTTCTGGGTGGTCGTGGACTGCTTCTCCTCGGTGCCGGTCGTGCCGGTCGTGCCGGTCGAGCCCGTCGAGCCCGTCGAGCCGGAGGTGTCGCCCGTGGTGCCGCCCGTGTCGGACCGGGCGCCGGTGTCCGGTGCCGAGTCCGCCGCGCCGCCCGAACCCGCTCCGCCGCTGACCGGGACGTAGACGACCTCGGGGTCGTCCTTGCCCTTGTTCCCGTCCTCGGCCCGGTCCGTCGGCGACGGGTTCGCCGCCGCCTTCTTGGTGTCGCCGGGGACGGAGTGCTCGTCGGCCGGTTTGTCGGCCGCCGTGGTCACCTTCTCGGACGGGTCACCGCTCCAGTCGATGGCGGCCACGGCCGTGGCGGAGCCGGCGATCACCAGGACCGCGGCGGCGGAGCCACCGATCGCCTTCCACACCCGGCGGCCGGGCAGGAAACCGCGGAGCGGGACGCGCGTCCTGCGGGCGAAGAGGTCGGCGAACTCGCCGTCCCTGCGGTCGCTTCGGTCGGGTGAGTGCGGCATCGGGTGGTCCTTAGGGGTGGGTCCGTGCGGGTGGGCGCGGGGACGGATGGGTGGGAGGGCGGTCGGTCGGGGCGCCGGAACGGTCGGTGGACTGGCCTCGGACGTTCACGGGGCCCGGCTAGAGGGTCTGGGGGATGTCCTCCGGCCGGAGGGTCATCACGTCGGCCTCCGAGGCCTCGGGGAGTTCGGCGACGCGGTACGCCTGGCGTTCCGTCATGGCCTGGAACAACTGGCGTGCCGTACGGCCGTTGCCGAAGCCGCGGTCGCGGGGCATGGCGTCGAAGCGCGTGGTGAGCGCCGTGAGGGCGTCCGGAGTCAGTTCGTACTGGTGCTGGGCGGCCTGGTGTTCGACGATGCTGACCAGTTCGGCGCCGCTGTAGTCGTCGAAGAGCAGGGTGCGGTTGAAGCGGGAGGCCAGGCCGGGGTTGGAACGGACGAAGACCTCCATCTCCTTGAGGTATCCGGCGACGATGACCACCACGTCGTCGCGGTGGTCCTCCATCAGCTTCAGCAAGGTGGCGACGGCCTCCTGACCGAAGTCGTTGGACCCGGCGTACTGGGTGAGGGAGTACGCCTCGTCGATGAACAGCACGCCGCCCCGGGCCTGCTGGAAGACCCGGGTGGTCTTCGGACCGGTGTGGCCGACGTACTCGCCGACCAGGGCGGAGCGGTCGGCCTCGACCAGGTGGCCGCGCTCCAGCAGTCCGACGGCGGCGAGGATACGGCCGTAGAGGCGGGCGATGGTGGTCTTGCCGGTGCCCGGGTTGCCGGTGAAGACGAGGTGGCGGCTGAGCGGGGGCGGGACCAGGCCCATCTCCTCCCGGCGGCGGACCATCTGCATCAGTTTGACCAGGGACGAGACGTCGTTCTTGACGCGCTCCAGACCGGCGAGACCCTGGAGTTCGGCGAGCAGGTCGTCGAGGGTGTCCTCGGCGGGTGCCTCGGTCTCCCGTGCGGTGGTCCCCGAGCCCGCTGCCTCCGGGCCCCCGGCCGAGGAGAGGGCCTGTTCGGCGCCGGTCGGCAGGGACGGGTTCTTCACGTCCCGCGCGACGCAGTCGTCGAACACCGGGCGGGCGCCCTTCTCCAGCGCCACGTCCTCCTCGCAGTCGCGGACCAGACAGCCGCGCAGGACGGGCGCCCCGCCCGTCGAGACGTGCAGGGCGGGGAAGGCGGCGCCGTCGGTGCCCGCGCCGCTGAAGACGCACTCCTCGAAGGTGCCGCGGGCCTTCTCGCCGACGAACAGACTGTTCTTGCCGGTCCGGGCCACCGTCACGGCCCGGATCCGGGGTTCGGCGCGGGGGCCCACGACGACGCCGGAGCCGTTCGCGTCCCGGACCGTGCAGCCCTCGACGCTCGGGGTGGCGCGCTCGCCGATGACCAGGCCGGCCGTGCCGGTCCCGCTGATCCTGCAGTCCCGCAGCACCGGGGCCGTCTCCGTGCCGCAGGAGATCCCGGCCCGTTCGACGCCGACGACATCGCACTCCTCCAGGACCACGGTCCCGGACGACTCGGTGGTGATCCCGGCCCGGCCGCGCACCACGGACAGCCCGCGCATCCGCGCCTCGGCGGCCCCGTCGATCCGCACCCCGGACAGCCCGCAGTCCGAGATCCGGCCGCCCTCGACGGTCAGTCCGGCCCGGTCGGTGGCCCGGATGCCGTGTTCGGCGGAGGAGCCGATCCGGCAGGCGGTGAGCGTCACCCGGGAGTCGTCGCAGGCGTGCACCGCGCTGAACGAGCACGCCGTCAGGTCGCCGGCGTCCACCCGCACCTCGGAGCGGCCGCCCGCCAGCAGCCCGTTCGCCCGGCTGCCCGTCACCGAGGTGCCCTCGGCCGACAGCCGGGCCGTGCCCCGGGCCACCAGACCCGAGCCGTGCGCCCCGTCCACCTGGCAGTCCACCAACTCGGCGCGGCCCTCGTCCTCCACGCTCACCCCGGGCCCCGAACCGTCCCGCAGCCGGCAGCCGAGCAACAGCACATCGCCGCCGCCGGAGACGGCGACCCCGTCCCCGCCGGCGCGCAGCACCTCGCAGCGGGCGAGCACCACACCGCCCTCGCCGGACTCCCGGTCCCCGGAGGGCGGGGTGGACCGCGCCGAACTGCCCAGCACCCGTACGCCCTCGGCGGCCGTCTCGGCCACCCGGCAGTCCCGCGCGGTGACGGAGGCGTCGTCCTCCACCAGCAGCCCACTGCGCCCGGTGCCGGAGATCCGGCACTCCCGCAGGGCCACGCGGGCGCCGCCCCGGGCCCGGAGGCCGGACCCGGCGACCCGTCGTACCGTCAGCTCGTCGGCCTCGGCGGTGCCCCGGGAACCGACGACGACACCGGTGCCCTCGACGTCCTCGACCACGACCCGGGTCAGCCGCGCCGACCCGGTGCTGTTGAGGTGCACGGCCGCCAGCTCGGCGCCCGTGACGCGGCAGTCCGTCAGGGCGAGCGACGCGTCCCCGCCCGCCTCGACGCGGCCGCCGGACACCTCGCAGCCGTCCAGCTCCAGATCCCCGGCGTCCACCAGCACGGCGGGCAGCCCGGGGTCCTGGCCGACCAGGACGAGGTCCTCGACGCGTACGTCCCGGGCGGCGACCTCCAGCACCGGGCGGCCGGGGGAGGCCGCCAGCAGGCGTACGGCGTGCCGCGCGCCCGCCTCCGGCACCAGGAGCACCGCGCGGTCGATCAGCAGGTGTTCGACGTACTCGCCGGGGGCGACATGGATCTCGTCGCCGTCGCGGGCGGCGCGCAGGGCGGAGGCGATGCTGCGATGGGCGCCGCGTCCCTTGGGGGCGACCCGGTGCACGGTGGCGGTGGGGATCACAGGAGTTCCGTTCCGTCGGGCAGGGCGACCGGGTCGATGGTGAGCGGCTGCGGAGGTGTGGGTGCCGGGATCGGCGTGGTGAGGGCGGTACGGGTGGTCGTCGTCGGCGGGGTGCTTGCCTCGGGCGGGAACGCGCGCGACGGCTGGATGTCGGCGCCCTGGTTGTTGAGTTTGTAGTTGAGGGTGCCCGCGCCCAGTGCCTCGGCGATCTGCCAGATCAGCTCGCCGGGGCCGCCGCGGTGGAAGACCCGGGAGCCGGCGGCAGCGTGCCAGCTGTAGCGCAGGAGACCGCTGGTGACTCCCGCGAAGGCGCCGCTCGCAGCGCCCCACGCACCCGCTTCGAGCGCGTCGACGCCGGTGCGCTTCTGGCCGTTCACCCCGAACACGGCCGCGTTGACGGCGTTGTTGACGAAACCGGTGAGGACACCGACGCCCAGGTTGTTGAAGAAGTCGTAGGAGCCGGAGCGCCAGCGGGTGGGGTTCTCGAACACGGTCCACTCGCCGTCCCAGTCGTCGCTGGAGGCGAGGGGGTGGCGGTGCCAGTCCTGTCCCTGGTCGAGGTTGGTCAGGCCGTACTTGAGGTAGCCGAGGCGGGTGGTGTCGTAGGCGACGTTGACGCCGACGCGGATGCCGCCGCCGATCGCGCCGTTGAGCGCCGCCCGCTGCAGGGCCGTGATCGGGTCGAACTTCGTGTTGCCGATGTCCGCGGTGATCGCGGACACGGCGAAGCTGGTGCCGAACTCGATGAGGTAGCCCATGGTGAAGTCGGTGACGGCCTTGCGGAGCTGGTGCCGCCACATCGGCATGGCGGCCGAGGAGCCGTCCTCGACGCCGGTCCAGATCTCGTGGAACACGTCGCGGAACTCACGGTTGTAGCCGCGCAGCTCGGTGGTGTAGCCGCGGAAGTCGACCTCGCGCCCGACCAGCCGCCAGCTGCGGTGCCCGTCGAGGCCCACGTCGCCGCCGACCTTGGGCAGGCTGCTGATCTCGGGCAGCTTGGCGATGTCGAAGTTGGACCAGCGGCCGAAGGCGTCGGTGACCCAGACCCGGCCGGTGATGGTGCGCTGGGCCACCAGTCGGCCGTCCTGGTACTCGCGCCACTGGTTCCACACCGGCTCCGACTCCCGGAAGCGGCCCTCGACCCCCTCCACCGGATCCCGGCGGCGGAACACCTTGCCCATGTCGAACTCCTGCCAGACCTCCCGGTTCACGGTGGCCGACACATCCGGCTCGAAGTGCCGCGCGGAGCGCGAGAGGAGGTCGGGCACGGAGATCCGCCCGGACTCCACGGGCGGCGGAGCGCCCCGCTCGTTCACCGTGTACGCGTACTCGCGGACCCGGCCGCCGTCCCGGAACCGTACGGCGTCGGTGCCGATGTGGTCGGTCCAGCGGCCCTTGGCGAGGTCCTGGTAGGTGCGGACGCCCCGGGACTCGACCGTCCCGTCGGCGGCGACCTTCCGCCAGGACCAGGTGCCGTCGGACTCGCGGGTGGCGTCGACCCAGAGGGAGCCGTCGCCGGTGGCGTTGCGCTCACGTACGGCGTCGCCGCGACCGCCGCCGGGCAGCCGCTCGAAGTCGATGAACGAGTCGTCCCAGGTGCTGGTGTGCACCAGGGAGCCCCGGTTCTGGATGCGGACACCCTCCGTGACCTGCCCGTCCGGCCCGGTGGCCGTCCACGTCCAGTGGTCCTTGCGGGGGTCGCCGTGCGACTCGACGTACAGCTCGCCCCAGTGATCGCGGCGGCCCGTCGTCTGGAGCTGGGTGTTCTTGTCGACCCACACCCCGGACACGTCGTCGGCGCCGATGCCGCGCGCCGGGTTCTCGGCGAGGTACTCGCGCACCCCGGTGCCCTGGGAGCGCAGGGACAGCAGCTCGTTGCCGTCCGCGTCCTTGAACACGTCCACGAAGCCGCCGTCGGCCGAGACGTACCGGGTGCCGGTCGTACCGCTCTTGGTGTCCAGCCAGGGCAGCTCGTACGCGTGGGCCGTGCCGTTCCACTTCGGGGCCGGGGCCCACTGCTTGGGGTCGGTGGCGCTGCGGCCCACCTCGACGACATTGCCGTTCTCCAGGGTGCGGGTCTCGCGGACCACCCGGCCGAACTGGTCGATGTCCTGCCAGCCGCGGCCGGCGTGCGCGACCAGCCGGACCCCCCGCAGCTTGGCGCCGTCGGCGGCGGTCTCCGTCCACGTGGACACCTGGAACATGGAGTCGCCGGTGACGAAGTTCCGGAAGAACCCGTCGAACCGGCCGTGGCCCGCACGTGGGTACCAGACGGCCGCCGGCAGACGCTGGTCGGAGATCCGGGCGACGTGCAGGGTGCCGCCGTCCGCCAACTGCGCCATTTCCTCGGTGAGTTCGTCGATGAAGTCGATCGGCTTGTTGTTGGGGCCGACGGCGGTGTGCAGCACCGGGTTGGTCCGCATTCCACCGGGCGCGGGGCCGGACAGCAGCGGATGCTCCAGGTACTGGCGGGAGCCGTGGTAGCCGTTCAACGGCCAGACGTCGCCCCGCCGCTGGGCCACGGCACGCTCCCCGGTGGCCGGGTCGAGATAGGTGTCCTTGTAGCCGATCCTGGTCCACGACCAGTCGCGGGAGCCGTGCAGCACCTCGGTGCCGTCCTTGTCGAACCGCGTCCAGACCCAGCTGCCCTCGGTGTTCTTCTCCGCCCGGATCAGACCGCCGTCGAGGGCCTTGGTGTAGGTGCGCACATCGAGGACGTCCACCGGGGCCCAGCGGTAGGGGAGCGTGTCGTGGTACGTGCGGCGGTCGCCGTCGAAGATCCGCTCCCCGGCGCGCAGCCTGTTGCCGGCCTCGTCGAACTCCGTCCAGCGCGCCCGCCCGAACCGGTCCAGGTCGAGGTGGAGGACATGCCCGTTGCCGAGCACCTCACGCTCGAACAGCGTCACCTTGCCCTCGCCGATCAGCTTGTACTGACCGGTGGCGGACTTCTCCACCTTCGCGGTGTCGAAGCGACCGGTGAGGGGGGTCCCCGCATCGTCGAGCCGTACGGCCGTGCCGCCCGCGTGGTCGATCTTCCACAGTTGGCCGTTGACCTTGCCGCCCTTGACCCGCACGGCGACGGTCTCCTCCACCAGCTTGCCCGCCGGGTCGAACACCGCCCGCTCCATCGGCTGGGCGCCCTTCACGGTGGGGACGAGGGCGACGTCGCCGTTGCCGAGCGTCTCCGCACGGAAACCGGGGAGAGGGCGGCCCGTCGAGTCCAGCACCTGGGGTGCGCCGCCGGCCTCGAAGCGCAGGACGCCCCGGTCGCCGGGCAGGTCGACGTCCCGGAAGGCGTGCACGCCCTCCGGGCCGTAGTGCCAGCGGGTGGTGCCGGCCGTATCGGTGAGGGCGAGCCCGCCTCGCAGTTCGGTGCTGGGGGAGACGGAGAAGAGGTCGTCGGCGGGGCGGGCGCCCACGAAGTCGACCGTCGTCGGGGTCCAGGGCCCGCCGTCCACCGAGCGGCCGGTGATCCCCAGCTTCAGCCCGTCCACGTCGGCCGGCCCGCCCCGCAGGACGACCTCCTGGTGGACCAGCGAGCGGTTCGCGTCGAAGCCCAGTGTCAGGTCGGACGGGTCGTGACGCACGGTGTGGCGGCTGCCGCCGGGGCCGGCGTGCGGGGTCGGCGTGACCGTGAAGTCGCCGAGGACGCGGCCCGTGGGTGTCGTGGACCGCAGGTCTTCCAGGCGGGTCGCGAGCGGCAGGTCCAGATACCTGTCGAGCGCGCCGACGGCCCCTCGCCGCAGCCCCAGCCGGGCCTGTCCGGTCATCTCCCGCAGCTGTCCGGCGAGCAGGTCCGGGCGAAGCCCGAACCGGTCGAGCGACGCCGTGGCCTCGTCCGCCAGCCGCTGTACACCGGTCAGGTCCAGCCCCTGGAAGGCATGCGAGTCGGGAGCGGCGTGCAGGAAGTCCAGGGCACCGGCGATGCCCGACAGGTCGACCGGGTCGCCCTCCGGGACCCTGCGCAGGCCCGAGGCCTCGTCGAGCGTGCGCTCGAAGATGCGGGCGAGCTCGGCGTTGCTCAACGCGCCGTTCAGAGCCTCGTGCCCCGGGGCGGAGCCGAGCGGGAAGCGTTCGCCCGGGTTGCCGCCGAGGTCGCCGAGGTCGCCGGTACCTCCGAGATCGCCGAGCTCGTCGAGCCGTACGGGCGGGGTGTTCGGCCCGGCCCCCTCGGTGAAGCGGAGGAAGCCTGAGCCCCCCGGATCGGGCAGATCGCGGAAGGCGAGACGGCCGGTGTCGTCGAAGTGGAAACGTGAGCCGGTGACGGTGTCGGTCAGGGTGAAGCCGCCGGGCAGCCGCTCGGACAGCGCGCCGTCCACTCCGGTGAACCGGATGGAGCCGGTGGTGCCGGGAGGACCGATCACATCGACCGCGATCCGCCTGGTGCCGTCCCCCAAGGGGGTGGTCGTCACGTTGAGTCGCATCCCCTGCGGCAACCCGTCGTAGGGGAGCGCGGCCTGCCGCCCGAGGAAGCTGCCGTCCGGAGCGAACGTGAAGCGGGTGCCGCCGGTCGGATCGACGACTGCGAAACGGCCGCTGTCGTCCAGCAGTTCGACCGTGAAGTCGGAGGCGCGGACCGGCCCGGTCGCGCCGGAGGTACGGCCGGTGAGTTCGAGCCGGTACGCGCCCTGGGGCGCCTCGTCGGTCGCCGGGAGGCGCGAGACCCGTAGGTCGAGGTCCGCCAGGTCGTCCACGCCGGACAACGGGATGTGGAACGGCTCGTTCGTGATCGGGGGCTCGTCGTTCATCTGTCTGACGTTGTCGAGGCGCGCTCGGAGGTCGTCCAGCTCGGTGTCCGACAGGTCGCTGACGTCCGAGAGGGAGTCGGTGCGGGGGGAGTCGACGTGCGATGTGTCGAGGTGCGGGGGGTCGAGGCGCAGGGGTTCGACGTGGGGTGAGCCGGCGCCCAGGACGCGGTTGAGTTCCTCGGGAGAAAGGGGCCGTATGTCCCCGGTCAGGTCGTTCCAGAGGTCGTCGACGAGCGTTCGTCGCCGCGGGCTCAGGTCGTCGCCGAAGCCCCGGGGGCTTCCGAGGTCGCCGAGCTCGTCGAGTCGTACGGGCGGGGTGTCCGGCTCGGCCCCCTCGGTGATGCGAAGGAAGCCTGAGCTGTCATGGGCGGGCAGGTCGCGCAGCGCGAGGCGGCCGTCGGCGTCGAAGTGGAAGCGGGCACCCGTGCTCGTGTCGGTGACCGTGAAACCTTGCGGCAGCCGTCCGGAGAGCGTTCCGCCCACGGGGTCGAGCCGGAAGGAGTCGGTGAGGTTCCGCGGACCGGTCAGCTCCAGCACCCTGGTCGTGGTGCCGCCCGAGCCGGGGGCGGTTGTCATCCTGACCCCCAGACCGGACGGACCGTCCAGGCCCGGCAGCGTGAGCGGCAGCTCCCGCGCATGGGCCAGACCGCCGGGTTCGAAGCGCCACACCGCGGCGAGGCCGTCGGGGCCCGGCACGGGCACGCGCACGGTCAGCTCGCTCAGCGCGCCGGAGGCGTCCCGCACCGGGCTGACCGTGGCGCCGGGCACAGGGGCCCCGTCCGGGCCGGTCACCCGGATCGGACGGACGGCGTCGTCGGTGAAGCGCAGCGAGAAGTCGGTGCCGGTCAGCGGCAGTTCCCGGTGCTCCAGGCGCCCCGCGGCGTCGAACTGCCAGCGCACGCCACCCTGCGGGCCGGTGGCGGTGAATCCACCGCCCTCCCGCACGGTGACCGAGGCGTCCGGCAGCCGCGCCGGCCCGCCCTGGGCGGCGAAGTCCAGCACCTCGACGCGGACGGACGCCGGGGCGGCGTCGGTCGCCGGGACCTCCGTGACGCGCAGCCGCAGCCCGGCCACGTCGTCCAGCCCGGACAGGGAAACCTCGCGCACCGAGGGCCCGGGCGGGAGTGGGGAGTCGAACGACTGCCCTCTCAGGGGGGAGACGCTCAGCTCGGGAGCGGGTGCGTGGCGGAGGGTGACGTCCTGTGCGGGGGTGATCCGGAGGAGGGTGACGTCCGGTCCCTCGGTGATCCTCGGCAGGTCGATCCCCGGTGTCCGTGGGGTCAGGGGCAGGTCGGTCGCGGGTACGTGCGGCGCGTCGAGGTTGGTCAGCGGCCGGTTCAACTCGTCCGGCAGCGGCCCCGTGCCGACGCGCGGGGGTGCCGGCGGGGCGGAGGGGACGGCGGAAACCGGCGGCCTGGCGGATGTCACGGGCATGGCGGTGATGTCCTGCCAGACCTGCGGGTGCCGCAGGCCGATCCACTCGGCCTTGTGACGGGCCGCCGCCATCCTCAGGATCGCGTCGGTGCCCTTGTTCTGATGGATGCGCCCGGCGTCCGGATCCCTGGGGAACTCCGTGCGGTACCAGTCCGCGAAGGCGTCCCTGTTCTCCGGCCCGGAGACGAACTCGTTGATCCTCCGGACGCCGGCCGCCCGGTTCCCGCTCAGCTCCGCCAACGGGTCGATGACCACGGACACGGGCGCCTTCTCGTGAGGTACGGCGCCCTTCAGCTCGTCCGGGAGGGAGCGGAACTCGAACAACAGGGCTCGTTCCCCACCGACCGTGGCGTTGTTGATGCCTCGTCCGGCCACCTCGTTGCCGTTCAGGATGTACTGCCTCGCGGCCTTCCACACCGACTCGTCACCGAGGGCGGGGGCCTCGCGCAGCAGTCTCAGTGTCACGGCGCGGTCGCCGGGCGACAAGGAGTCGAGGACCAGGGTCGGCCTGGTCCTGGGCAGTACGGACCACTCGTTCTTCACCGCCGGGTGGGTCAGACCGTGGTAGGGCGGTGCGCCGGGCCAGTCCTCCATCGGGATGCCGTGCCTACGGACCAGGTCGGAGGTGAAGTCGATGACGGACTTCACGTAGGTGTACGCGTTCTCCACCTGCTCGGGCGCGTCGAGCGTCTCCCGGGCCAGCGCCGTCCGCAGTGCGTCGTCGTCGCGGAAGGCGGGCCTGTACCAGTGGGCATGGTCGGCCAGCAGCCTCAGTTCCTGCGTGGCGCGGGAGCCGAAGTCCACGGCTCTGACACCGATCGTGGCCTGCTGCTGGGTGGTCGGCATGGAGACGGAGGGAAGGCCTTCGAGTTCCAGGCCCGTCCCCGCCGCGATGACGTGCCGGTCGCTCGTGACCTGCAACCGGTAGAGCCCGTCGGGGCTGACCAACGACTCCAGCGGCCGGTGGTTGTGGACGCCGAGCCGCTCCTTGAAGACGTCGAGCAGCCACTGGGTCGCGCCGTTGCGCGCGCCGATCGCCCCCTGGTCGCCCAGACGGGAGGGGTAGGTGATCAGCTCCACGGTGTGCGTCTGCCAGTTGCCGGGCTGTGCCATCGGGAGGTCCGCCGGGTTGGCGTACGCGCCCTTGCTCATGTCCTTGGTGACCATGAGCAGGGGTTCGTCGGTGTCGACCTTCGACACGAAGGCGAAGGTCCGGTCCGCGTTCTTCGGGAGTGCGACGACGAACCCGCTGAGCTCGCTCTCGGTGCCGATGGAGGGGGAGGGGAAGGACGTGTCGAATCCCGGCGCCACGGCTCGCGGTGGCCGGGTGGGCACCGGCGCCCCGGGCACGTGTGCCGGGGGAGCGGCCGTGGGAACCGGCGGCGGAGTGACGCGGGGCGGGGCGGGCGGGGGCGGAGCGACCTGCGGCGGGGCCGGAACAGCCAGGTCCTCCAAGGACAGGCGCTCGCCGGTCGGGAGCGGTCCCGCGACCTCGCCCGCCACGTCGTCCAGGACCCCGGTCCCGGGGACGGACGCCAGAGGAAGCCGCTCGGAGGGATTGCCGCCGAGACCGTCGAGGGCCGTCACCGGGCGCGCCGCCGTGTCCGGCACCGTCGTCCCGAACGTGTCCAGCCCGGTCGTCGGCGCCCCGTCCACGGGAAGATCCACGAACCGACCGCTCCGGTCGAACACGAACCGCGTCCCGGTCGCCGTGTCGGTCACCGAGAAGCCGCCCGGCAGCCGCCGCGCCAGATCGCCGTCGAGCCGTACGACGGCGAAGGCGCCGTCGCCCAGCCCCGGCACCGTCAGCCGGTACGTCACCGACTGCGCCCCGCCCGGCAGTTGGGTGAACGTCGTGCTCAGCCGGGACCCGGTCAGCGGGCCGCCGACGGGGCCGGACAGGGTCAGTTGCTCCGACAGCCGCGTACCGTCGAGGTCGAAGCGGCTGACCCAGGAGCCGTCGAGCGACTGCACCCGCACCCCGGTCACCACGCCGAGCGCGCCCCTGACCGGTTCGACGGTCGCACCGCTGCGGAACGGCACCCCGTCCTGGGCGACGATCCGGGGCAGCGACGCCGGCCCGGCGTCGGCGTCGAAGCGTACGAAGCCCGCGTCTCCCGGAAGCCGGATGTCGGTGAACTGCCGGACGTCCCGGGCGTCGAACACCAGCCGTAGGTCACCGGTCCGGTCGGTGAGCCCGAACCCGCCGTTCTCCAGCGGGGTCCGCTGCCACTCCGCCCGGAAGCCGGTCACGCCCGCGAGGTCGGCCGGGTCCACCACCACGGTGTCCGTTCGAGGAGTGGGCGCGTCGAAGCGGTCGAACCGGAAGTCGTCGGAGAGGTAGCCGAGTTCGTCCAGTTGGCTGCCCACGTCGTTCAGGGAGTCGGCGCGGCTGAGCGAGTCGAGGCCGTTCGGTGAGTTGAGGCCGTTCGGTGAGCTGAGGCCGCTCGGTGAGCTGAGGCCGCTCGGTGAACCGAGGCCGTTCGGTGAGCCGAGGTCGTCGAACGTCCCCGCCCCGCCGAGGTCGAGCTGGTCCAGCAGCCGGAGTTGGTCGTCGAGGGAGAGCCCCTGGAAGTCGAGCGCGCCGAGGGCCGGGGTGCCCTCGCCGACGAGGCCCGAGGTGCCCTCGCCGGGGACCCGCAGATCCGCCGCCAGCTCGGGCAGCGGGTTACCGCCCCGGAAGTTGGGGTTGGGGATCCACTCCAGCAGATTGTGCTGGGCGTCCATCCGGTACGCGCCCCGGATGAACTCGGAGGCGATACCGCCGGGGAAGGCGATCTCGTTCTCCGACGCCCAGCCCGAGGCCCGCCAGGCGTCCGGGCCCATGGAACGCTCGAAGGTCCGGCCGACGTCGATACCGCCGGACGCCTCGATCTCGAACTTGTAGATGCCGTCCCAGACGAGGTTCCTGTCGGTCGTGGTGCTGACGAACGCGGACGGCTGGCCGGTCCTGACCATGACGTCGAGGTTGGTCTCCAGCGGATCGCGGACGGTGAACCCCTCGCGGAAGATCTGGTCGAGCGGACGCCTGCCGCCGATCCGCCACAGCGTCTCGTCGGTCGCACGCCAGACCGGGGCCGGGACGATGGCCTGGATGTCGACCGACCGGTCGGCGGCGAAGGCCAGCCGGTCCGGCCGCCCGTCGGCGCCGAACCGGGTGACGGCACCGTCGGGGCCGGTGACCGTGAAGGTCCCGTCGACCATCCGCACCTCGACGCCGGGGACGACCCCGGAGTCCGTCCTGAGCACCCAGGTGACGCTCTGCCCGGGCTCCATGGTGATCCACCGACCGGTGGGCAGCCCGAGGTCGTCCAGCAGGCGCAGTTCACCGGTGGGCAGGACGGCGGCAGGGCCGTCGACCCGGGCCGTCATCACCAGGACGTCCCGGCGGACCGTGTCCAGGTTCATCCCGAGCCGGTCGAACGCGACCCGGGCCCGGCCGAGGTCGAGCCGCGCGGCGCTCAGATCCAGCTCCGCCTGCGCGCGGCTCAGCGGTGGGACGCCGGTCAGCCCGTCCAGTTCGCCGAGCCTGCGCCCGGCGGTGTCCAGCTGCAGCTGGGCGGACTGGGCGCGCAGCCAGGTTCGGAAGCGCTCGGTGGCGAGTCTGCCGGTGGCGCCGCCGGTGACGATGTCCCGCAGGGTCAGCGCGGTGAAGGGCTTGGTGGCCGGGGGAACGGCGACGTCCGTGCGGACCGGGCCCAGGCCGAGCAGCTCGCGCGCGGTGCGGGAGCCGTCGCCGGTGTCGGGGATCAGCCGGGTGAGGTCGTCGAGCCTGATGCCGAGGTCGTCGAGGCCTTCGGCGCCCTTCGTGGCGTTCCAGGTGGGGACGCGGGGGTCGGCCGGCCCGAGGACCTCGATCGTCACCTCGTCCCTCAACCCCACGCGGACGTCGATCGGATCGGTCTTCCCGACGCGCAGGACCACCCCGTCGGGGGTGACGCGCACCAGATCGATCTCGCCGTCCAGGACCTGCCGCACCTGGGACTCGGTCAGTCCGCCCAGCCTGCCGTCGAGGCTCAGTCCGGCCAGGTCGTCGAGGGGCCGGAGCAGACCGGTCGGCGTGCGCTCCATCCCGGTCAGGGCGTCGAGGTCCCGCAGTTCGTCGAGCGCGGTGGGCGGCGGCAGCAGATCGTCGCCGACGCGGCCGGTCGTGGGGTCGAGGAGACGGAGGCGCTGGTTCACGGGGGTGAGGAGGCCGAGGCGCTGCCCGCCGGGGACCGTGCCCACGGGCAGGCCCACCGTGTCGAGGTCGTCGAGCGCGCCGAGCCGTACGCCCAGGTCGTCGAGGCGGCCAGGCATCCGCACGGGGCTCGGGCCCGGCAGCGAGCTGAAGCCCGGGGTGCGGGGCGCCGTCACCGGTGTCACCGAGATGTCGGCCAGCTCGTCGAGGGTGTCGTTGAACTCGGGGGTGCCGGGAACGGCGAGCCTGTCGGAGCCGGTGCCGTCGAACGGGCGCAGGGCGCCGCCCCGGTCGAGGTTCCCGCCCCGCAGGTCCATCAGGTCGCCGGAGAGGGAGCCCGTCCTGGTGAGGAGGCCGGAGCCCTTCGGGGCGAAGCGCAGACCCCGGTCGATGAATCCCATCCGGGCCGCGCCCCGGTACCCGAACCGGGCTATCTCGGAGTACCTCATGGGCAGCAGCGCCGTGGCCGTGAGCCGGCCGAGGCCCATGATCGTGAAGACGCCCAGCTTGGTCGCCATGTTGCCGGCGACGAACGCGGTCGACTGGTGGAAGTCGCGGCTCAGCGCGGACCAGCCCTGCCGGAACGTACCGCGGGCGAAGCCGCCCATGAACCTGAGGGCCGACCCCAGCATCGCGGGCGTCTTCGACAGCACCCGGGGCAGCGCCATGAACGCACCGCCCGCCCGCCCGGCCAGTCCCCCGCCCAGCCTGACCAGCCCCTGCCCCGCCAGGGACAGCAGCCGGCCGGGGGAGGACATCAGCGTCCTGCCGCCCCGGAACAGCAGGCGTCCGCTCGCGGAGAGGGCGCCGCCGAGGGCCTTCGCACCCGAGGAGCCCAGCCGGAACAGTCCACTGAGGGTCGTCAGGCCCTTCGTCGAAGGGAACAGGATCCCCAGGAACGCCAGGCCCAGGCTGAGGGCGTTGCCGTTGCCCGTGGCGTAGTCGAAGAGGGCCTTGGCGAAGAGCACCGCGCCCAGTCCGAAGGCGACCAGACCCAGCGGGCCGCCGATGATGGCCGCGATCAGGGTGATGACCAGCGCGACGATCTCCAGCACCTTGAAGAACGTCGACACGAACCGCTTCCAGAAGCTCTTCTTCGGCTTCTTCACGGGCCTCGACACCAGCCGGGCCGCCTCCCGCAGGGCGTCCTCCAGGATCTTCGCCTCGGCCTGGACCGCGTCCCGCTCCGCGTCGACCTCGCCGCGGGCGCGGGTCATCTCCGGATCGTTGTCGGCCAGCGGCTGACCGCCGACCCGCTCCAGCGCGGCCACGGTGTCCGCGGCGTTCTCGGCCCGGTCCTGCGCGTCCCCGAGGGCGCGGGCGTAGCGGGCGGTGGCGTCGGCGGCCATCTCGAACGAGCGGTTGATGTTCGCCATGTACGTCTTCAGCTCGTCCTTGACGTACGAGCGCAGCGCGTCCGCGGTCCGCCCCTCGAAGCCGCCGTCCTCGGCCTTCGTCAGCAGGGTGTCGAGGCCGCCGCTGACCCGTCCGGCGAGATCGCCGAGGTCGCGCAGCTCCTTGGTGACGCGCTCCATGAGGCCCGGATCTCCGGTCACCGGATTGCCGGTGAAACCGACTCTGCTCCACTCGTCGGAGGTGGCCAACGAATCCTCCACGTGGTCCGGGACTTGGGGTGACGAAAGCAGACGCAGTGGAGCGGCTTGAGAGTTCAAGAAAGTGGCGCACGCCACATTCCCGCCGGTCAGCGTGGTGCGGACGAAAGTTTTTTGAACCATCCGGCCCCGGCGCCTCGTCTACAGGGCGGCTCGGCACCGCCACCCCGGCGCGAGCCGCGGGACCGGCCCGCGTGCCCGATCGCCCGGCACACGGCCCCATCGAGGAAAGGACGGCGGACATGGTGCGCGTCTCCTACGACTACGACCTGATGACCGTCCTCGCGCGCCATCTGTGGCACCTCCGCGACGAACTGGACGTCACCTCGCAGACGGACAAGACGTTCGCCCCCGGGGACGTCGGCCCCCGCCCGGAGACGGCCGAGGCCCTGGAGGACTTCTACGGGGCCTGGAAGAAGTCGTTCCAGGAGGGCTGGCAGGTCATGACCGACCTCGGCGACCTCCTCGACAGGGCGGGCAAGGCCTTCTACGACCAGGACGCCGCCCACGCCGCCGGTGCCGCCCAGCAGGTCACCTCCCAGGTCCGCGACGAGGCGACCCGGCAGAACGACATACGCAAGCAGACACTGGACGCCAAGCGGCGCGAGGCGATGGCCCGCCGTCTGGAGGCCGGCTACAGGACGCAGCAGGCCCGGCTGAAGAAGGAGCAGGACGCCCTCGTCCAGAAGCGGAACAAGCTCGACGAGCGGATCGCGGCCCAGGAGAAGCGGCAGCAGGAGCTCAACAGGAAGCAGGAGGAGCTCGCCGCGAAGCGGGAGCCCCTGTTGAAGCAGCAGGACGAACTCCAGGCCAGGCAGCGGCAGCTGTGGCAGGAGGAGAAGGAACTCCTCCGGCAGCGCGAGGAGAAGCTCCAGGCGCAACGGGACGAACTGCAACAGGGCTACGAGGCCCTCCGCGCGCGACAGGAACCCCTCATCCAGCGGCAGGAGGAGCTCCAGCGCAGGCAGCAGCAGCTCTGGGAGGACGAGAAGGCCCTCCGTGCCGAGCAGGACGCGGCCATGGAGAAGAAGGTCGGCGCCCTCGAACAGGAGCAGAAGGCCTACGACGCCAAGCAGGACGCGCTTCAGCAGAGGCAGGAAGCTCTCTGGAGCAAGCGGGAGGCCCTCTTGTCCGAGGGCGGCGCCACCCGGGCCGACCTCGACGCCTGGCAGCGCGAGCAGGACGCCCTCGACAAGGAACGCGACGCCCTGTGGGAGTCGGAGGGCAAGGGCCTGGAGGCGCGCTGGGACGCGCTGGAGCAGGAGCAGCGCGACCAGCAGAAGGCGTTCGACCCGCTGAACGAGCGGCAGAGGGAGATCGACGCCGAGCGCGACGCGCTGGCCGCCGAGCAGAAGCCCCTCTCCGAGCGGCAGGACGAGCTGCAGCAGAGGCAGAAGGACCTCTGGGCCCTGGAGAGATCCACCCAGCAGGAGGTCGAGGACGCCATGAAGGGGAAGCAGGACGGCCTCGACGCCGACCGCGCCGACCTCCAGTCGCGACTGGCCCCCCTGGACCAGGAGTCGAACGACCTCCAGGCCCGACAGCGGGAGCTGTGGGACGACCAGTCGGACACCGAGGACGAGCAGGCCGCGCTGAACGAGGAGGAGAAGCCCCTGCAGCAGCGCCGGCAGGACCTCCAGGACCGCTTCGGCGAGGAGTACGACAAGATCCGCGACCGGGACTTCGACAAGGACGAGGACCTCGGTCAGCTCCGGGGGATGCGCGGCCAGCTGGACGACCTGCCCCCCGAGGCGTTCGTGCCCAAGGGCTACACGATCGAGGACGAGAACAGCACCACCACGGTGTCGTTCCAGCTCGACGAGAACGGTGAGATCAAGGTCGACAAGAACGGTGACCCCGTCGAGACGACCACCACCGTCACCAACAGGAACACGGGCCTGTCGTACTCGGAGACGTACCACCCGCTCTCCGGCGAGGGCGATTCCGTCACGACGATCCGCAGCTCCGACGGCTCCGTCACCAAGGTCTACACGGACGTCGACGCCGACGGGTCCGCGATGCGTTACGTCACCGACGCGACCGGCCGGGACACCCAGCAGATCTGGAGCAAGGAAGCCGACGGCGACTGGGTGTTGCGGATGGACAAGGAGACCTATCTCGCCTCCGAGGCCGGTCAGCAGGACGCCCAGCAGTTCCTGGACAGGCCTCCCGCGTACCTGACGGTGGAGAACCCGGTGGTCGGCGCCGACGGCCGCCCGTCCGGCGACTCCTCCCCGGGAACCACGACCCGGCTGCAGGACGGGGTCACGCGGACGGACTACACGGAATCGGACGGCTCCGTCCTGAAGGTCGTCACCAACGAGAACACGGGACAGCGCTTCGTCGCCGGAGAGAACAACGAGATCCAGGAGATCTGGCAGCGACGCGAGGACGGGACCTGGTACCTGAAGGAGTCCGTCACCCAGCACGAGCGCTACGGCGACGAACCGCCCCTGGGGACGCTCGGCGAGAACTGGCGCTGACCCCGCGGGCGCCGCCGCGCCCGCCCCGAAGCTCCCGCGCGCTCTTCCCGCGCTGCCGGGTCCATCAACAGAGAACGAGGTGCACCATGCCCAAGAACGTCATCGACGACGAGGAAATCGAGAGCACTGCCAAGAAGCTCGACTCCGCCGTCAGCGACACCCTGGTCCCCCAGCTCTCCTCGCTGCAGGCCGAGGTCGAGAACCTGCTCCAGGGCGGCCTGCTGCTGACGGCCACCAGCCCGAAGATGCAGACCTCCTACGCCAACTTCAACAAGTCGTTGACGGAGGCCGTGAACAACATCACGCAGTTCTCCAAGCAGTTCCGTGACATCTGCAACGCGGTGAACAACCTCGACTCGCAGATCGCCGGCGGCATCCCCGCCTGATCCACCCCGAAGCAGGGTGCCGGCCCCTCAACTCCCCCTCCGTCGGCACCCTTTGGGCAGGGGCGCCCGTCCTTCCCCCGGACCGGCGCCCCTGTCGGTTTCCGCCCTGTCGTTCGAGGGACCGAATGCCGGGAACCGTCTTCTCTCCGGATCACCTGCCAGGAAGATTTCGTTCTCGTCAGTAACCTCAGGTTCTTCTCAGGAACTCTTGAAACATCCAGAAGCGCTCATAGACTCCCAGCGGAACCTCACCTTCCACCCATGAACCGTGAGGCCACCCGGGTACCCGTGCTCAGCCCCTTGCCCAGCCAACGCCGCCGCCGCGGCGCCCGACCGGACCGGCCCAGACCCACGCCGGCCCTGGGGGAATCTATGAGAACGCCCACGCCCAGCACCGCCGCGCCCCGGAGTGCCCCGGACACCGGCGAGGCCATGCCCTCCTCCCACGACGGTTCCGTCCGCAAGCTCTACGAAGAGCACCACGGCCCCCTGCTGCGCTATGTGTCGAGCCTCATCCGGGGCGACCGCCAGCGCGCCGAGGACTTCGTCCAGGAGACCCTGGTCCGCGCCTGGTTGAGCACCGCGAACCAGCCCCCCGGCTGGTCACCGTCCCGGGCCTGGCTGATGAGGGTGGCGCACAACCTGGTGATCGACTGGTCCCGCCGCGAGCGGGTGCACACCGACATCCAGCACGAACACACCCTGGACAGGCACCTCGAACCGGTGGACCCCATGAGCCAGGCCGTCCAGCGCCGCTTCATGGTCCACGCCCTCTCCCGGCTCTCGCTCGCTCACCGCGAGGTCCTCTTCTACGTCTACGTCCTCGGCTGCACCGGGACCGACGCCGCGGACGCCCTGGGCATCCCCCCGGGCACCGTCAAGTCGCGCACCCACCACGCGATACGGGAGCTGCGCCGCCGACACCCCGAACACGCCCTGGCGGCGGCATGAGCGGGCCCGTGGCCGGTGCCGACGTGACGGCACCCAGTCGGCTGGTCGCGATCGGCAAGCCCGGCGACTCGGTGCTCACCGTGGTCATCGTCGGCGCGGTCGTCCTCATCCTGCTCGTCCTGCTGCTGCGGCACATGATCCGCAAACGAGGCGGCTGGCGCCGGTTCCGGCGGGCCGTCGGCCGGGAACTGACCCTCACCAGGCGGGCCTTCGGCGAGCCGCTGCGCGCCTACCGCCGTCACCGCCGAGGCGTCCGCGCCCTCGCCCGGCAGCTCTGCGACCCCCGGGGAGGACTGCTCGTACGACGGCTGTTCGACGCGGCGGCTGCCGCCCTCGCCGACGTCCCCGGCGCCATGGCCCACGCCGTGCGTCTCGAACCCGGCTGGGCCTCGGTACAGATCGCCGCCCGCCGGCTGCCGGAACCGCCCGCGCCGTGGGAGGCCGCCGTCGAGCCAGGCCCGCAGCGCTGGGAGCTGCCGCTGGACGAGGCGGACGCATTGCCGCCGGGCCGCACCCGCGCCGGTGCGGTGAGGCCGCTGCCGGTCGCCGTCGGCATGGCGGACGACGCCTGTGTCCACGTCGACCTGGCCGCCGGACCACGGCTGATCACGGTCGAGGGCGACACCGCGGCCCGCGCCCTGCTCTTCCAGGCACTCGCCGCCCAGCTGGACCGGCCCGGCAGCGGGGCGTCGGTGGTCGTCGCGGACGGCGTCCATCCGCAGCACCGGGGACGACGGCTCGACACGCTGCTGACGGAGCTGGAGGCGGCTGCCGCACCGAGCGGTACGGGCGCCGCCGACGACGCCGGGGCGCGGGAGCCCGACGAGATCGGGGAGCCGGGGCGCGCCGCCGCCACCGTGGTCGTCTGCGCCGCACCCACCCCGGACCAGGCCCGCAGGCTCGGTGCCCTCGCCGCCTCCGGTGCCGTCGTCTGCCTGGTCGACGGCCGGGTCGCCGGGCACGCCTGGACCCTCCGGGTGGACGGGCGCAGCCGGGTGACCGCGCCGGAACTGGACCTGGACGCCGACTCGGGCCCCCTGGGCCGCGCCGTCGTGGCGGCCGTCCGCGCCGACCGGCGCCGTCTGCGCCGCGAGCCGCCGACGGTCCGCCCGCGCCCGAGCCGCCCCGAGGAGCCCCGCCCCCACCTCCTGGACGAGACCACCCCTCTCCAGGAGCACCGGACGGAGCCCGTCCTTTCCACCAGGACCGGCACGGACCTCCTCGCGGAACCGGCCACCGCTCGCGAACGCCCCACGGCGGCCTCCTCCACCACGAGAGACGACTGACCGACGGGCCTGCCCCACACCACACCCCCCCGGCCCCCGAACCACCCGCAAGGGGAGAAGTGAAACTCCTCATCACCACAGTCGACGGCGGCGATTCCCGCGGCAGCCAGGACGTCCTGCTCACCGCGTCCGGCAGCACCCCCGTCGAGGACGTCGCCGCGCACCTGGCCCGGCTGCGCGCCGGAGACGCCGACGAGACCGACGGCTCGTTCCCCGCGCCCGGGCCCGCCCCGGCCTGCTTCCTCGGCGACGAACCCCTCGCGCCGGGCACCCCGCTGTCCGCCACCCGGCTCATGGACGGCAGCGTCGTCGCCCTGGGCCTCCCCCACGCCCCGGCCGTCACCGCGTACGGCCCCGAGCGCGACGCGATGCCGCAGCCGCACCGGCTCGACCACGCCCCCGTGGTCGAACTCCAGGTGGTGGGCGGCCCCGACGCCGGACGCGTGTACCCCCTCGGCCTCGGCACCCACGGCATCGGCCCCCTGGAGGACGCCGCCGTGCCCCTCGAAGGCCGTGGCCTGCCGACCGAGGGCATCCGGGTGACCGTACGCCCGGACGGCTCGGCCGTCGTGGAGCTCCGCGAGGGCGGGCCCGCCCGGCTGTCCGTGCCGGAGCCGCCCGAGCACCGGGGGCGGCCCGACACCCCGTTGCTGCCCCTCGCCGAACAGGACGAGGAGGACGAGGGGGAGCACGCCGGGCCCGAGGCGGAGACCGAGGGCCCGGCGCTCCCCGACGGCTGGCAGCCGTGGGCCGTCGGAGCCGAGCTGTCGGTCGGTGAGTATCTGCTGCGGCTGACGGAGCCGACCCCCAGGGACGCCGCCGTGGTGCCGTCCGAGGGCGGCGGCGGCCTCGACTACAACCGGCCGCCGCGGATCCTGCCCCACCTGGCACCCGAACGGTTCCGGCTGCCCGGCCCGCCCGACCCCCCGGCCCGCAGACCGATCCCGTTGATGGTCTCGCTCGCCCCGATGGTCTTCGGCGTGGCGATGATGCTGTTCTGGAATTCGTACTTCTACCTGATCTTCATGTTCCTCTCGCCGGTGCTGATGGCGGCGAACTACATCAGCGGACGACGCCAGGCACGCAAGGACTACGAGGAGCGGTCCCGGGTCTACCGGCAGCGCCGGGCCTCCCTGGAGGAGGACGTCCGCGAGAAGGTCGCCACCGAGCGGCGCCTGCGCACGGAGAGCGCGCCCGACCCCGCGGTCGCCGGCCTGTGGGCGGTCGGCCCCGGCCGACGCCTCTGGGAGCGCCGGCGCGGCGACCCGGACCACCTCGCCCTGCGCATCGGCACCGCCCCCCAGCCCTCGCTGCTCGGCATCGACGACACGGCCCGCGAGGACAACCACACCGCCGTCCACTGGACGATCCCGGACGCCCCCGTCAGCGTCGGCCTGGTCGACAGCGGCGTGGTGGGACTGGCCGGAGCGCCCGGACCCGTCCAGGCACTCGCCCGCTGGATGACCGCCCAGGCCGCCATCCTGCACACCCCGCGCGACCTGCGGATCGTCGTCCTCACCGACAAGGGCTCCGAGGACTCCTGGAACTGGGCCCGCTGGCTGCCCCACTCCCGTGACGGCCTGCCCGGCACCCGCGGCGGCGCCGTCACCCTCATCGGCAACGACCCGGAGACGGTCGCCAACCGCGTCGCCGAACTGGTCTCCACTCTGCGCACCCGCCAGCGGGCCGCCGAGTCCACCATGAGCAAGGCGCTGCTGAGCGAGCCGGACGTCCTCGTGGTCATGGACGGCGCCCGACGGCTGCGTGACGTGCCGGGCGTGGTGTCGATCCTCAAGGAGGGCCCCGGCGTCCGGATCTTCCCGCTCTGCCTGGACCAGGAGGAACGGCTCCTGCCGGAGGAGTGCACCGCCGTCGTCCGCCACGAGAACCACCGGCTGACCCTGCGCCGCACCGGTCAGCCCGACATCACCGACATCCGCCCCGACCTGGTCGAGCCCGACTGGTGCGAGCGCGCCGCCCGGGGCATCGCCCCGATCCGTGACGTCACCCCCGACGCCTCCGAGGGCCTGCCCACCGAGGTGGGACTCCTGGAACTCCTCGGACTGCCGCAGCCGAACGCCGAACTGATCACCGCACGCTGGGCGCGGCGCCCGGCCTCCACCGGTGTCCTGCTGGGCGCCGGCTACGACGGACCGGTCGCCTTCGACCTGGTCAAGGACGGGCCGCACGGACTCGTCGCCGGTACCACCGGCTCGGGCAAGTCCGAACTGCTGCAGACCTTCGTGGCCTCCCTCGCCGCGATGAACCGACCCGACGAGCTCACCTTCGTCCTGATCGACTACAAGGGCGGCAGCGCCTTCAAGGACTGCGTCGACCTGCCCCACACCCTCGGCATGGTCACGGACCTGGACAGCCACCTCGTGCAGCGCGCCCTCACCTCGCTGTCCGCCGAACTCACCCGCCGCGAGCACATCCTGGCCGAGGCCGGCGCCAAGGACCTGCCGGAGTACCAGGGCATGCGCCGCCGCACCCCCGAACTGGCGCCCGTGCCCCGCCTGGTCATCGTCATCGACGAGTTCGCCACCCTCTACCGGGAGATCCCCGACTTCATCCCCGGCCTGGTCGGCATCGCCCAGCGCGGCCGCTCCCTCGGCATCCACCTGATCCTGGCCACCCAGCGCCCCGCCGGAGTCGTCAACTCCGACATCCGGGCCAACACCAACCTGCGCATCGCGCTGAGGGTCACCGACTCCTCGGAGAGCATGGACGTCATCGACACCAAGGACGCCGTCAGCATCTCCCCGGCGACGCCCGGCCGTGCCCTCGCCCGGCTCGGCCACGGCACCGTCGTCCCCTTCCAGACCGCGTACGCCGGAACCCCGAGGCCCGTCGCCGAACCGTCCGCCGAGGCCCGGGCCCACCAGGAGCGGCAGGCGGCCGAGGAGGCCCGGATCTGGGGCACCGCGCTCCACTGGCAGCGCCTCGGCCGAGCCGTCGCCCAACCCGGAAACCCCGCGGGCGAGCAGGGCGCGGACCCGGCGGACCTGATGGCCGAGGAGGCACCCAATGATCTCAACGCCCTGGTGGAGGCCCTGTCCGAGGCCGCTCGGCTCGCCGACTGCGTGCCGCAGCCCAGCCCCTGGCTGCCCGCGCTCGGCCAGCAGGTCCTGATCGACGACCTCCCCCAGCCGGACGAGCCCGGCGGTGCCCGGCCGGCCCCCGTCTCCTGGGCGCTGTCGGACATCCCCGAGGCCCAGGCACAGCTACCGGTCCGGCTCGACCTCGCCGAGTTCGGACACCTGTACGTCGTCGGTGTCCCGCGCTCCGGCCGCTCCCAGGTGCTGCGCACCATGGCCGGGGCTCTGGCCCGGGCCCACTCCAGCGCCGACGTCCACCTCTACGGCATCGACTTCGCCGGTGGCGCGCTCACCGCGCTGGGTGTGCTCCCGAACACCGGGGCGGTGGTCCCCCGTGGCGACATCGAGCGCCTGGAGCGGCTGTTCGCCAGGCTCGACACGGATCTGGAGCGCCGTCAGGAACTGCTCACCCGCCACCACGCCGGCAACCTCACCGAACTGCGCGAACTGGTCGCCGCCGGGGAACGCCCGGCCCACATCATGCTGTTCATCGACGGCTGGGACGCCCTGATCGAGGCCGTGGCCGACCACAACGGCGGACGCCTGGTCGAACAGGTCAACCGTCTCCTGAGGGAAGGAGCCGCGGCGGGCATCCACCTCGTCGCCACCTCCGAACGCGCCCTGCTGTCCGGCCGGGCCACCGCCCTCAACGACAACAAACTGCTGCTGCGGCTGAACGACCGCACCGACTACCACGCCGTCGGCAAGCGGGCGCGCGACATCCCCGACCTCGTCCTCCCCGGCCGGGGCTTCACCTCCGACGGCGGCACCGAGATCCAGGTCGCCCTGCTCGCCCCCGGCGCCACCGGCCAGGAGCAGGCCGAGGCACTGCGCCGGATCGGTGCCGAGGCCACCCGCCGCGACGCCGGGCTCCCGGCCGACCGCCGCCCCGCCCGCATCGGCACCCTGCCGGCGAAGGTCACGTTCACCGACGCCTACGAGAAGGTGGGGGAGGAGCTCCGCCGGCCGATGTGGGGCCTGCTGGGCCTCGGCGGCGACGACGTCTCCCCGGTCGGCGTCGACTTCGCGGACGCCTCGCCCACCTTCTCGGTCGTCGGCCCGCCCGGCTCCGGCCGCAGCACGACCCTGGCCGCCCTGGCCGTCTCCCTGCTGGCCTCCGGCACCCGCCTGGTGATCCTCGCCCCGCGCGAGTCGCCGCTGCGCACCCTGGAGAGCCACCCCGGCGTACGGCTGATCACCGCGACCGAACCCACGGTCGAGGAGTTCACCGAGGCTCTGGAAGCGGGCGGCGGACCCCGGGTGGTCATGGTGGACGACGCCGACCTGTTCGTCCTGCCGGACATCGACCAGAACCTGCGCTCCCTGGCCCAGTCCGGCCGGGACCGCGGCATCGGCATCGTCATCGCCGCCACCGCCGAGACCATGACGGGCGCGATGGGCTGGCTCAGCGCCCTGAAACGGCACCGCAAGGGTGTGCTCCTCGGCCCGCAGAGCGTCCTGGAGGGCGACTTCGTCGGGGCCCGCCTCGCCCACGCCCACCTGCGCGGCCGCAAACCCGGCCGGGGCATCACCGTCGACCAGCGCACCGGCGAACTGATCAACGTGCAGATCCCGGAGACCGTGCTCGACCCGGACCACTGAGACCGCAGCGCCTGGGGACGAGGGCTCCCCGGGCGCTGCCTTAGGCTTACGGAGTGACCAACAGCAGCGACCGGAGTCAGGCAGTGGGCGTCAAGACATACGAAGTGCGTACTTATGGATGTCAGATGAACGTCCATGACTCCGAACGCCTGTCCGGTCTCCTGGAGGACGCCGGATACGTCCGCGCGCCCGAGGACGCGGGCGAGGGCAACGCCGACGTCGTGGTCTTCAACACCTGCGCCGTACGGGAGAACGCCGACAACCGCCTCTACGGCAACCTCGGCCGCCTCGCCCCGATGAAGACCGCCCGCCCCGGCATGCAGATCGCCGTCGGCGGCTGCCTGGCCCAGAAGGACCGGGACACCATCGTCAAGAAGGCGCCCTGGGTGGACGTCGTCTTCGGCACGCACAACATCGGCAAGCTGCCCGTCCTGCTGGAGCGCGCCCGCGTCCAGGACGAGGCCCAGGTCGAGATCGCCGAGTCCCTGGAGGCCTTCCCCTCCACGCTGCCGACCCGCCGGGAGAGCGCCTACGCCGCCTGGGTCTCGATCTCCGTCGGCTGCAACAACACGTGCACGTTCTGCATCGTCCCGGCCCTGCGCGGCAAGGAGAAGGACCGCCGTACCGGCGACATCCTCGCCGAGATCGAGGCCCTGGTCGGCGAGGGCGTCTCCGAGATCACCCTGCTCGGCCAGAACGTGAACGCGTACGGCTCCGACATCGGCGACCGCGAGGCGTTCAGCAAGCTGCTGCGGGCCTGTGGGCAGATCGAGGGCCTGGAGCGCGTCCGCTTCACCTCCCCGCACCCCCGCGACTTCACCGACGACGTCATCGCGGCCATGGCCGAGACGCCGAACGTGATGCCGCAGCTGCACATGCCGCTCCAGTCCGGCTCGGACACGGTCCTGAAGGCCATGCGCCGCTCGTACCGCCAGGAGCGCTACCTGGGGATCATCGAGAAGGTCCGCGCGTCCATCCCACACGCCGCCATCACCACCGACATCATCGTGGGCTTCCCCGGCGAGACCGAGGAGGACTTCGAGCAGACCATGCACGTGGTCCGCGAGGCCCGCTTCACCCAGGCCTTCACCTTCCAGTACTCCAAGCGGCCCGGCACGCCCGCCGCCACCATGGAGGGCCAGATCCCCAAGGAGGTCGTCCAGAAGCGCTACGAGCGCCTCGTCGCCCTCCAGGAGGAGATCTCCTGGGAGGAGAACAAGAAGCAGGTCGGCCGCACCCTGGAGCTGATGGTCGCCGAGGGCGAGGGCCGCAAGGACGGCGCCACGCACCGGCTCTCCGGCCGTGCCCCCGACAACCGTCTCGTCCACTTCACCAAGCCGGACCAGCAGGTCCGCCCCGGCGACGTGGTGACGGTCGAGATCACCTACGCCGCGCCGCACCACCTGCTGGCGGAGGGCGCGGTCCTGGACGTACGGCGGACCCGCTCGGGCGACGCCTGGGAGAAGCGGAACGCCGCGCCCGCGGAGAAGCCGGCGGGCGTGCTGCTCGGACTGCCGAAGATCGGGGTCCCGGAGCCGCTGCCGGCGGCGACGGGTGGCTGCGGGGTGCCTCAGTAGCGCGTCCGGCTCGCTCGTGACGGCGGTGCGCGGGCCGTCGGCGCTCGGGGTGCCTGGGGGGTGTCCGCACGGGTCCGCGCTCGTGAAGGGCGCCCGCGTGGTCCCCGCGCGGAGAAGTTACCCTGCGGCTCATGCTTGTCGCCGCCGCCGTCTGTCCCTGTCCGCCGCTCCTCGTGCCCGAGGTCGCGACGGGCGCCGCGCCCGAGCTGGATCCGGCGCGCGACGCGTGTGCGGATGTGCTCGGGGTGCTCGCCGCCGCTCGTCCCGACCGGCTCGTGGTCGTGGGGCCCGCCGGGCAGGACGCGTCGCACCCAGAAGGCGCACACGGTTCGTTCCGGGGCTTCGGCGTCGACCTCGGAGTCCGTCTGGGGCGTGACCGCGGCTCGGCGGCCGCCGGAGCCCCACTGCCCGCCTCCCTCGCCGTCGCCGCCTGGCTGCTCGGCCGCGTCGGCTGGACCCACGCCCCGATGGAAGGGCTCGGCGTGGCGGAGCCGACCGCCGTCGAGCGGTGTGTCCGGCTCGGACGGGACATCTCCGGAGCGGCCGAGCGGGTGGCTCTGCTGGTGATGGGCGACGGGAGCGCGTGCCGCACGCTGAAGGCTCCGGGATACCTGGACGACCGCGCGGCCGGTTTCGACGCCCGGGTCGCGCGTGCGCTCGCCGACGCCGACGTCGAGGCCCTGAAAGCGCTGGACGCCGGCCTCGCCCGCGAGCTGCAGGCCTCCGGGCGCGCCCCCTGGCAGATCCTCGCGGGCGCCGCGGAGGGCACGGATCTGCGCGGCACCCTGCTCTACGACGACGCGCCGTACGGCGTGGGCTATCTGGTGGCCGCCTGGTCGTAGACCGGGAACGGCGGACGGCCGGGAGCGGGACACTCCGCGGCCGTCCGTCGATGTGCGTGTTCAGGAAGCGGGAGGCGGAGGTGTGGTGCCGCCGCCCGGCGTCGGCGGTGTGTGACCGCCGTCGTGGTGCGCGAGTCGGTCCATGGCGTGCTTCGCCCTGCCCGTGCCCGACTGGATCTTGTCGCTGTACTTGCCCTTGGTCTTCCGGTCGACCGTGTGGGCGGCCCTGTCGAGACCATGCTGGATCTTGCCCTCGTGCTTCTGAGCGAGGTGCGAGACCTTGTCCCTGGCCGGGGAGAGTCTGGTTCTCAAGTTATCCAGCAGACGCATGATTCACCTTCCCGCGCGGACAGTCACTTGCGGGCGTTCTCACTGGACTCGTTGTCCGCCGCCTGATCGGCCGTCTGCTGCTTGGGGATCTCCACGTCGTCCGCCGCCTCGACCGCCTCGGCCACCGGCTCGGTCGCGTCGGCCTGCGCCGCGGCCTCGGACGTGCTCTCGGCCTCCGGCTGGGCGGCCTCGGTGGCTCCCTTCGCCTCGTCCGGCTCCTCCGTCTCCGTCTCGGCGTCCGGCTCGGGCGCCGTCACGGCGGCCTCGTCCGCGTCCTTCGCCTTACGACGGAACAGTGAAAAAACGCCCATTTCAACCTCAATGCTAATCATGCGGGTTAATTCCCGCGCTCTCCCGGAGCGTCCGATTGCGTCGTCCGGGTCGCCGGCACTCGAAACCGGCGCTGCGAACACGCAACACGCAACGACTCCGGCTCCCCCGCGTCACGTAGCTCGTTCGAGAAGGGGCCCCGACATTTGCGAGACTGGGGCAGTGAGTAACGCAGTTCCCCCTCCACGGGTCATCGCCGTCGTCGGACCGACCGCGGCCGGAAAGTCCGATCTGGGCGTCTTTCTGGCTCAGCGCCTCGGCGGCGAGGTCGTCAACGCCGACTCCATGCAGCTGTACCGGGGTATGGACATCGGCACCGCCAAGCTGACCCCCGAGGAGCGCGCCGGAGTCCCGCACCACCTCCTGGACATCTGGGACGTCACGGCCGCCGCCAGCGTCGCCGAGTACCAGCGGCTCGCCCGCGCCCGCATCGACGCCCTGCTCGCCGAGGGCCGCTGGCCGATCCTGGTGGGCGGCTCCGGGCTGTACGTCAGGGGCGCCGTCGACAACCTGGAGTTCCCCGGGACCGACCCCGAGATCCGCGCCCGCCTGGAGGAGGAGCTGACCCTGCGCGGCTCCGGCGCGCTGCACGCCCGGCTCGCCGCAGCCGACCCCGAGGCCGGCCAGGCGATCCTGCCCAGCAACGGCCGCCGCATCGTCCGAGCCCTCGAGGTGATCGAGATCACCGGAAAGCCGTTCACGGCGAACCTGCCGGGCCACGACGCGGTCTACGACACCGTCCAGATCGGCGTCGACGTGGCGCGGCCCGAACTCGACGAGCGCATCGCCCGCCGGGTCGACCGCATGTGGGACGCCGGACTGGTCGAAGAAGTGCGCGCACTGGAGGCGCAGGGGTTGCGCGAGGGGCGTACGGCGTCACGCGCGCTCGGCTACCAGCAGGTCCTCGCGGCACTCGCCGGGCAGTGCACCATGGACGAGGCGCGTGCCGAGACCGTGCGTGCCACCAAGCGCTTCGCGCGCCGTCAGGATTCATGGTTCAGGCGTGACCCCCGGGTGCATTGGCTCAAGGGGGGGCTCGCCGACCTGACGGAACTCCCGCAGCTCGCACTGGCGTTGGTCGAACGACCGGTCACAGCCTGATCACGTCATGGCATCGGGTCGCCCCGGCGGTCATCCCGGCCTCCGGGGGCGTGCCATCATCGAGCTTCGATCGACCAAGTGGAGTCCGAGTTGGGAGGGCGCGTGGCGATGGAGGCCGGCCCTCGCGACACCGCACAAAGCATGGAGCAGGGCACCGCGGAGGACGCGGACCAGCTGGTTACCGAGGGGTACGCACTGGATTCCGAAGGTGATCCGCTGAGCCCCGACGGCCCGGAGGACCAGACCCCCGACGTCGTCAGCGACGACGGACCGGAACCGGACGAGATGTCCGGGCCGGAGGTCGAGGTCGAGCTGCGCCCCCAGCGCAGGCTGCGGCTCTGGCAGCTCGCGCCGATCGTGGGCCTCGCCGCCGTCGGCTCCCTGATGTTCGCCTTCCCGCTCGCCTTCGAGTTCGGGGACGGCGGCGCCGTGGTCGCCATGCTCGGTCTGCTGATCTGCGCCACCGCGGCCGGCTGGGGCATGATGGCCGCCCGCCGGGTCGGTTACACGTGGCCCGGCCTGCCCGCCCGCGGCTCCGGCCGCCGCCCGGACTGGCGCCTGGTCCTCGCCTATGCCCTCGTCGTGGCCGCGGTGGCGTTCCTGGCCGTCTGGCGGGTGGCGCGGCTCCGTTAGAGCGGCCGCGTACGATCGAGGAATGAGCACGCGGATCGCCTTCCTCAAGGGGCACGGGACCGAGAACGACTTCGTGATCGTCCCGGACCCCGAGAACGCCATCGACCTCCCCCCGGCCGCCGTCGCCGCCCTGTGCGACCGCCGCGCGGGCATCGGTGGTGACGGCGTGCTGCACGTCGTGCGCTCCGCCGCGCACCCCGAGGCGAAGGCGCTGGCGCCCGAGGCGGAGTGGTTCATGGACTACCGCAACGGCGACGGCTCGATCGCGGAGATGTGCGGAAACGGCGTCCGCGTCTTCGCGCGCTACCTCCTGCACGCCGGGCACGTCACCGAGGGCGACCTCGCCGTCGCCACGCGCGGGGGCGTGAAGAAGGTCCACATCGACAAGGACGGTGACGTCACCGTCGGCATGGGCAGCGCCCGCCTCCCCGAGGGGGACGTGACGGTGAGCGTCGGCGAGCACAGCTGGCCCGCGCGCAACGTGAACATGGGCAACCCGCACGCGGTGGCGTTCGTCGACGACCTCGCGGACGCCGGCGATCTCCTCTCGGCACCCCCCTTCAGTCCCGCCTCCGCCTACCCGCACGGCGTGAACGTCGAGTTCGTGGTCGACCGGGGCCCCCGTCATGTGGCGATGCGCGTCCACGAACGCGGCTCCGGCGAGACCCGCTCCTGCGGCACCGGCGCGTGCGCCGTCGCCGTGGCCGCCGCCCGGCGCGACGGCGCCGACCCGGCGGTCACCGGCACCCCCGCGACGTACACCGTCGACGTGCCCGGCGGCACACTGGTGATCACCGAACGGCCCGACGGCGAGATCGAGATGACCGGCCCCGCGGTGATCGTCGCCGAGGGCGAGATCGATGCCAAGTGGCTGGAAAACGCCGGGCGTTGAGGTGGGGTAGGGCTGGGGATGGTGGCATTCGCGGCGCTGATGCCATGGAGATCCAAGCCCCTCCTGTGTTCAGTGGTGCGAATCCATGGCGCACCCGGGGTGAGGTGGCCCGAAATCGTAAACCTCAAAACCTTCGCTCGAATGGGTGATCCGTTTCACGCTCGGCGAGAGGCGGTCGGACGGGCGTGATGGGCTCGGTAGCATCAAGCACCGGCACGGACGGGGGAACGACACGATCCCCTGAGCCGCCGCACGCCCTGGGGCACCCGTCCGCCGGTCCACGCAGCCGGAGGTGCCCATGAGCGCGGAGGCCACGAACCCCGCCGTATCGCCCGCCCCTGCGACGCCACCAGCGCACCGCAGGAAGGGCCGACCTCGTATCGACCTGCGCCGTCTGGGCCGCGCCGCACTCCTGGGCCCGACGACCCGCGACCGGTTGCCCGACGCGATCAGCCACGTCGCCGAGGCGCACCGTGCCCACCACCCCGACGCCGACCTGGAACCGTTGCGCCGGGCGTACGTCCTCGCCGAGTCCTCGCACCGCGGTCAGATGCGCAAGAGCGGTGAGCCGTACATCACCCACCCGCTCGCCGTGACGCTGATCCTCGCCGAACTGGGCGCGGAGACCACCACCCTGACGGCCTCTCTGCTCCACGACACCGTCGAGGACACCGATGTGACCCTCGATCAGGTGCGCGAGGAGTTCGGCGAGGAGGTGTGCTTCATCGTCGACGGCGTCACCAAGCTGGAGAAGGTCGACTACGGCGCCGCCGCCGAACCCGAGACCTTCCGCAAGATGCTCGTCGCCACGGGCAACGACGTCCGGGTGATGTCGATCAAACTCGCCGACCGGCTGCACAACATGCGCACCCTCGGCGTGATGCGCCCCGAGAAGCAGGAACGCATCGCCAAGGTCACCCGGGACGTCCTGATCCCGCTCGCCGAACGACTCGGCGTGCAGGCGCTCAAGACGGAGCTGGAGGACCTCGTCTTCGCGATCCTCCACCCCGAGGAGTACGCCCTCACCCGCCAACTCATCGCGGACAACGCCGCACAGGACCGCGACCCGCTCGCCGAGATCGCCGACGAGGTACGCGGCGTCCTGCGCGAGGCGGGCATCCAGGCCGAAGTCCTCATCAGGCCACGCCACTTCGTCTCCCTGCACCGCGTCTCCAGAAAACGCGGACGGCTGCGCGGCACCGACTTCGGCCGGATCCTGGTCCTCGTCGGCGAGGACGCCGACTGCTACGCCGTCCTCGGCGAGCTGCACACCTGCCTCACACCCGTGGTCTCGGAGTTCAAGGACTTCATCGCCGTACCGAAGTTCAACCTGTACCAGTCGCTGCACACCGCCGTCGCGCGCGGCGACGGCCAGGTCGCCGAAGTCCTCATCCGCACCCACCGGATGCACAAGGCCGCCGAGGCCGGCGTGGTCGCGCTCGGCAATCCGTACGCCACTCCCGCCGAGGAACAGCCCGACGGCCGGCGGACCGACGGCGACGGCGAGCGCATCGACCCCACCCGCCCCGGCTGGCTCTCCCGGCTCCTCGACTGGCAGGAGGCGGCACCGGACGCGGACATGTTCTGGTCGACCCTGCGCGAGGACCTCGCCCAGGACCGGGAGATCACCGTGTTCCGGCCCGACGGGGGCACGTTGGGGCTCCCCGAGGGCGCCAGTTGCGTGGACGCGGCGTACGCACAGTACGGCGAGGACGCCCACGCCTGTATCGGCGCCCGCGTCAACGGCCGTCTGGCGACGCTCAGCACGGTCCTGAAGGACGGCGACACCGTCCAGCTCCTGATGGGCCAGGACCCGGCCTCCGAGCCCTCCAGGGAGTGGCTGGAGCACGCCCACACGCCAGCCGCGCGCATCGCCATCCAGCGCTGGCTCGCCACCCACCCGTCGCCCGCCACCGACGAGCAGGACGAGCGCGACGACGGCCGCAAGGACGAGACACCCGCCCTCCGCCCCGCCCTCGACGAGCCCGCCGCCGGCTCCGACTCCGTCGGCGCCGTGGTCGTCGTCGACAGACCCGAGGCGACCGTCCGTCTCGCCGGCTGCTGCACGCCCGTACCGCCCGACGAGGTCACCGGGTTCGCCGTGCGCGGGGGAGTGGTGACCGTGCACCGCGTCCCCTGCGCCGCCGTGACACGGATGAAGGGCTTGGGGCGCCCGGAGATCGACGTGCGCTGGGGCGACACCACCGAGTTCCGGGTCACCCTGGTCGCCGAGTCCTTCCAGCGCCCCCACCTGCTGGCCGACCTCACCGAGGCCATCGCCCTCGAAGGCGTCGACATCGTCACCGCCACCGTCGAACCCCCGACCCAGCAGCGCGTCCGCCACACCTACACACTGCAACTCCCGGACGCCGCACACCTCCCGGCCCTGATGCGCGCGATGCGGAACGTGCCGGGCGTGTACGACGTGGGCCGTGCCCAGCACCAGGCGGTCGCCGCGTACTGAGCCGACCGGGACGGGCGGGGCGGCTCGGCGGACCGTGGGCCGCTCGTTCGGGTGGGCACGCTGCGCGTCGGCGGCACGGAGCGGGAGTGCGCTGGTAGCGGTGGTCCATGCCGCTCACCCCACGCCCCAGGAGCCGCCGCGTCCAGGCCGCGCTGCTCGCCTCCGCCGTCTCCGTCTGCCTGATCGCCGCGAGCGCCCCGTCACCCGCCGTCCCGCTGGGCGTCGGCGACCGGCTCTTCCCGCATCTCGGCAACCCCGGATACGACGTGCGGTCGTACGACCTCGACTTCACCTACCCCGGCAGCAACCGCGAGCCGCTCACCGCCGTCACCACCATCGACGCCCGGACGACCGCCCCGCTGGAGCGGATCAACCTCGACTTCGCCCATGGCAAGGTCGACTCCGTCGAGGTGGACGGGGCGCGTGCCGCCTTCACCGGCGCGGGGGAGGACCTGGTGATCACACCCCGGGCGCCGCTCGCCGAGGGGAGCAGGACGCGCATCACCGTGCGGCACACCAGCGACCCGGTCTACACGGGCGAGGTGGAGGGCGGCTGGGTACGGACCGCCGACGGACTCGCGATGGCCAACCAGGCGGACGCGGCGCACGTCGTGTTCCCCTGCAACGACCATCCGTCCGACAAGGCCATGTTCACCGTCCGCGTCACCGTCCCCGACGGCTACACGGCCGTCTCCAACGGTCTCCCCACCGGCATGGACCGCGCCTCGGGCACCACCACCTGGACCTACCGCACCCAGCACCCCATGGCCACCGAACTGGCCCAGATCTCCATCGGCCGCTCCGCCGTCGTGCACCGGACCGGACCGCACCGCCTGCCCGTACGCGACGTGGTCCCCGCCAAGGACCGGGAGAAGCTCGAACCGTGGCTCGCGAAGACCCCCGCCCAGATCGAGTGGATGGAGGGCAAGGTCGGCCGCTACCCGTTCGAGACGTACGGCGTGCTGATCGCCGAGGCGCAGACCGGTTTCGAGCTGGAGACCCAGACGCTCTCGCTCTTCGAGAGGGCGCTGTTCGTCCGGCCCGAGTACCCCAAGTGGTACGTCGAGTCGATCATGGTCCATGAGCTGGCCCACCAGTGGTTCGGCAACAGCGTCAGCCCCCGGACCTGGTCCGACCTGTGGCTCAACGAAGGACACGCCACCTGGTACGAGGCCCTGTACGCCGAGGAGACCGCCGACCGGCCGCTGGCGGCGCGCATGAAGGCCGCGTACGGCGCCTCCGACCGCTGGCGCGCCGCCGGGGGACCGCCGGCGGCGCCCAAGAAATCCAGCAACGGCCAGAAGATCGGCATCTTCCGGGCGAACGTCTACGACGGCGCCGCCCTCTTCCTCTACGCCCTGCGCCAGGAGATCGGCGCGCCCGCCTTCGCCCTGCTGCAGCGGGCCTGGGTCACCGTCCACCGGGACGGCGTCGCGTCCACCGCCGACTTCCGGGAACTCGCCTCCCGGATCGCCGGACGGGACCTGGGCGACTTCTTCCACGCCTGGCTGTACGAGGTGAGGACACCGCCCATGCCGGGTCACCCCGACTGGAAGTCGGCACCGGTCGAGGCCTCGGCCGAGCGATGACCGTGATCCGCACGGGTGTGACCCCCGTGCGGACGGGAATAACCCGATGAAGAGACGGGGCGTACCGTGCGACCATCTTCGGGTCGACGACGGCACCCCTCGGGAATCCCCGGGAAGCCCCGGACGTTGTCACCGGTGACGGGTCGGGTTCCGTGAAGATCCGTCGCCTTCGGTATCCCCAATCGACGTAAGGACCCAATGACCTCCTCTTCTTCCCCTTCCCAGGCCGCACAGCGCGCCTTCGCGCAGAACAACCCCGAAGGTCTTCGGGCCGATGCCCTGATGGAAGAGGACGTCGCCTGGAGCTTCGAGATCGACGGAGAGCGGGACGGCGACCAGTTCGACCGCTCCGACCGCGCGGCCCTGCGCCGTGTCGCGGGCCTCTCCACCGAGCTCGAGGACGTCACCGAGGTCGAGTACCGACAGCTCCGCCTGGAGCGCGTCGTACTCGTCGGTGTCTGGACCACGGGAACCTCGCGGGACGCGGAGAACTCGCTGGCCGAGCTGGCCGCCCTCGCGGAGACCGCCGGCGCGCTCGTGCTCGACGGCGTGATCCAGCGTCGCGACAAGCCCGACGCGGCCACCTACATCGGCTCCGGCAAGGCCAACGAGCTGCGGGACATCGTCCTCGACTCGGGCGCGGACACGGTCATCTGCGACGGTGAGCTGAGCCCGGGGCAGCTCATCCACCTCGAAGACGTCGTCAAGGTCAAGGTCATCGACCGTACGGCCCTGATCCTCGACATCTTCGCCCAGCACGCCAAGTCCCGAGAGGGCAAGGCCCAGGTCGCGCTCGCGCAGATGCAGTACATGCTGCCGAGGCTGCGAGGCTGGGGTCAGTCGCTGTCCCGCCAGATGGGCGGTGGCAAGGGCGGCGGCCTCGCCACCCGTGGTCCCGGTGAGACCAAGATCGAGACGGACCGGCGTCGGATCCGCGAGAAGATGGCGAAGATGCGCCGGGAGATCGCGGAGATGAAGACCGGCCGCGAGATCAAGCGCCAGGAGCGCCGCAGGAACAAGGTGCCCTCGGTCGCCATCGCCGGTTACACCAACGCCGGCAAGTCCTCCCTGCTCAACCGGCTCACGGGCGCGGGCGTCCTGGTCGAGAACGCCCTGTTCGCGACCCTCGACCCGACCGTGCGCCGGGCCGAGACCCCGAGCGGGCGGCTGTACACGCTGGCGGACACCGTCGGCTTCGTACGCCACCTGCCGCACCACCTGGTCGAGGCGTTCCGTTCCACGATGGAGGAGGTCGGCGACTCCGACCTGATCCTGCACGTGGTCGACGGTTCGCACCCCGACCCGGAGGAGCAGCTGGCCGCCGTGCGCGAGGTCATCCGTGACGTGGGCGCCACGAACGTGCCCGAGATCGTGGTGATCAACAAGGCGGACGCGGCCGACCCGCTGACGCTCCAGCGGCTGATGCGGATCGAGAAGCGCTCCATCGCGGTCTCGGCCCGCTCCGGCCAGGGCATCGAGCAACTGCTCGCCCTGATCGACGACGAACTGCCCCGCCCCTCGGTCGAGATCGTGGCGCTCGTGCCGTACACCCACGGCAAGCTCGTCGCCCGCGCCCACACCGAGGGCGAGGTGATCTCCGAGGAGCACACCCCGGAGGGCACGCTGCTCAAGGCCCGGGTGCACGAGGAACTGGCGGCCGACCTGACACCGTACGTTCCGACGGCCACGACGGCCTGACCGTCCGGTCGGGCCTGATCGTCCGGTCGGGCCGCGCGGCCCGGCTGCGTCGGCCCGTCCAGAGGTACCCGAAGGCCCGCCCCTCGGACGAGGGGCGGGCCTCCGGTATGCGCGGGGGCAGCGGTCGCTTGGTGCTCCCGCACACGCCCCGTCCGTCACCCGCCGTTACGCGGTCTTCTCCTTGGCCCTTCTTCCGGATGACCGACACGCTCACCGCCGACGAGGGCGGGTGTGGCCACCGCGGATGCCCTGCTCGCGGCCGCCTGCCCGGCCCCGCGACGGCGGACGGGCACCGCCGGGTTGGCTGCAGCCTGACAGCCGCCCCCGGCACCCACTCACCGATCGCCGTACGTGGTACTCATCTCGTCGTACAACGCCCTGGCCGCCTCGCCGAGCTGCGGTCCCGCGAGCCAGGTGTTGTCGGCCGGGCCGATCGACGTGTTCGACACGAGCCTGGGCTCGCCGCCGACCATGCGGAACCAGCCGCCGCCGGACGAGCCGCCCGTCATGGTGCAGCCGATGCGGTACATCGTCGGCAGCGACGGATCGAGGGACAACCGCCCTGGCCTGTCGATGCACCGGCACATGGTCAGACCGTTGTACGGCGGCGCGGCCGGATAGCCCCAGGCGCCCATCGTCGCGGCCTCGGACGCGGACGGCGCGGAGAAGTCCATGTCCAGGGCCGCCCCGACCGTCTCCTCCAAGGAGGTCTCGCCCGTCTCGGGCCTCACGTGCAGCACCGCGTAGTCGTACGGGGCACCGGCACCGCCCTCCTCGGACCCGCCCGCGATCCACTCGTCCGAGGTCGCGGCCCAGTCCGCCCACCACTGGCCGAACGGGGCGATCTCCGCGTCGGGCGCGCCCTCGGCCAGCTCCTCCTCGGACCTGCTGAGGTCGTTGTAGGACGGGACGAAGACGATGTTCCGGTACCAGCCGCCCTCGCCCCCGGCGTGCACACAATGACCGGCGGTCCACACGAGGTTCGACTCGCCCGGATGGTTCACGTCCGAGACGACCGTCCCCGAACAGACCATCGCGCCCTCGGGGGAGTCGAAGAAGATCTTCCCGACCGGACCGGCGTGCTCGTGGTACGGCGTCTTCTCCGCCCTGGCCTCGACCGGTGCCGGAACGGGGTCGCTGACGCCCCGTTCGGCGGAGGCGTCCTGGGCCGCGACGGTCTTCCCCGGATCTCCGGCCCCGCGCATCCGCTCCGCGTCCCACAGGCCCTCGATCACCGGATTGACGAACTCCTTCGCCTCATGGAGCCACTTGTCCCGGTCCCAGTCCTTCCAGCCGCCGTTCTTCCAGCCACCGACGTCCACACCGTGCTCCTCGAGCCTGTCGGCGAGGACGTCGGGGATGCCATCACCGTCTCGGTCGGCGGTGCGGGACGAGGCGGCGCCGGTGTCGTCCCCGGTGCCGCGGTCGTCCGACTCACAGGCGGTCGCGGTCAGCGCGAGAGTCGCGACGAGTCCGGTGACGGCGAGCAGGTGGTACCGCCGATGTGGGAAACGCATGGTTCTCGACCCCCGTCGGAACTATCCGTGTGTCACGCCCACTATGCGGGGGCGCCGGGGGACGGACGGAGGGCGCGCGACAGGAATTTCCGCGCGCCGCCCCGCATCCGCCCCTCTCCCGGGACGGCACCACCTGGTCAGCCGGGGGTGGAGGAGCCGAGCCTCACGTGGTCAGCCGGCCGTCACTGCGACGCGAACTTCTCGCTCACCGCCTGGTACACGCCCTCGGCCTCCTTGCCCAGCCGCGGTCCGGCCAGCCAACCCGCGCTCACCGGGCCGATGGAGGTGTTGGACACCAGCGCGGGCGCACCGTCCGAACCGGTCGCCACCCAGCCACCACCGGACGAGCCGCCGGTCATGGTGCAGCCGATGCGGTACATCGTCGGGTCGGACTCGACGAGCGAGAACCGCCCCGGCTTGTCCGTGCACTGGTACATCGTCTCGCCGTCGTACGGAGCCCCGGCGGGGTAGCCGGTCGCGGTGATGCTCTCCACCTGTGGCACGGCAGGCGCGTCGAAGTCCACCGGCAGCGCCGAACCGACCATCTCCTCCAGTGACTTGCCCCCGCTGCCCTCCTCCGGCGTCACATGGATCACCGCGAAGTCGTACGGCGCGCCGTCACCGCCCGTCTGACCGCCCTGCTCGATCCACTGGTCCGAGGTCTGGGCCCAGTCGCCCCACCAGACGCCGTACGGAGCGACCTCCTCCTTGGTGGCCGTCGTCAGCTCCGACGCCGCCATGGCACTGTCGTTGTACGAGGGCACGAAGGCGATGTTCCGGTACCAGCCGCCCGACTTGCCGGCGTGCACACAGTGACCGGCCGTCCAGACGAGGTTGGACTTGCCCGGGTTGGCCGGGTCCTGCACGACCGTCGCCGAGCAGACCATCGTGCCCTCGGGCGCGTCGAAGAACACCTTGCCCGCCTCAGGCACGTTCGCGTGGTACTGCGCCGACACCGCCTTCGCGTCGATGGACTCCGGCGTCGGGTCGGTCACGCCCTGGTCACCGGTGAGGTCGCCCTCGTCGACCTCCTTCTCCGGCTCCTCGGCGTCCCGCATCCGGTCCGGGTCCCACAGGTCCTTGATGATCGGGTTGACGTAGTCCTCCGCCTCGCGCAGCCAGTCGTCCTTGTCCCAGTTCTTCCAGGCCCCGCCCCGCCACTTGTCGAGGTCGATCCCGTGTTCCTTGAGCTTGTCCTTGAGGTCGTCCGGGATCTTGAGCTTGCCGTCGCCCCCGCTGCCGTCGCTCTGCGCGGACGCCGACGCCTCGGCGTTCGCCGCCGTGTCACTCGAGCCGCACGCGGTCGCGGTCAACGACAGAACCGTGGCAAGGCCGACCGCGGCCAGAACGGGGGAGGTTCTGCGGCGCGTGCTCCTCCCACGACGAGCGGCCAAGAGCGGTCGTATGGGTCGCATGGTGTGAACTCCCCCTGGGGCGTAAGAGAAATCTGTGGTGCCGAAGCGGACAGCGCACGACTCCTCCGTGCGCCGGCCGCCTCTTGGTACGTAGCCGACACGGCGTTCGCGCGGCTCCGCACCTCTGTTTCTTCGTACGTAGTGCGTACGTAGTCGTCGTCCGCGCGGCTTGGTGCCATCCACCGAGCCGCTTCCTTCGGAACGGCACCACACACTATGCGGTCGTTGTGGGGGACATCCGATGGAACGGCAACGGTTTGGCTACGAGCCGACCGACCAGGCAATCGTCCAGTCGGACCTCGCAGGGAAGGCACGGGACGACAGTTGATCAAGCCCTCGAACCGGTAACAGCCCCCCTGCCGCTGCTGTTGCTGCCGAGGCAAACGACCGGCAGGACCAAATGCCCTTTCCCCTGCGGTAGTTGATCGACCGAGCGGTCGCTGTAGTGCGGCGGTTGGTGGATGCCGTACCGTCCGGCAGCCACCTCGTGATCTCCCATCCCACCACCGAGGTCGACGGCGAAGCGATGACACAGGCGGTCGACTACTGGAACGGACAGGGTTCGGCGCCGATGACCCTCCGCAACCATGCCGACCTCGTCCGCCTCTTCGGTGACGTCGAGGTCCTGCCGCCGGGCATCGTCTCCTGCTCCCGCTGGCGCCCCGAGGCCGACGACGAGGACATCGATGTCACTCACTTCGGCGGCGTCGCGCTGAAGCGGTAACCCGCCCGCAGGAGCCCGGCCCGTGGGAGCCCGACCGTGTCGGCACGGTCGTGGTGGCCCGGCCCTGGTGGCACGGTCACAGTGCATCGGGCCGGACCGGCAGCGTTTCCGCCCCGGCACGGATTTTCGTCTCACCCGCTTCCCCGTACCGGTCGCGTCGTTGGTACGTGCGGGGGACCCGCCGGTGTTCGGTGCCCCCTGCCGACTCGCCTCTGATGAACCGTGGGAGGAAGTGCAGCAGTGGCGGTGACCGAGTCTGCGGTGGCGCCGGTGGGGCGTGAGCCCGAGCGAGCGCGTTCGGGACCCGAGAGCGAAAGGGCCCGCCCACGACGGGAGCGCGACGGGGCCCGTGCGGTGAGGCGGGGGCACGGGGGAGTGCCGCGGTCGCAGGCCGTCCGCGATTCGACGGCACGCACCTACGCGCGCTCCCTGCCCGTCGTACCCGTACGCGCACGGGGGCTGACCGTCGAGGACGCAGACGGACGCCGCTACCTCGACTGCCTGTCCGGCGCGGGCACCCTTGCCCTCGGCCACAACCACCCGGTCGTCCTCGAAGCGATCCGCAAGGCGCTCGACGCCGGCGCTCCTGTGCACGTCCTCGACCTGGCCACCCCGGCCAAGGACGCCTTCACCACCGAACTGCTCCGCACCTTGCCGCCAGAGCTCGCGGCCCGCGCCCGTGTCCGGTTCTGCGGCCCCTCCGGCACCGACGCCGTCGAGGCCGCCTGCACACTGGTCCGGGCCGCGACAGGACACACCGGCATGCTCGCCTTCACCGGCGCCCACGCCGGCCTGACCATGGGAGCCCTCGAAGCGCCCGCAGGCGCCCGCGACATCCGGGCGGCACGCCTGCCCTACCCGCAGGACTACCGCTGCCCGTTCGGTATCGGCGGCGAACGCGGCGCCGAACTCGCCGCCCGCTGGACCGAGTCCGTCCTCGATGACGCCGAGCCCGGAACACCGGTGCCCGCCGGCATGATCCTCGAACCCGTCCAGGGCGAGGGCGGTGTCCTCCCCGCCCCGGACGGCTGGCTGCGCCGCATGCGGTCGCTCACCGCCGCCCGCTCGATCCCGCTGATCGTCGACGAGGCCCGGACGGGCGTGGGCCGCACCGGACGCTTCTGGGCCGTCGAGCACAGCGGCGTCGTCCCCGATGTCATGGTCCTGTCCCAGGCCATCGGTGGCAGCCTGCCGCTGGGCGTCGTGGTCCACCGCGACGACCTCGACGTATGGCGGCCCGGCACCCAGGCGGGAGCCTTTCGCGGCAACCAGCTCGCCATGGCCGCGGGTGCCGCCACGCTCGCCCACGTCCGCCAGAACGGCCTCGCCGACCGCGCCGCCGCTCTGGGCGCCCGCATCCTCGCCCAGCTCCGCCCCCTCACCGAGCGCTTCGCCTGCGTCGGGGACGTACGAGGACGCGGGCTGATGATCGGCATCGAAATGGTCACCCCGGACGCGCCCCCCGCATCCGACGACATCGGCCCGCCTCCCCCCGCCCCCTCCCTCGCCACGGCCGTGCAGCGCGAGTGCCTCCGCCGAGGCCTGATCGTCGATCTCGGCGGCAGCCACGCCGGCGTCGTACGCCTCCTCCCACCCCTCACGATCACCGACGAGCAGACGAACGCCGTGCTCGACCGCCTGACGGACGCGATCGACTCGGTGGCGGCCACCGCAGCGGCGCGATTCCCGGTGCACCCGGCCCCCGCGCGAGCCGGACGCCCCGCCCGTGTGCCGGGCGGATGAACAGCCCTCCACCAGAGCAGCCGCCCACCACGCCATCCCCGAACCAGCCACCCACCCACGGCACCGCCCCACCACCGCCCGCCACGTCCTCCCGAACACCGCACTCCACCGCACCACCGCCCCGCACCCCTCCCGCACCAGCCCCACCCCTCGCTCGCCCGCACAGACCCGCGACTGCCCTCCCGCACGAGCAACCTCAGGAACCGCCGTGAACCCGCCGCCCGCCCCCGGGGCCCACACCCTCAGCCACGCCCCGGAAGCACCCGCCCCCCAGACCCCTGGCCAGTTCAGTGCTGCACCACCGACTGGCCGGCCCGAACCAGCGCCCGGCCAAGTCGAGCCCGGGCAGCGGTGGTCCGGAACGGTCGAGCAGCAACAGCCCGGGCCCCACCAGGACCAGCCGGAGACCTGCCTGCCGGGGGCGGGGTTCGTCCTGGTGGAGCCACCGCAACGCTCAGCGGGCCACCGCTCCGGCGGGCACGCGCAGGCCCCGTGCCCCGCCCAGCCGATCCCTCACCAATCCGTGACGCCTCCTCTTCCGACTGAGCCGAGCCATGAGTGCGGCCGGCCGGTTCCTTCCCGAGCCACCGACGGCTTCCGGGCCACCGAGCTCCCGCCCGCCCTCGACGCCGACCCGCTGCACCACCACGACCCGCACACCGCTGCCCAGGCTGCAGCGGTCGAGAACCTCTTGCGCTGCTGGGTACGCGAACACGACCTCACCCCTCCCCAGGACCCCAGCGGCATCCTCCACATCCCTCTCTCCGCCACCGGCACGACCCTCCTCGCCCCTGTGCACTACTGGTCCCCCACCGGCTGGCACCGCTTCGGCCTCCCCCACCTCGCAGGCACCCCCGACACCGCCCCTGTCGACGCGGTCACGCTGGCGGCCCTGCTGGCCCGCGAAGCAACCGCACCAGACAGATGTGACCAATCGGACCTGGTCGGCAGGGTCGCCGACTCCGCCCGGCGCGTCGCCGTGTTCCTCACCGAGCGCCGAGCTCAACCCGCCGACGACCCCGACCGTTTCCTGGCCTCTGAGCAGGCTCTCCTCCTCGGCCACCCCCTGCACCCCACCCCGAAGAGCAGGGAAGAGCTCTCCGAGGCCGAAGCACGTTTGTACTCACCCGAGTTGCGTGGCTCCTTCCCGCTGCACTGGATGGCGATCGCACCCTCCGTCCTGTCGACCGACTCGGCGTGGACCGAGCGCGGCCGTGTCGTCCCCGCCGGCCGACTGACCGAGCGGCTGGCCGGCCCAGCACTGCCCCTGCCCGACGGTTTCACCGCTCTGCCCCTGCACCCCTGGCAGCTCCGCGCGGTCCGCAACCGGCCGGCCGTCGCCGCTCTGCTCGACGCTGGTCTCTTGCGCGACCTGGGCCCGCACGGCCCTTCGTGGCACCCCACCTCCTCCGTCCGCACCGTTCACCGCCCCGGTGCCTCCGCGATGCTGAAACTCTCGCTGGGCCTGCGCATCACCAACTCCCGTCGCGAGAACCTCCGCAAGGAACTCCATCGCGGTGTCGAGGTGCACCGTCTGCTGCGCACCGGCCTGGCCGCGCGGTGGCAGGCGGCCCACCCCGGGTTCGACATCGTCCGCGACCCGGCCTGGCTGGCGGCCACCGCACCGGACGGCGAGCCCCTGGCAGGCCTGGACGTGGTCATCCGGCACAACCCGTTCGGCCCGGCGGACGACGCGTCCTGCGTCGCGGGCCTCGTGTCACCCAGGCCGTACTCCCGGGGCGAGCGTCGTCCCGACGAGCTTCTTCGCATGCGGTCGCGACTTGAGGAGGTCGTCACGCGTCTCTCCGGGCGCACCGGGCGTCCCCGGGGCGCCGTGGCCATCGAGTGGTTCCTGCGCTACCTGGAGCACGTCGTGCGCCCCGTGCTGTGGCTCGACAGCGAGGCCGGGATCGCCCTCGAAGCACACCAGCAGAACACTCTCGTCGTTCTGGACCCCGACGGCTGGCCCATCGGCGGTCGGTACCGCGACAACCAGGGCTACTACTTCCGCGAATCCCGCCGCGCCGATCTCCGATCCCGGCTGCCCGGCATCGGCGAGCGCAGCGACACGTTCGTCTCCGACGAGGTCACCGACGAACGGTTCGCCTACTACCTCGGCATCAACAACGTGCTCGGGCTCATCGGCGCCTTCGGCTCCCAGCGTCTCGCCGACGAGCGAGTCCTTCTCGCCGCCTTCCGCCGCTTCCTCACGGATGTGGCCACCGGTCCCGCCCGGCTGAACACCACCCTGCCCGCCAGGCTTCTCGACTCACCGGTCCTGCGCTGCAAGGCCAACCTCCTGACCCGTCTCCACGGCCTCGACGAACTCGTCGGCCCGGTCGAGACCCAGTCCGTCTACGTGACCATCACCAACCCCCTCCACTCATGACCGACCACGCCGCTCCGCGCCCGGACAGCTCTCCAGCCCACTCGCCCGCGTACTCCGACTCCCATCAGCCCCGAGGAACATGACCCACCCGTACTCCTGAGAGGAGCGTCGCCGTGCCTCCCACCGACGCGAGCACCCATGCGAGCACCGACACCGGCACCGCCTCGGCCCCTGGCAATGAGGACACACTCGAACTACGCCTGACCGACGACTTCCTCGCGCTCCTGCCCAAGGACACCGACCTGTGCGGTGGCAGTACCGAGGCGGGTCGGGGGGAACTCCGGGCCGGTGGGGAGTTGCTCGACCACCTCGCGGACTGGGGGCCGGTCGACACCCCGGCAGGCACCCTGCATCTCGTCCCCGTGCGCCTCGAACGGGACCTGCCGCTGATCTCCCGCTGGATGAACGACTCGGCCGTGGACTCCTACTGGAAGCTCGGCGGAGCCGAGGACGTGACCGCTGACCACCTGCGGACCCAGCTCGGCGGAGACGGTCGCAGCGTGCCCTGTCTCGGACTGCTGAACGGCACCCCGCTGAGCTACTGGGAGATCTACCGGGCGGATCTCGATCCTCTCGCCCGCCACTACCCCGTCCGCCCGCACGACACCGGGATCCATCTGCTCATCGGTCCCGTGGCCGACCGGGGGAGCGGTCTCGGCTCCACCCTGCTCCGCGCCGTGGCCGATCTCGTCCTCGACAGAAGACCTTCCTGTGCCCGCGTCGTCGCGGAACCCGACCTTCGCAACTTTCCCTCCGTCTCCGCTTTCCTCAGCGCCGGCTTCCGGTACTCCGCCGAGATCGACCTGCCCGACAAGCGGGCCGCCCTCATGTGCAGAGATCGGCTGCTGCGCGATCTGATGTAGATCCGATGTGGATCTGCTGTGACGCCGTCATATGTGGTACACCGCCCGAGCCGATCCGGTTCCCGGTCGAACCGACTCGAATTCCGGGCTCCGAGACCGTCCCGTCCCGCCGAAGAGAACACGCCTTGATCTCGCCTCCCAGGCCCCTCGCGTCCGCCGTGATCACCCGTTTGTCAGTGGTGACCCGTAGGGTGGTCGCGCTATGACGAAGCCCTCACTCCACGAACTCCTGCATGCCGCCGTCACCGCCGTCGGCGGCACGGAGCGCCCCGGCCAGGTGACCATGGCCGAAGCCGTCGCGGAGGCGATCGACGACGGCTCCCATCTGCTGGTCCAGGCAGGCACCGGCACCGGAAAGTCCCTCGGATACCTGGTGCCCGCCCTCGCTCAGGGAGAGCGTGTCGTCGTCGCCACGGCGACCCTCGCTCTCCAGCGGCAGCTCGTGGAACGGGACCTGCCCAGAACGGTCGACGCGCTGCACCCCCTCCTGCGCCGCCGCCCGGAGTTCGCCATGCTCAAGGGCCGCTCGAACTACCTGTGCCTGCACCGGCTGAACGAAGGGGTGCCGCAGGACGAGGAGGAGGGCCTCTTCGACCAGTTCGAGGCCGCCGCGCCCAGCAGCAAGCTGGGCCAGGACCTGCTGCGGTTGCGGGACTGGTCCCAGGAGACCGAGACCGGCGACCGGGACGATCTCACCCCAGGCGTGTCCGACCGCGCCTGGGCGCAGATCTCCGTGTCCTCCAGGGAATGCCTGGGCGCTTCGAAATGCGCGTACGGCGCCGAGTGCTTCGCCGAGATGGCCAGGGAGCGGGCCAAGCTCTCCGAGGTCGTCGTCACCAATCACGCGCTGCTCGCGATCGACGCCATCGAGGGCGCTCCGGTGCTCCCGCAGCACGAGGTGTTGATCGTGGACGAGGCGCACGAACTCGTCTCCCGGGTGACCGGCGTGGCGACCGGCGAACTCACCCCGGGCCAGGTCAACCGCGCCGTGAAGCGGGCGGCGAAGCTCGTGAACGAGAAGGTCGCGGACCAGCTCCAGACCGCCGCAGAGGGGTTCGAGCGGGTCATGGAGCTGGCTCTGCCGGGCCGGCTGGAGGAGATCCCCGAGGATCTGGCGTACGTCCTGATGGCGCTGCGCGATGCCGCTCGCGCGGTGATCTCGGCGATCGGCAGCACCCGCGACAAGTCCGTCCAGGACGAGGACGCCGTCCGCAAGCAGGCTCTGGCGGCCGTGGAGAGCGTGCACGACGTGGCGGAGCGGATCAGCAACGGCTCCGAGTGGGACGTCGTCTGGTACGAGCGCCATGACCGTTTCGGCGCGTCTCTGCGCGTCGCTCCGATGTCCGTCTCGGGTCTGCTCCGGGAGAAGCTCTTCGCAGACCGCTCCGTCACCCTGACCTCGGCCACGCTCAAGCTGGGCGGTGACTTCAACGGCATCGGGGCGTCGCTGGGACTGGCCCCCGAGGGTACCCAGGGCGACGACCTTCCGCAGTGGAAGGGCGTGGACGTCGGGTCGCCGTTCGACTATCCGAGGCAGGGCATTCTCTATGTCGCCAAGCACCTGTCACGTCCCGCGCGGGACGGCGACCGGGCGGACATGCTGGACGAGCTCACGGAGCTGATCCAGGCGGCCGGCGGCCGGACGCTCGGGCTGTTCTCGTCGATGCGGGCCGCCCAACTCGCGGCTGAGGAACTGCGCGTCCGTATCCCGGAGTACCCGATCCTGCTGCAGGGCGAGGAGACGCTCGGCGAGCTGATCAAGGGCTTCGCGGCCGACCCGAAGACCTGTCTCTTCGGCACCCTTTCGCTCTGGCAGGGCGTGGACGTGCCCGGTCCCAGCTGTCAGCTGGTCGTGATGGACAAGATCCCGTTCCCCCGGCCCGACGATCCGCTGATGTCCGCTCGTCAGAAGGCCGTGGAGGAGGCGGGCGGCAATGGCTTCATGGCCGTCGCCGCCACGCACGCGGCCCTGCTGATGGCGCAGGGTGCCGGCCGTCTCGTACGGGCGCAGGGAGACCGTGGCGTGGTCGCCGTGCTGGACCAGCGGCTCGCGACCGCGCGGTACGGCAGCTATCTGAAAGCCTCACTGCCCGACTTCTGGTACACGACGGACCGTAACCAGGTCCGCAGGTCGCTCGCTGCGATCGACAGCGCCGCGAAGGACAGGGAAGCGGCGAAGACGGAAGAAGAAGCGGAGACGGCGGAGGTCTGACGAACGGCCGGTGGCCTGTCCCAGGTTGCAGGGGGACAGGCCACCGGCCGTGACGCGCTCGGGCTCGCGCCTCGGGCCGCGGTGCTTCGGCGGGCCCTGGACAGCCCAGGGCCCCGGAACCGGCGCAGTGGATTCCGGGGCCCGGATCAGGGGCGGGGACGGACACGGGCGACCGTCCGCCGCTGGGTGTCAGACGCGGCGCAGGACGGCCACCACCTTGCCGAGGATGGTCGCGTCGTCACCCGGGATGGGCTCGTAGGCGGCGTTGTGCGGGAGCAGCCAGACATGGCCGTCCTCGCGCTTGAAGCGCTTGACGGTGGCCTCGCCGTCCAGCATGGCGGCCACGATGTCCCCGTTCTCCGCGACGGGCTGACGGCGGACCGTCACCCAGTCACCGTCACAGATCGCCGCCTCGATCATGGAGTCACCGACGACCTTCAGGACGAAGAGCTCGCCGTCACCCACCAGCTGGCGGGGGAGCGGGAACACGTCCTCGACGGACTCCTCGGCGAGGATCGGGCCGCCTGCGGCGATCCGGCCGACGAGCGGCACGTACGAAGCGGCCGGCTTGCCCGCCGTGTCGGTCGGCTGGGCCGATGCCTGGTCCGAGCCGCGGACCTCGTACGCACGCGGACGGTGCGGGTCGCGGCGCAGGAAGCCCTTGCGCTCCAGCGCCATGAGCTGGTGCGCCACGGAGGACGTGCTGGACAGGCCGACCGCCTGGCCGATCTCCCGCATGGACGGCGGGTATCCGCGCCGCTGCACCGAGTCCCTGATCACCTCGATGACTCGGCGCTGCCGGTCGGTGAGCCCGGAGCTGTCCGCCCTGATGCCTGGAGGTCGGCCGGGCAAGGCTCGCTTGGGCCCGTCATGGTTCGTGGCTTCGTTCATCGCATGCACCGGCTCGAGTCGGCTCTGGGAGCGGTCCTGGGCAGTGATGGTGGCACTGTCAGCGGTGGTGGTCACGTCGGCCCCTCTCGATGGTCTCCCGTGCAGCACAACGGTAGTTGCTTTCGAAAGGTTGCGCCAAACACACGTTCGAGTGAAAAACCGTGGATTACCTGACGTGACCATGTGTCCGGGTGTAGGGCGGGCGGCTCCGGCGGACAAAAGTGTTGATTGCTGTACTCTTCACCGCCGGGGCGCGGGGCCTTGTGGGCCGCTGTCGCCGTCTGGCCCAGTCTGCCATCCGGTCCTCCGTCGACCGCGTACCGACCCCTTTCTCGTGGCGCCCCCGCCGCGCCCGCGTCCGCTCCGCAACGGCGCGGATGCGCTCCGCGACGGACTCTCCGTCTGGCACATGCCGATACGTGCGCGACACGCGCGCCGTGGGTGGATTTACGTGCCAAGCCCTACATCTAGTGCTTGGATTGCCGCAACGGCCCAGAAGTTGTGGTCCCCCGGGTCCTCGGCCTCATGGTCATCCCCTATGCTGGGGGCTGCTTCCGCGGGGCCCGAGTGGCCCGTGGGGCCTATTGAGTCGTGCTGTGAGGAGGGTTGGAGTTATGCACTGTCCCTTCTGCAGGCACCCCGACAGCCGCGTCGTCGACAGTCGTACGACGGACGACGGCACGTCGATCCGCAGACGCCGCCAGTGTCCCGACTGCTCCCGTCGTTTCACGACGGTGGAGACGTGTTCGCTGATGGTGGTCAAGAGGTCCGGCGTGACCGAGCCCTTCAGTCGTACCAAGGTCATCAATGGCGTCCGCAAGGCATGCCAGGGCAGGCCTGTCACCGAGGACGCGCTCGCCCAGCTCGGCCAACGGGTCGAGGAGGCGGTGCGCGCGACCGGAAGCGCCGAGCTGACCACCCATGACGTGGGGCTGGCCATACTCGGCCCGTTGCAGGAACTCGACCTCGTCGCCTATCTGCGGTTCGCGAGCGTCTACCGGGCGTTCGACTCGCTGGAGGACTTCGAGGCCGCCATCGCGGAACTCAGGGAAGAGCAGGGGAAGCGCCCCGGCGCGGACGCGAGCGACGAGGACGTCGCGAGCGCGGTCGATGGGCGCGTGGAGGGCGACCGCGGGGCCGGAGGGGCTCAGGTTCCGGTGCCCGCCAACGCCGCCGACTGACGGCGGGCCGCACCGCCGGACCATTGGGTCCGGACGACCGGCGGCGATCCAGACCTGTCGCGAACGGCTGTGTCAGCCGGGTCGCGACACAAGACAGAACACCGTGTCACGGGAACATCGTGGCACTTCAGGGCGTTTTCGCCCGTACAGGGAGGCGGCATGACAGAGACGGCGAGCGGTCCGGCACGGAGTTCCCGCGCCAAGGGCACCAAGGCGAGCAAGGGCCTGCGTATCGAGCGCATCCACACCACCCCCGGCGTGCACCCGTACGACGAGGTGGTCTGGGAGCGGCGTGACGTCGTCATGACCAACTGGCGCGACGGCTCGGTCAACTTCGAGCAGCGCGGCGTCGAGTTCCCCGACTTCTGGTCGGTGAACGCGGTCAACATCGTCACCAGCAAGTACTTCCGGGGTGCCGTGGGCACCCCGCAGCGCGAGACCGGCCTCAAGCAGCTGATCGACCGCATCGTGAAGACGTACACGAAGGCCGGCGAGGACAACAAGTACTTCGCCTCGCCCGCCGACGCCGAGATCTTCGAGCACGAACTGGCGTACGCCCTCCTGCACCAGATCTTCAGCTTCAACAGCCCCGTGTGGTTCAACGTGGGCACCCCCCAGCCGCAGCAGGTGTCCGCCTGTTTCATCCTGGCCGTCGACGACTCCATGGAGTCGATCCTCGACTGGTACAAGGAAGAGGGCATGATCTTCAAGGGCGGCTCCGGCGCCGGCCTGAACCTCTCCCGCATCCGTTCCTCCAAGGAACTGCTCTCCTCCGGCGGCAACGCCTCCGGTCCGGTCTCCTTCATGCGCGGCGCCGACGCCTCCGCGGGAACGATCAAGTCGGGCGGCGCCACCCGCCGCGCGGCCAAGATGGTCGTCCTCGACGTGGACCACCCGGACGTCGAGGACTTCATCGCCACCAAGGTGAAGGAAGAGGAGAAGATCCGCGCTCTGCGCGACGCGGGCTTCGACATGGACCTGGGCGGCGACGACATCACGTCCGTCCAGTACCAGAACGCCAACAACTCGGTCCGCGTGAACGACGAGTTCATGACGGCCGTGGAGAACGGCACCGAGTTCGGCCTCCGCGCCCGTATGACCGGCGAGATCATCGAGAAGGTCGACGCCAAGGCGCTGTTCCGCAAGCTCGCCGAGGCCGCGTGGGCCTGTGCCGACCCGGGCATCCAGTACGACGGTGTGATCAACAACTGGCACACCTGCCCCGAGTCCGGCCGCATCACCGCGTCCAACCCGTGCAGCGAGTACATGCACCTGGACAACACGTCCTGCAACCTCGCCTCGCTGAACCTGATGAAGTTCCTCAAGGACGACGGCCTCGGCCACCAGTCCTTCGAGGTCGAGCGCTTCGCCAAGGTCGTCGAGCTCGTCATCACCGCGATGGACATCTCCATCTGCTTCGCCGACTTCCCCACCCAGAAGATCGGCGAGAACACCCGCGCCTTCCGTCAGCTCGGCATCGGCTACGCCAACCTCGGCGCCCTGCTGATGGCGACCGGTCACGCGTACGACTCCGAGGGCGGCCGTGCCCTCGCCGGTGCCATCACCTCGCTGATGACCGGCACGGCGTACAAGCGCTCCGCCGAACTGGCCGCGGTCGTCGGCCCGTACGACGGCTACGCCCGTAACGCGGACGCCCACAACCGCGTGATGAAGCAGCACTCCGACGCCAACGGCACGGCTGTCCGCATGGACGACCTGGACACCCCGGTGTGGGCCGCCGCGACCGAGGCATGGCAGGACGTGCTGCGCCTCGGCGAGAAGAACGGCTTCCGCAACTCGCAGGCGTCCGTGCTCGCGCCGACCGGCACCATCGGTCTGGCCATGTCCTGCGACACCACCGGTGTCGAGCCCGACCTGGCGCTGGTCAAGTTCAAGAAGCTGGTCGGCGGCGGCTCGATGCAGATCGTCAACGGCACGGTCCCGCAGGCCCTGCGCCGCCTGGGCTACCAGGAGGAGCAGATCGAGGCGATCGTCGCCCACATCGCCGACCACGGCAATGTGATCGACGCCCCTGGTCTCAAGCAGGAGCACTACGAGGTCTTCGACTGCGCCATGGGCGAGCGCGCCATCTCCCCGATGGGCCACGTCCGTATGATGGCCGCGATCCAGCCGTGGATCTCCGGCGCCATCTCCAAGACGGTCAACATGCCGGAGACGGCGACCGTCGAGGAGGTCGAGGAGATCTACTTCGAGGCCTGGAAGCTGGGCGTCAAGGCGCTCGCGATCTACCGCGACAACTGCAAGGTCGGCCAGCCGCTCTCCGCGAAGACCAAGGAGACGGAGAAGGCCGAGATCACCGAGAAGGCCGAGGAGACGATCCGGGCCACGGTCGAGAAGATCGTCGAGTACCGCCCGGTCCGCAAGCGTCTTCCGAAGGGCCGTCCCGGCATCACGACCTCCTTCACCGTCGGTGGCGCCGAGGGTTACATGATCGCCAACTCCTACCCGGACGACGGCCTGGGCGAGGTCTTCCTGAAGATGTCCAAGCAGGGCTCGACCCTCGCGGGCATGATGGACGCCTTCTCGATCGCCGTCTCGGTGGGTCTGCAGTACGGCGTGCCGCTGGAGACGTACGTCTCGAAGTTCACGAACATGCGCTTCGAGCCGGCCGGTATGACGGACGACCCGGACGTGCGGATGGCGGCGTCGATCGTCGACTACATCTTCCGCCGCCTGGCGCTCGACTTCCTGCCCTTCGAGACCCGCTCCGCGCTCGGTATCCACTCCGCCGAGGAGCGTCAGCGTCACCTGGAGACCGGTTCGTACGAGCCGATCGAGGAAGAGGTAGACGTCGAGGGGCTCGCCCAGTCCGCGCCGCGTCAGTCCCTGAAGGCGGTCTCCGCTCCGAAGGCCGACGAGGAGGGCGCCAAGCCCGCTCCGAAGCAGGCCCACACCAGCGCCGAGCTGGTGGAGATGCAGCTGGGCATCCAGGCCGACGCTCCGCTGTGCTTCTCCTGCGGGACGAAGATGCAGCGGGCCGGCTCCTGCTACATCTGCGAGGGCTGCGGCTCGACGAGCGGCTGCAGCTGAACGTGAGCGCCTGTCGGGCGTGAGGTGACGGTCAGAAGTGGGGAGCCGGCGATACGCCGGCTCCCCCTTCTGCTGTCCTGCTCCGCTGTCGTGGCGATCGACGCGTCGGGTTGTCGCCCGGTGCCTCGTCGGGGCGGGGATCAGGGCTCTCGCGTGCCGCCCATGACGCGGGCGAACGTCGCCGGGTCCTCGTCGAAGCCGGTGATGCCGGGGTGGAAGGTCCATTCGCCGGTGGCGTCGCGGACGAACTCGGCGACGGTCGCGGCCGTCGATCCGCGGACACCGCCGAAGTCGTCCTCCGCCAGGACGGTGTAGTCCTCACGGATGCGCAGGGCGGGCTTCGTGACGTCGGCGAAGGTCTTCGGGCCCGATCCCTGCTGTATGGCGACACCGATCACGACCCGGCCGTACCGGCTGTCGAGACGGTTCAGCTCGACCGTCATGACCTCGTCCCAGCCGAAGCCCTGCCCGGTCTTGCTGTCGCGGTTGAGGGTGATGGTGCCGTCGGGTGAGCGGCTGTCGAAGTGCACCACATAGGCGGGGCTGCCGCTCGGATCGGTCGCCGGGTAGGTGGCCGCGACGATGTCGAGATCCGTCGGCGGCTGTCCGGCCGGACTCGGGTCCCACTTCAGCGACACCTCGACCTTGCGGATGCCCTTGTTGAGGCCGTTCAACAGAACTCCCTCCCCGTTCTTCTGTGCGTGCGGGCCGAACTGCCTGGCGGTCCAGGCCAGTTGTCCATCCTCGCATGCGGACCGGGGCGCTCGCCCGGGTGCAACCGGCCGGAGAGTGACCGTCGCCACGTTCCGTGGCCTTACCATGGCGCGGTGCTGGTCAAGTGGATTCGCTGCACCGTGGTGGACCGCCGCGGTTTCGAGCGGGGGCAGCGAAAGTGGGCGGGGCTACTGGGGGAGCCGGGATTCCGTGGACAGGGCGGGGGTTGGAGCCGGGGGCGGGCCGGTGTGGCGCACATCTTCTCCTTCTGGGAGAGCCGTGCCTTCTACGACTCCTTCATGGCGCGCTCCCACGACCGGCTCGCCGCATCGCAGTCGGGCACCTTCAAGGATCTGCAGGCCAAGCTCTTCGACCACCGGTTCGACGTGAAGACCGGTTTCGAGCCGCGCTTCACGGACGCCGATCTGGTGCGGGTGGCGCACTGCCGTGTGCACGAGGAGCGGGCCGAGCACTTCGCGCTGATGCAGGAGAAGGTCTGGAACCCCGCGATGGCGGGCTCGCCGGGCATGGTGCGGGGCCTGTTCGGTGAGGCGCCCGCCCACGAGTTCATGATCCTCTCCATGTGGCAGTCGGCCGCCGAGCACGGCAAGTACCGGGTCGAACGTATCGAACGCCTCGCCCTGAGGGCCCAGATCGAGGCCGACGTCGCCGCCATGACGGGCGACATCGTCGAGCTGGAGCCGAGCTGGACGGTCTGACCGCCACTTCGGTGAGTTTGAATCTCAAACCTTGGTGGTGGGTGTGCGGGACTTGTGTGATCTACGCCGTATGGCACCCGGACGAGTGCTCGTTCCGTCCCCGTCCCCTTTAGGGTCTTGGCATGGCACGACCACGGCGCATCATCCTTGTCCGACACGGCGAGTCAACGGGCAATGTTGATGACACCGTGTACGAGCGCGAGCCCGACCACGCACTCGCCCTCACCGATCTCGGCTGGCGGCAGGCGGAGGAGACCGGCAAACGCATCCGCGACGTCCTCGGCCGCGAGCGGGTCAGCGTCTATGTCTCCCCTTACCGGCGGACGCACGAGACGTTCCAGGCGTTTCACCTGAACCCCGAGCAGGTGCGCGTGCGCGAGGAGCCGCGGCTGCGCGAGCAGGACTGGGGCAACTGGCAGGACCCGGACGAGGTCCGCCTGCAGAAGGCCTACCGGGACGCGTACGGTCACTTCTTCTACCGCTTCGCCCAGGGTGAGTCCGGTGCCGATGTCTACGACCGGGTCGGCGGCTTCCTGGAGAGTCTCTTCCGCAGTTTCGAGGATCCGGACCACCCGCCGAACGTGCTGCTGGTCACCCACGGGCTCGCCATGCGTCTGTTCTGCATGCGCTGGTTCCACTGGACGGTCGCCGAGTTCGAGTCGCTGTCGAACCCCGGGAACGCGGAGATGCGGATGCTCGTACTCGGGGAGGACGGCAAGTACACGCTCGACCGGCCGTTCGACCGCTGGCGGGACCCGGAGTCGTACGGGGCCACCAGTTAGAGTGGCAGGGCGATGACCGCTGACTCCTCCTCTCATGGCCCCCTCGGACGGGCCCTTTCCAGCCTGCGCGGACTCGCGGTGGGTGACGCGCTGGGCTCGCAGTACTTCGTGCCCGTGAACTACCCGCTGCTCAAGCGCCGCGAGACCCCGCCCGGTCCCTGGCAGTGGACCGACGACACCGAGATGGCCTGCTCCGTCGTGGCCGTCCTCGCGGCCCACCACCGGATCGACCAGGACGCACTCGCCCGAGCCTTCGCGGAGCACCACGACTTCGACCGGGGCTACGGGCCCGCGGTCAATCGCCTGCTGCGTCTGGTGCGTGAAGGTGGCGACTGGCGTGAGCTGGCCTCAGCGCTCTTCAACGGCCAGGGATCGTGGGGCAACGGCGCGGCCATGCGGATCGCCCCACTGGGCGCGTGGTACGCGGACGACCCCGAGCAGGCCACCCACCAGGCGGAGATCTCGGCCTACCCCACGCACCAGCACCGTGAGGCCGTCGTCGGTGCCATGGCGGTCGCCGCTGCCGCCGCCTTCGCGGCCGATCCCGCCGGCCCGCCGAGCGCCGGAGCGTTGCTCGACGGGGTCATCGCCCTCGTCCCGAAGAGCGCCGTGGGCGCGGGCCTGCGACGCGCCCGGGACATGCTCGACTACGCCGACGCGGACACCGTCGCGGCCGTACTGGGCTGCGGACGGCGTACGACGGCGCACGACACAGTGCCGTTCGCGCTCTGGTCGGCGGCGCGCGCCCTCGGTGATTACGAGCGGGGTTTCTGGACGACGGCTCAAGTGGGCGGTGACGTCGACACCACCTGCGCCATCGTGGGCGGAGTGGTCGCCGCCGGTAGGGCCGGGGCGCCTCCCGAAGCGTGGACGCGACAGACCGAGGCGTTCCCGGAGTGGCTCCAGGTGGCATGACCGACCGGGGCCCGGCGAAACATCCGGCGGAGGGGGAGTGCTTCCCCAGCCTCGCCGGCCCCAAGCGTCCCGAGTGTCACAGGAGTGCCACAGTGCGCCCCTCGGCCGGCCGTGCGGGTTCAGCCGCGGCATACCCTGTCCGCCAAGCCGCGTGTTGATCATGACCAGTCGCGGCGACGAGGTACCGGTAACGAGCCTTCTGCCGCGGCCGCGCGCTGCGTACGGTGGGTGGCGAGGGCCGGTCCGGGGGAGGGGGACCCATGCCCGAGACACCGTCAGCTCCGGCCGCGCCGGAACCCGAAGGCCCGTCGCCGAGGGCCCGTGCGGTGACCGAGAAGGGCCTATCCGGGCCGACGCCACCTGCCGGCGCCACGCCGGAGGGCAAGGCGGGCAGTCCCGCATCCATACCGGTCGGACCGCCGCCCTCGATGCCCGGACTGATCGATTTCAGCCCTGGCGATCCCGCGCCGATCCGTACCGCGACGCTGTGGGCTGCCCTGGCCACCGGCCTGCTCAGCATGGTGCTGCTGGGCGAGGGGCTCGCGGTCAATCTGGTCTTCGTCGCCGTGCCCGCCACACTCGCCGTGTACTTCGCGGGCCGTCGGGCGGGCCGGCGTCCCCGCCCGTGGGCCCTCGTCTGGGGCGTCGGCGGGCTGGCGCTGCTCGCCGTGCCCGCGCTGCGTGCCGCCGAGTGGCCCTCGTTCCTCGCCGTGGTCACCGCGTTCGCGGCAGGTTCACTCGCCCTGCACGGCGGCCGCACCTGGCCGGCCGTTCTGCTCGGACCCGTCGGCGTCCTCACCTCACTCGTCACGGGGCCGGCCTGGGCCTGGCAGGGCCTGCGCGAGCGGATGGGAGGCAACCGCAGCCGCCTGGCGCCCCTGCTGAGGGCGCTGGTCGTGGCCGCGGTCCTCCTCTTCGTCTTCGGCGCGTTGTTCGCCGGGGCGGACGCGGCCTTCGCCGATCTGCTCGGCGCTCTGGTGCCCGACGTCTCCGTGTCCGACGGCCCGTGGAGGTTCCTGCTGCTCGCGCTGGGCCTTTTCGGAACCCTCGCGGCGGCCCGTACGGCGGCCGCGCCCGCCCGTTGGGACCGCCTCCAGGTGCCGGCGGGCCGCGCCCGCGGCCGCGTCGAGTGGGCGCTGCCGCTGGTCGGCCTCGTCGGGCTCTTCGCCGTCTTCAACGCCGTTCAGCTCGCCGTGCTCTTCGGCGGCTACGACGCGGTGCTGAAGGAGACCGGCCAGACCTACGCCCAGTACGCGCGCCAGGGCTTCTGGCAACTGCTCATGGCCACGTTGCTCACCCTGGCGGTCATCGTGATCGCCCTGCGCTGGGCCCCACGCACCCGATCGAGTGACAGGACGCTCGTGCGTGGGGTGCTGGGAACGCTCTGCGCGCTGGCGCTCGTCGTCGTGGCATCCGCGGTGCGACGTATGGACATGTACGTGGAGGCCTATGGACTCACGCGACTGAGGATCTCGGTGCTGACCATGGAGCTCTGGCTCGGCCTGGTCATCGTGCTCATCATGGCCGCCGGTGTGTGGGGTGCCCGATGGCTGCCGCGCGCCGTCGCGGCCAGTGCGGTCGCCGTGGTGCTGGCGTTCGGGCTGGTGTCGCCCGACGGGCTGATCGCCGAGCGCAACGTCCAGCGGTACGAGACCACGAGCCGCTTCGACCTCCCCTACGCGAGGGGGCTGTCCGTCGACGCCGTGCCCGCCCTGGACCGGTTGGAGGAGCCGCTGCGGTCGTGCGTGCTGTGGGACATCAAGGAGGACCTGGACGAGCGCGGCCACATTCCCTGGTACGCGACGAGCTGGGGCGAGGCCGAGGCCAGGCGCATCCTGGACGAGCGTCCGCCGGTGGCCGACGCGAGCGGCGAACCGGCATGTGGTGAGCTGGGACCGGAGTTCTACCGCTGACAGTCGTCGGCCCGCACCCGGCCGGACCACGCCCAGGCCCTTGGTCGCCTGGGCCTGGTCCGGCCGGTGTGCGGTCGCTTCCGTGACCGTCCCGTCAACCTCCGGCGGTGGGTCCGGCCGTGCCGGAGAGGGCTTCCAGGTCGCTCTTGCGGACCCTGATCACCAGGAGGGCGGTGGCCAGGGCGAGTACGGCCATCGCGACAGCCGGTATGAAAGCCGTCGAGATGCCCTGAGCGAGCACTTCGTGGCTCCAGGGGGCCGGCAGCTGCTGTGTCTTGGCGAACTCGGCCTTCTGCGCTTCCGTGGCCTGCGCCATGAAGAGCTGGACCTGCTTCTCCCCCTCGTCACGACTGGCCGTACCGAAGACGGTCGTGAGGATGGACAGGCCGAGCGAGCCGCCCACCTGCTGCGTGACGTTGAGCAGGCCGGACGCCGCGCCCGCCTCGTGCGGGGCGACCCCCGAGACGGCGGTCAGGGTGAGGGTCACGAAGTTCAGGCCCATGCCGAAGCCGAACATCACCATCGGGCCGAGCACGCCACCGACGTAGGAACTGTCGGGGCTGATGAAGGTCTGCCAGGTCAGGCCGAGCACCACGAGGGTGGAGCCGGCCACCATGAACGGCTTGGGGCCGAGCACCGGCAGGAAACGTTGGGAAAGACCGGCACCGGTGACGATCGCGACGGTCACCGGGAGGAAGGCCAGACCGGCCTCGATCGGGGTGTACCGCAGCACGTTCTGCACGAACAGCACGATGAAGAAGAACATCCCGAACATCGCCGCCGCGAGGCTCAGCATGATCACGTACGTGCCCGAGCGATTGCGGTCGGTGAACATGCGCAGCGGGGTGATGGGCTCCTTGGCGCGCTTCTCGATGAGGCCGAACACCAGCAGCAGGACCACCGCGGCCGTGAAGGAACCGATCGTCAGCCCATCGCGCCAGCCGTCCTCCGCCGCGCGGATGAACCCGTAGACCAGCGAGGCCATACCGGCGGTCGAGGTGAGCGCGCCCGCGATGTCGAACCGCCCAGGGTGCCGCTCGGACTCGCTGATGTACATCGGAGTGAGGACGGCGATCAGCACACCGATGGGCACGTTGACGAACAGCACCCACCTCCAGTCGAGCCACTCGGTGAGCATGCCGCCCGCGAGCAGGCCGATGGCGCCGCCACCGGCGGAGACGGCGGCGAAGACACCGAACGCCCGGTTGCGCTCGGGACCTTCGGGGAACGTCGTCGTGATGAGCGCCAACGAGGTCGGCGACGCGATCGCCCCGCCGACGCCCTGAAGGGCGCGTGCCGCGAGCAGCTGCCAGGGTTCCTGGGCGAACCCGCCGAGCAGCGAGGCGAACGTGAAGACGATGATTCCGGTCATGAACACTCGGCGGCGGCCAAGGATGTCACCGGCCCGGCCGCCCAGGAGGAGCAGACCGCCGAAGGTCAGCGTGTAGGCGCTGACGACCCATGTCAGGTCGGTGGTACTGAACTTGAGCGCGTCTTGAATGTGCGGGAGCGCGATGTTCACAATCGTCGCATCGAGTACCACCATGAGTTGGCAGGCCGCGATGACGGTGAGTGCGATGCCGGGGCGCCCCTCCCGGCGGGCGGCTCCCGGCTTCTGATCCTGAATCAACGGAGAGGTTGTCACTATGGGTCCCCCACAACTGCTTTAGTGAACGCTCGCGTTCACTGACGCGCCCACGGTAGTGAGTCCCCCTTAGTGAACGCAAGCGTTCACCGAAGTCGCCGCCGTGGCGTGCGTCGTTCGTCCGCTTCCGCTTTCGGCATCCCCGCCCCCTGGCTCAACGGAGAAACACAGATGGTCACTTCGCGCTGGACGGCCGCTCCTGCCCCGACGGCCTCCCCGCGTCGGCGCGGCGCCGTGCTCGAGCGCGCGATCCTCGATGCCGCGCTGGAGCAGCTCAGCACGGTCGGCTGGAGCGGCCTCACCATGGAGGGGGTCGCCGCGGGCGCCCAGACGGGCAAGGCGGCGGTCTATCGCCGCTGGCCCTCCAAGGAGGACCTCGTCGCCGACGCCCTGCAGGCCGGGCTGCCGCGTTTCGAGGAGGCGCCCGACCTCGGGAGCGTGCGCGAGGATCTGCTGGCGCTGTGCCGTCAGGCGCGTGAGGCGATGTTCTCCCGCCCTGGGTTCGCTCTGCGGTCGGTGATTCACGAATGCGACACCACCCAGGCCGAGCGCTTCCATGGCGTGATCATCGAGGGTGTCGTGGAGCCGACGGTCAAGCAGCTGCGTGAGGTCGTCGAGCGTGGAATTCGGCGGGGTGAGGTGCGGCCCGACGCGGCCAACAGCTATGTGTTCGACGCGATTCCGGCCATGATGATGTACCGCTCGAAGATGTGCGGCAGTGAATGGAACGAGCGGGACATCGAGGAGATGATCGACCGGTTGATGGTTCCGCTGCTCTCTCGGTGAGGTGCCCCGGCGGGGTCGGCTGGTGCGGTGAGGTTGCCCCTGGAAACCTGGGTGTCGCGCGGGGACGCGGGCGGCGTAGGCTAAGGGCGCCATGCCGTACGAACCACCTACTCACACCGTCGAGCGCTCACTGCGCGCCACGACCGGAGCCAAGGTCATCGCCGGTGTCGACGAGGTGGGGCGCGGAGCGTGGGCCGGCCCCGTCACCGTCTGCGCGGCGGTCACCGGACTGCGCCGACCGCCCGAGGGCCTCACCGACTCCAAGCTCCTGACGATCAAGCGACGCGAGTCGCTCTCCGAGGAGCTGCTGAAGTGGGTGACGTCCCACGCCCTCGGTCACGCCTCTCCGGAGGAGATCGACGACCTGGGCATGACGGCCGCCCTGCGGCTGGCCGCGGTGCGCGCCCTGGAGGCGCTTCCGGTGCGGCCCGACGCGGTCATCCTCGACGGCAAACACGACTACCTGGGGTCACCCTGGCGCGTCCGTACGGTGATCAAGGGCGATCAGTCCTGTGTCGCCGTCGCGGCCGCCTCGGTGATCGCCAAGGTTCAGCGCGACAAAATGATGGCCGAACTGGGTGTCGACCATGCAGACTTCGGTTTCGCGGCCAACGCCGGGTATCCGTCGCCTGTCCACAAGGCCGCGCTGGCGGAGCGGGGCCCCACCCCGTACCACCGGTTGTCGTGGGCGTATCTTGATGCGCTGCCCCAGTGGCGGCACCTCAAGAAGGCCCGCAACTGGGCGGACGGAAGCGTTCCGGAGATCGAGGGGCAGCTCGGCTTCGATTTCTGACGGATTCGTTCGCACTCATGTGCCACCCGCCGACGCGAGTCGCACCGACGTTTGATAAACATCAGCTCATGCCTCTCATTCCCGAGGAGCCTCAGATTCACGAGAGTGCCCAGGGCCCGCGTGCCACTCCGGCCAGCGGCCGGGTCGCGCCGACCCCCCGTCCCGTACCCGGTCCCCGTCCCGCGGCTCCGCCGCGTCCCGGTCGTCCGGGTCCTGCCCGGCCGGTGCCGGCCCAGCGCGCGGCTCACGCCGCGGCCAAGCCCGGGCCGTCCGCTCCTGCCGCAACTCCGCAGATCCAGCTGATCCCGGCCTCGGCCGAGGGTGCGCTGGACGCCGCCGAGGAAGCCGTCGACCTGCTGTTGGATTCGGGCCGTGCCCCCGGTGACGTGCTGGTGATCACCACCGGCGAGTCGCATCCGTGGGCCGACCACGAGCTCTCCTTCGGCGAGGCCGCCTACTGGGCGCAGCACGACGCGGGCGACGACGTCTTCTACGCCGATGCGTCGGCCACCGACCGGGCCGCGCCGCGTCCCGTCGTCGTGGTCGCCGTCAACGGCGGAACCGACGCCGTCACCGCCCAGGCGCTGCCCAAGGCCCTCGGCCGGGCCCGGGCCCTGCTGATCGTGTGCGGCGACCCGCAGACGATCAACTCGGTGCTGGGCGCCGGGGTCTGAGCCACCGCGGACCCGGCCCCGGTCGGCCCGCGAGGGCCCGCCGGGGAGCCGTGCGTGCCCGGGGACGACCTGGGCGGCACTGCGGCCACACCCCGTGACGGGGCGCTTCGGCGTGCCTGCGGGGTGTTTCGGCACGTCCGGAGCGCGTCGTGGGGTGGTCGTGGGTGTTTCCCGCGCTGACACCGCTCAGCTTGCCGGTGCGGTGCGGTGCGGTGCGGTGCGGTGCGGTGCGGTGCCGTGAACGTGCCTCGCCGCAGGTGCGGCGCAGGCGGGAGATGCCGGAACATCGCCCTGCTTGCCTCGCCGTGCTCCGTGCGTTTGCCGCACCCCCGCGGGCTCTGCGCGGGTGGGTGCGGCAAACGCCGTCGTGCGGGCGGGCGCCCGAGCGAAGCGGAGTGGCCGCGGCTCAGCGCGCAGCGACCCGGCGCATGACCTCCGACGCGACGCCGCCGGTGCGTGGCATGGGCGGCGGCGCGACGGCCGTGGCGAACGGCTCGGCCGGTGAGTCCGCGTGGGGACGACGGCCGCCTCGCCCCTCGCCGAGGACCTGCCAGCCGTCACGTGTCAGCGTGATGTACGCCCCGCAGCGCAGCCCGTGCAGTGTGCAGGCGTCCCGCAGCCCCCACATCCACGCCCCGTCCTCCTCCGTCCAACGTGCGTCGCCGTCACGGCAGTAGAGCAGCACGGCCGTACGCACCGGGGTGCGCCGGCGCAGGTCGTGCGGAATCACCCGGCGCAGCTGGGCGAGGAGAGCGTTGCGGAACATCCACCCGTCGGCCGGGGCCGGACGTCGGACGAACGAGGCGCTCGCCGTCAACCGTTCGTCCGGATCCAGGACGGCCACGACCGCCGTCGCGGGCCGGGGCTGATGTCGCGCGTGCAGCCCGTTGACGACCTCCCGGGGATTGCGCAGCAGCGGAATCCCGGCGGCGGCCCATTCCGCGGGCTCGAGCAACCGGTTGGCGGAAGTGGCGGACAGGTCGGCAGAGGTCGACACGGAGGCCGCCGAGGACGGAGCGAATCCGAAGGTCACGATCCTCCCTTCGGCTACGCGCCCACAAGCGGGCGGGGGTCGGACTTGGGGGAGCGCACGCCGCAGCAGAAGCCCTACCGATTGACGAGTGGGCCGTGCGGGGAGCGGACTCCAATTCTTCCTGGCGAACTTGGTTGCGGCAACGAGCAATTGGGGCCACTGACAGTTTTGTGGTGATCCACCGCTTATATCCCTGCGCATGGGACGCGTCCGTAACGCCCAAGCGGGACGGGGCTCACGCCTGGTTGACGACCGGTCACCCCCGGACGGCGAGAACGAGCGGCAGCACCCCCTGTGCGCCCGCGCGCCGGAGCACGCGCGCGGCGACCGCGAGCGTCCAGCCGGTCTCCGTGGCGTCGTCGACCAGCAATACCGGCCCGGCTGCCTCCATGAGAGCGGCGGCCAGTTCGGGTGGCACGGTCAGTGCCCCGTCGAGTGCCTTCAGGCGTTGTGCGCTGTTGCTACGGGTGACCCGGGAGACCGCGCCGGTGTACGCCAGCGAGCCCAGCAGCGGCAGACGACCGATCTCGGCGATCCGCGCACCGAGGGAACCGATCAACTGCGGCCGGGTACGGGATGGCATCGTGACGACACCCACCGGACGGGGCTGCGCGTCGGCCTGCCCGGAGGCCCAGCCGCCGGGACCCTTCGCCCAGTCGGCCAGGACGGCTACCACCGCCTTCGCCACGTCGTCCGGAACCGGCCCGTCCGGTGCTTGCGGCGCGAGCATCGGCCGCAGTCGGTTACCCCAGCCGATGTCCGACAGCCGTCCCAACGCCCGTCCCAGGGCCGCCTGTTCACCGGCCGGAATACGTCCCTTCAGGTTGACCCCGACCGCCGGCAGCCCGGTCGGCCACATCTTGCGGGGCTCCACCTCGACCCCCGCCCGCCCCAGCTCGCCGCGCGCCGCGTCCAGCGCCGCCGCGGAGACGGAGTCCGCGAACCTGGGCTTCGCACAGGTGTCGCAACGTCCGCACGGCGCGGCCTCCTCGTCGTCCAGCTGCCGTCGCAGGAACTCCATCCGGCAGTCCCGCGTCGTCACGTAGTCGCGCATGGCCTGCTGCTCGGCCGCGCGCTGCTTGGCGACCCAGGCGTAGCGCTCGGTGTCGTACGTCCAGGGGACGCCGGTGGAGACCCAACCGCCCTGGACCCGGCGGACCGCACCGTCCACGTCGAGGACCTTCAGCATCGTCTCCAACCGGGAGCGGCGCAGTTCCACCAGCGGTTCGAGGGCGGGCAGGGACATCGGTCGCTCCGCGTGTGCCAGGACGTCCAGGGTCCGGCGCACCTGCTCCTCCGGAGGGAACGCGACCGAGGCGAAGTACTCCCAGATCGCCTGGTCCTCCTTGCCGGGCAGCAGCAGCACCTCCGCGTGCTCGACACCGCGACCCGCGCGGCCCACCTGTTGGTAGTAGGCGATGGGGGAGGAGGGTGAGCCCAGGTGCACCACGAACCCCAGGTCGGGCTTGTCGAAGCCCATCCCCAGGGCGGAGGTGGCGACCAGGGCCTTGACCCGGTTGGCGAGGAGGTCCTCCTCGGCCTGCTGCCGGTCGGCGTTCTCCGTCTTCCCGGTGTACGACGTCACGGTGTGCCCGCACTGGCGGAGGAACGCGGTGACTTCCTCGGCGGCGGCCACGGTGAGCGTGTAGATGATCCCCGAGCCCGGCAACTCGTCCAGGTGGTCGGCGAGCCACGCCATCCGGTGGGCCGAATCCGGCAGTTCGAGGACGCCGAGGCTCAGGCTCTCGCGGTCCAGGGGCCCTCGCAGGACGAGGGCGTCCGTGCCGCCGCCGGTGCCCAGTTGCTCCGCCACGTCGGCCGTCACGCGCGCGTTGGCCGTCGCGGTCGTGGCGAGCACCGGGACACCCGACGGCAGATCGGCCAGCATGGTGCGCAGTCGGCGGTAGTCGGGGCGGAAGTCATGGCCCCAGTCCGAGATGCAGTGCGCCTCGTCGACCACGAGCAGCCCGGTCGCGGCCGCCAGCTCGGGCAGGACCTGGTCACGGAAATCGGGGTTGTTGAGCCGCTCCGGACTGACCAGGAGCACGTCGACCGTGCCCGCGGTGACCTCCTGGCGGATGGAGTCCCACTCCTCCGTGTTCGATGAGTTGATGGTCCGCGCGTGAATGCCGGCGCGGGCGGCCGCCTCCACCTGGTTGCGCATGAGGGCGAGGAGCGGGGAGACGATGACGGTGGGTCCCGCGCCCCGCTCGCGCAGCAGCGCGGTCGCGACGAAGTACACCGCGGACTTGCCCCAGCCCGTGCGCTGCACCACCAGGGCTCTGCGCTGTTCCGCGACCAGCGCCTCGATGGCGTGCCACTGGTCCTCGCGCAGTCGCGCGGCACCCGTCGGCGCGCCCACGAGGCGGGCGAGCACGGCGTCGGCGGCCGTACGCAGGTCTTGGCGGTCCGTGGGGGGCAGGTCTTCGTCGCTCATGGCCCCATGCAACCCGATGCCTCGGACATCGCGCGAACGGGAGGAGCGAACTGTGGACAGCTTCTGACGTGATCATGGTCGGACTTATCCACAGGGCAAAGCGGAATCTCAAGATCCGCGAGATGGTCGCCGCATGACGAATCACAGCGAAGCGGCCGGAACCTCCGGCAACAGCGACATCGGCGGGCAGAGCGGCCACGGGCGCGCGGGCGAGCCGTCCGCCTACCTCGGGCACGGCGCGACCACCGGACCTCCCGACGGCCAGCAGGTCACCCTCCGCACCCCGGCAGAACTCGCCGACGCCCTGCCCTACCTGCTCGGATATCGCCCCGAGGACAGCATCGTCCTCGTCGCACTGCACGACCGGGACGCCCGAGGAAGGTTCGGCGGACGCGCACGACTGGGCATCCCGGCCCAGACGGACGACTGGCCGGCCGTGGCCCAACAACTGGCCCGCGGGCTGGTGACCGGAAGTGAGCGTCGAGGTGCCAGGCCGGAGAGCATGGTCGCCTTCCTCTGCCAGGACCCGGCGAGCGGTGAGTCGCCGCGCGAGGTCATGGAACGCCTGCGGCCCCTCGCCCAACTGCTGCGCAGGGCCTGCGGCACCCTGGACGTGCCGGTGGTCGAGGCCCTGTGCATCTCCGGAAATCGCTTCTGGTCCTACTGCTGTCCCGGCAACGGATGCTGTTCCGCCGACGGGCAGCCGATGGGGCTACCGGGCACCTCCGTGCTGGCCGCCGCCGCGACCTACGCCGGCCTTCAGGTGCGCGGCACCCTGAAAGAGATGAGGGCCAGGCTGTTGCCCTGGGAGACCGCTGCCGCGCTGCAGCAGGAGGCCGCCCTCGACGCCGCGCAGTCCGCGCTCGTCCCACGCATTCTGCACGCGGAGAGTCGTGCGGACGTGGCCGAGGAGACCCTCGCCGTGGCACAGCGCGCCATCGAGCGACTGGCCGCCGCTCCGTCCGTGTCCGGCACGCTGGACGCGGACCTCCACGACGACGAACTCGTCGGACACGGGGACGCGGCCACGCTGATCCTCGGACTCCAGGACCGCGCCACCCGCGACCGCGCCGCCGAATGGATGGAAGGCGACGAAGCCGGCCCGGCCCTCCGTCTCTGGCGCGCCCTCGCCCGTCGCTGCGTCGGTCCCTACGGCGAGCATGCGGCGGCCCCGCTCACGCTCGCGGGCTGGGTCGCCTGGTCCTCGGGAGACGAACTGGAGGCCCGTGAGGCCTTGGCCATGGCCCTCGCCGCAGACCCCGACTACCTCTTCGCCCGCCTCCTGCACCAGGCCTGCAACGAAGGCCTCGACCCCGAGTCCATTCGCCGCTGCCTGCGGGCCGAGCGCAAGGGACGCGGCCTGGCATCGCCCCCTGCCGATGCCGATGCCGATGCCGATGCCGGAGCCGATGGCGAGGAGAGCCGTCCCGACCAGCCTCCGGCCATGCAGTCGACCTCGGCTGAGCCCTGCGTCGCGACCGGCCCCCGCCGCCGACGCAGGTCACACCCGGACAGGAACGCCGACACCCGCCCCGTCCGGCGAGCACCCGGCGCCGCTCACGCCCGCCGGTCGCGCTCCGCTGACGGCAGCGCACCCGCCGGCCGACGACCGGGGAGCACGGTCGACGGCGCACGCGGTCGGGCGCGGGCCCGCCGCGGTGGCGGTGGGCGGCCCACCGAGGGGGAGACGTGAGCGCGCCGGTCCGGCACGGGGCGTGGAGGGTGGTGCTGTTATGGATCGGGGCGTGCCTGAGCGCGCTGTTCCCCCTCAAAGCCGCCCCAGGCACCTCGCCGAACCTCTGGTCGCTCGGCTTCCCGGGGCAGGGGCGTGACCCGGAGCGGAGCCGCTCCGTTCACCTGAGTGGCGGTACCCGTGGCCTGGCCTCGCCACCGTCGCACCCCGTCCCTCTCCGGCTCCCCACCTGGTGCCGAGCGCACCCCACGCGCGCCGAAGACAGAAGAAGCCACCCCATGCCCCTGCCCTCCATGTCCGATGCCGACAAAGTTCCGTCCTTGCTCAGCCCTGTCCCGCCCTCCGCCCGGGCCCGCGAGGAGGGAAGCGGCGCTCCACCCACGGACGTCCGCGGTCCGGTGCCCCGCGTCACGGGCTCACGCCCAGCGGTCCGCAGCAGCCCGGTGTCCGCAGTGCCCGGCACGGGTGGCCCGCCTGGGCTGCCCCGCACGGCCACCGGAAGCTCTTTGCCCCCGCAGCCGTCGTCCACTGTTCCCCGCCGCCCAGCGGAGCTGCCACCGGCCCACACGACGCTGATCTGTGTCGCCCTGCCGGGCCTTGCGATCTCTTCCGAGCAGGGCCAACTGAACGGCCGGGGACTGGAGGGCTTCTACCGTGCCGGACGGCGCATGCTCTCCCGCTGCCAGGTGAGGGTGGCCGGACGGGAACCGCTCGCCGTGCAGGCGCGGATGGTCTCGGCCGACCGAGCCCGCTTCATGGCGACGCTTCGCATGTCCGCCGAGGCCGGGCCGGACCCGGACGTCATGGTCGAGCGCACACGGTATGCCGACGGTACCGAGCGGATCACCCTGCACAGCACGGCCCGCCGCCCACTGCGCCTCCCCCTAGAGGTGTCCCTGGGAACGGATCTCGCGGAGCTGGGCGCCGTCGCCTCCGGCAGCGCCGGCCCGGAACTGCCGGCGAGTGTGCACGACTCCGGCCTTCGGTGGTCCAGTGCGCATGGGCACTCCACAGTGACGGCGCATCCGCCGCCCACCGACGCCCTGGCCTCCGCGGGGCTGCTGCGCTGGGAGTTGGAGCTGCCGCCCGGCGGTGCCCGGAGCGTGGAGCTGCGGGTACGACCGGACGGCGCGGGCCCCATCAGGCCAGTGGGCCGGGGGGCCACGAGCCCCCTCTCCCAGGCCGGGGCGGCGGGCGACGACCCGACGGTGCAGCCCTTCCTGCACACCTGCCTCGAGGACCTCGAAGCCCTGTTGCTGCGTGACCCGAGGAATCCGTCCGACACCCATCTCGCGGCGGGCGCGCCCTGGCGCTGCGGCATGGCCCCGGCCGACGCACTGGTCGCGGCCCGGATGACCCTGCCCCTCGGCACCCGCCTCGCCGCAGGCACCCTGCGCACCCTCGCCCGCACCCAACTCGTGGGCCGGGAAGCACAGTCCGGCATGATCCCGGGCCCGCGGCGGGACGTGGGCCCGCATCTGCCGCCGGTCTGCACCGGCACCGAAGCCACCCTGCTGTTCCCCGTTCTGCTCGCGGAGGCCAGGAGATGGGGACTGCCCGAGCAGGAGACCGAGGAACTGCTGCCCGCGGCTGAGCGGTGCCTGCGGTGGCTTCTGGGCACTGTCGGCAGCGGTGTCTATCTGCCCGACCCGCGCCCAGGAGGTCCGCAGCGTTGCGAGACCCAGGCGCACGCCCACCGGGCCGCGCTGCTGGGCGCGGACCTCCTCGACGCGTACGGCCGACCGAGCGGGGACGAGCTACGGGACTGGGCGAGAGAACTGCGGGCCCGGTTCGCGATGGACTTCTGGGTCGAGGACCGGGGCGGTGGCCGGCCCGCGGCCGCCCGTACCCCGGACGGGCGGGTCCTGCCGCATCTGGGAGCCGGTACCGCACACCTCTTGGACACCGGGCTGCTCGGAGCCGGGGAGCAGGCCCCGGGGCTTCTCGACAAGGTGCGGACCGAACAGCTGGCGCGGCTGCTCGGAGGGCCGGCCATGGACTCGGGGTGGGGATTGCGGAGCCTGGGCGCGAAGGAAGCCGGATACAACCCCTTCGGCCATCGCAGCGGCGCCGTGCGTGTGCAGGAGACGGCGATCGCGGTCGCGGGGCTGGCGGCAGCCGGGTACGAGAAGGAGGCAGGCGCGTTGCTGCGGGGAGTGCTGGCGGCGGCGGAGAGTTTCGACCGTCGGCTGCCCGAGATGTACGCGGGTGAGCAGCGGACGGCGGGGAGTGCCCCGCTGCCCCACCCCGCGTCCTGCAGACCGGCCGCGACGGCGGCGGCCGCGGGGGTGCTGCTGCTCACCACCCTCGTCGGAATCCGTCCCGACGCCCCCGCCCGGACGGTGACCCTGCGGCCGGTGCGCGGCGCGCCGCTGGGAGAGATCGGTATGACGGGACTGCGCGTCGCGGGCGCTCCGTTCGCCGTACGTGTCAGCAGGCTGGGGCTCGCGATGGTCGAGGAGGCGGCCGACGGGTTGCAGCTGGGAGTGTGACCCCCGTGACGTGCGAGGGAACGGCAGGCGGTGCTTGGCGCGCGGGGTCGGCGGCCGTGCCGTGGGTCCGGTGTCGAGCAGAAGTGGATCAAGTGGGGAAGCGGCCACGAAGGGAGTGTTTATCGTCAGGCAGACGACTATGATCGCGGCATGCCCTACGACCCGTCGGACTATCCGCCCTTCGCCGTGACCGTGGATCTGGTCGTGCTGACCGTCCGTCGCCATGCGCTCTGCGCACTGACGGTACGACGGGGCGAACAGCCGTTCCAGGGGCGCTGGGCGTTGCCCGGTGGCTTCGTCCGGCCGGACGAAGATCTGTCGCAGGCGGCGGCGAGGGAGCTGGCGGAGGAGACCGGGCTCACCGCCCATGAACCGTCCGAGCCCGCGCAGGACAACGGCGCGCACCTGGAGCAGTTGGCGACCTACGGTGACCCGAAGCGCGACCCGAGGATGAGGGTCGTCAGCGTCGCCCATCTTGCTCTCGCCCCGGACCTGCCCGCGCCCCGGCCGGGCGGAGACGCCCACAGTGCGCGCTGGGCACCCGTCGAGGAGTTGCTGGCGCAGGGTGGTTATGGGCGTGACGGCGAGCCGGTGGCGCCGTTGGCCTTCGATCACGCGCAGATCCTCGCGGACGGGGTGGAGCGTGCCCGTTCCAAGATCGAGTACTCCTCCCTGGCCACGGCCTTCTGTCCGCCGGAGTTCACGGTCGGCGAGCTGCGGCGTGTCTACGAGGCTGTGTGGGGGGTGGCCCTCGATCCACGCAACTTCCATCGCAAGGTGACGGGTACGCCGGGCTTCCTGGTGCCCACCGGTGGCACCACCACGCGGCAGGGTGGCCGTCCCGCCCAGCTCTTCCGCGCCGGCGGCGCCACCCTCCTCAACCCGCCGATGCTGCGCCCGGAGGTCTGATCACGGCGCGGCTGGAGCCCGCTCCGCCACGTTCGGCTGTCTTGGCCGTGCGGTGAGCCTCAAGGTGCCCGAAAAAACGGACATACCGCGCTATCTTGCCTAGGGTGATCCAGGCCATCGGATTGACCAGCAATCCTCGCAAGGAGTTTCCGCCCGCCGTCGACGATGTGTCCTTCGAGGCGCACTCCGGCCGCGTCACCGCACTCCTCGGGGCCCCCGGAGCGGGTAAGTCGACAGCGCTGAAACTCATGCTCGAACTGCAACCGGGCCGTGGCGTCGCCTACTTCAGGGGGCGCCCCCTGCACCGCATCGCCCACCCCTCGCGCGAGGTCGGCGTGCTTCTCGGTGATGTGCCCGGCCACCCGGCCCGCACCGTCCGAGGTCATCTGCGCATGCTGTGCGCGGCCGCGGGGCTGCCCACGCGGCGGGCCGACGAAGTCCTGGAGGTCGTGGGCCTGGTCAGCCTGTGCGATGCGCGGCTGGGCACGCTCTCGCGGGGCATGGACCGCCGCCTCGGTCTGGCCTGTGCGCTGCTGTCCGACCCGCACACCCTCGTGCTGGACGAGCCGGCCCACGGTCTGGCCGTTCGTGAAGGCCGGTGGCTGCACGGGATCATGCGGGCGCACGCCGATCAGGGCGGCACGGTCCTGTTCACCACCGGCGACCCCAAGGAGGCGGCGCGGACCGCCGACCGGGTCCTCACCCTCGAACAGGGCAGGCTCGTCGCCGACCAGGAGGTCGGCGACTTCTCCCGGACCCGGCTCCGGCCCAGGGTCGTCGTCCGTACCCCGTACGCCGCCCGGCTCGAGGCGCTGCTCACCAAGGAGGCCCGGACCGCACGGCGTTCCCTGGAGATCGTGCCGGAGGGAGGCAATCGGCTGTCGGTGTACGGCAGTACGTGTGCGGAGATCGGTGAGGTCGCGTTCCGGCACGGCATCCTCGTGCACCAACTGGCGGACGAGATCGGCGACATGGGGCCCGTGTCGCAGATGCCGCCGGTGGCGGTGGAGAACGATCGGGAGTGTGCCGAGGGCGCGCCCGACTCCCTCCAGGAGGCCCAGGGGCCGCTTGAGGCGCACCGCACGGCCGCCGAGGAGCGTCGGGGGAGCGCGTTCGTGACTGTGACCGAGCCGCGAAGCTCGGCGTCGGCCCATGGTGCAGCAGGGAGCGACGCCGAGCCCCGAACCGCCCTCGCGACCGATGCCGCCCTCGCGGTGCCGCCCCAGGACCGCCCGTCCGAAGCGGGTCCCCTGCCGCCTTCGCCGGCACTGCCGACGCTCCCGCCACCCATCACCGTACGGTCGGCGCCGAGCCCGTTGCGTCCGTTGCGGTACGAGTTGCGGCGGGCGGGCGGCGTCGGCACCGCGTATGTCACCGCTGCGGCCGTGCTCGTCACGTCCGCCCTCATGGCGGTGGTCCTGGCCAGGATCGGGCACACCTCGCAGCCGCGACTGCTGGCCGCGTGGCCGCGGGAGCTGCCGTTGCCGCCCGCCGCCATCGGCGCGGGGCTGCTCGGGGCCTTCGCCTTCGGCGACGAGTTCCGCCACCCCGCGCTGGCCGCCGACCGTGGCACCGTGCCTCGTCGGCTGGGACTGCTCGTCGCGAAGCTCCTCGTCGCGGCGGCCACCGCGCTGCTCCTGGCGGTCCTCGCCGTGGGCTGCGACCTCGAAGTGCTGTACCTCGTCTACGGGCCGGAACTCATCTCCGTCCCGGCCGACTGGCTGCCGCTCGGGGCGAGTTGGGTAGGGCTCGTCGTGGGGTGCGCCTGGGCTGGGGTGCTCGCGGCGGGGGTCTTCCGGTCCACGTCAGCGGGGCTCGCCGCCGTGGTCGCCGTGCCCCTCCTCGTCGTACCCCTGGTGCAGAAGGTGCTGGAGGGATCGTCCGTGCGCAGTGCGATCGGGTTTCCGATGCGGCTGCGCGAGCTCTTGCTGGTGCAGTGGCCGTTCGGGGGAGAGCGCTATCTGGAAGCGGTGGCGCGGGCGATCATCCAACCCGTGGGCGGGGCGCTGCTGTTGTCGCTGACCGCGCTGCTGGGGGCCTACCTGCTCACGAACCTGCGCGGTCGGGTCCGTGGGTGATCGTCGTCATCCTTTCGTGCTCACCGTCCGTGCGCTTCCGCCGACGCAATGCGCACAACTCCTCGTAGAACGCCCATTTCTTTCCGATAAGGCGTCAATTGCGACGGGGTGAGCGATCACCCTTTCGTGTGCTTTTCACCAAAGACCTCAAGGGAGTTGAGAACGCAGCCGACAAAGGATGCGTGAGTACCCTTGCGCACACCATGATGACCGCCGCCCGCTCCGCCGACTCCGGCCTCGCAGGACCGGGCGAACTCGACCGCTACCCCTTCGCCGAGCACCCCGGTGTCGACCGCGTAGGCCTCCCCGCCTGGGACGGCGCGGAGCCCGAGCTGGGGCGCGTGGGCCGACGCGCCGCCGGGAGCCGCGGACGCGGACTGCACGGCCAACTCGTCCAGCAGCTCGGCCAGATGATCGTTTCCGGGGACCTGGGCGCGGATCGCCCGCTCGTGCCCGAGGAGATCGGCCAGCGGTTCGAGGTCTCCCGCACCGTCGTCCGCGAATCCCTGCGCGTCCTGGAGGCCAAGGGCCTGGTCAGCGCCCGGCCGAACGTCGGCACGCGCGTCCGGCCCGTCAGCGACTGGAACCTGCTCGACCCGGACATCATCGAGTGGCGGGCCTTCGGTCCGCAGCGTGACGACCAGCGGCGCGAGCTCAATGAACTGCGCTGGACGATCGAGCCGCTCGCCGCCCGCCTCGCCGCCGGACACGGCCGTGACGACGTCCAGCAGCGTCTCGGCGACATGGTCGAGCTCATGGGCCACGCCATGGCCCAGGGCGACCCGCTGACCTTCTCGCGGGCGGACGCCGAGTTCCACTCGCTGCTCATCCAGCTCGCGGGCAACCGCATGCTGGAGCACCTCTCCGGAATCGTCTCCGCGGCCCTCCAGGTCTCCGGCGGACCTGTCACCGGCTGTGACCGGCCGACCGAGTCGGCGCTGGGTCATCACGCCCGGATCGTCGACGCCCTCGCCGCGGGCGACGGAGGGGCGGCCGAGGCGGCCATGCGGCAACTGCTCACCGTCCACCCCGAGGTGGAACGTGTGGTGCCCGCGCCGCGCGAGCACTGAGGGCGCTCGGAGCGGGACAAGGGCGGTGCGGCCGGGGTGCGGGCCCTTCCGTGGCGTCGCTCGACCGGCGGATCCGTGCCGCCGGGCCCCATCGGATCCTCCTGGGATTCGGCGGGGTCCGGCGGCACGACGCCGGAGTGAAGGAGTGACCCTCGCGCCGAGACGCCGCGGCTCGTCCCGGCCGGTTCGGTGGGCCCGCCGGGAGGGGTTGTCCCGGCGGGCGCGGGTACGCGGAGGGGACCCTGCATCCCACCGAGGGCGGTGATCCATATCGAGGAGTTCATTCGGGAATCGTTCGGGTACTCGTCCGAACGGAAGCAGTTGTGGCCTTGGTCGATCACCTCTGGCAGTATCTGACCGTTTTTGAGCGCTTACGGGGTGTGACTCGGGCCACGCAGATTGGGCGTAACGCTCGTGGGAGCAGCGCGATGACCTAAGAGGTGACAGCCGCGGAGGGAATACGGACGCCGTTCACGGCGCTGTGCCTCTTCCCGGCCCCCGCCCGCACCGTCGGCCCACTCCCAAGCCGGTGGTCGGCTCCTGTCCGCAATGGACGGGGCCGGAAGCCGTTTTCCAACGTTCCGAGAGGTTGTTCGTGTCGGCCAGCACATCCCGTACGCTCCCGCCGGAGATCGCCGAGTCCGTCTCTGTCATGGCGCTCATTGAGCGGGGAAAGGCTGAGGGGCAGATCGCCGGCGACGATGTGCGTCGGGCCTTCGAAGCTGACCAGATTCCGGCCACTCAGTGGAAGAACGTACTGCGCAGCCTCAACCAGATCCTCGAGGAAGAGGGTGTGACGCTGATGGTCAGTGCCGCGGAGCCCAAGCGCACCCGAAAGAGCGTCGCAGCGAAGAGTCCGGCCAAGCGCACCGCCACCAAGACGGTCGCGGCGAAGACGGTGACCACCAAGAAGGCCACCGCCACAGCCGCCCCCGCGGTGCCCGCGGCCGACGCCTCCGCCGAGGACGTCGCACCCGCCAAGAAGGCCGCCGCCAAGAAGGCGGTCGCCAAGAAGGCGGCCCCCGCCAAGAAGACCGTCGCTGCCAAGAAGACGGCGGCCAAGAAGACGACCGGCAAGAAGGACGACGTCGAGCTGATCGACGAAGAGGTCCTCGAGGAGACCCCGGGCGGCAAGCCCGGCGAGGAGCCCGAGGGAACCGAGAGCGCCGGCTTCGTCCTGTCCGACGAGGACGAGGACGACGCGCCCGCCCAGCAGGTCGCGGCCGCCGGTGCCACCGCCGACCCGGTCAAGGACTACCTCAAGCAGATCGGCAAGGTCCCCCTGCTCAACGCCGAGCAGGAGGTCGAGCTCGCCAAGCGCATCGAGGCCGGGCTGTTCGCCGAGGACAAGCTGGCCAACGCGGACAAGCTCGCCCCGAAGCTCAAGCGCGAGCTCGAGATCATCGCCGAGGACGGCCGCCGCGCCAAGAACCACCTCCTGGAGGCCAACCTCCGTCTGGTGGTCTCCCTGGCCAAGCGCTACACCGGCCGCGGCATGCTCTTCCTGGACCTGATTCAGGAAGGCAACCTCGGTCTGATCCGCGCGGTCGAGAAGTTCGACTACACCAAGGGCTACAAGTTCTCCACCTACGCCACCTGGTGGATCCGGCAGGCGATCACCCGCGCCATGGCCGACCAGGCCCGCACCATCCGCATCCCGGTGCACATGGTCGAGGTCATCAACAAACTGGCGCGTGTGCAGCGTCAGATGCTCCAGGACCTGGGCCGCGAGCCCACCCCGGAGGAGCTGGCCAAGGAACTCGACATGACCCCCGAGAAGGTCATCGAGGTCCAGAAGTACGGCCGCGAGCCCATCTCCCTGCACACCCCGCTGGGCGAGGACGGCGACAGCGAGTTCGGTGACCTCATCGAGGACTCCGAGGCCGTCGTCCCGGCCGACGCGGTCAGCTTCACGCTCCTGCAGGAGCAGCTGCACTCGGTCCTCGACACGCTCTCCGAGCGCGAGGCCGGCGTCGTCTCCATGCGCTTCGGTCTCACCGACGGTCAGCCGAAGACCCTCGACGAGATCGGCAAGGTGTACGGCGTCACGCGTGAGCGCATCCGCCAGATCGAGTCCAAGACGATGTCCAAGCTGCGTCACCCGTCGCGCTCGCAGGTTCTGCGCGACTACCTGGACTAGGCGACCAGGCAGTACGCCACCGGCGCGCGTGGTCGGTCCGAAGGCCCGGTTCCCTCGAAGGAACCGGGCCTTCGGCGTGTGTGCGGCATGCGAAAGCCGATGCTGTGGATCACTCTGGGTGTGCCATCCAAGACCCGGAGTGAGGAGCGCGCATGCGTCGATCGTTCGCCCGACTGCTGGCCGTCGCGGCCGCCACGGCCGTCATACCGCTGGTCTCACCGCCGTCGGCGACGGCGGAGGTCGTCATCGGCGGTCATCCGGTCGAGATCTCCCAGGCCCCCTGGACGGTGGCGCTGTCCAGTCGTGACCGGTTCGGGGGTACGCGGGCCGGGCAGTTCTGCGGCGGTGTCGTGATCGGCCCCACGACGGTGCTGACGGCCGCCCACTGTCTCAGCGAGGGCGTGCTGGGCGGTCCACCGGAACGCCTCCCCGATCTCCGGGTCATCGCCGGCCGCGCCGAGCTGCAGTCGACCGGGGGAGAGGAGATCCCGGTGAGCGGCGCCTGGGTCAACCCCGCGTACGACCCCTATACGAACGCGGGGGACTTCGCCGTGGTGACCCTCGCCGCACCGCTGCCCGAGAGCTCCGTCATCGGACTGGCGGGCGCCGGGGACGCGGCGTATGCGCCGAGCACGCCGGCCACGGTCTACGGCTGGGGGGACACCACGGGCGCCGGGGACTACGCACAGGGCCTGCGGGCCGCCTCGGTGGAGGTGCTGGCCGACGTCGTCTGCGAGCGGGCCTATCCGGGCAGCGCGGAAGGTCGGTACCAGTCCGGGTCCATGGTGTGCGCCGGGGAGCAGAACGGCGGCCGGGACGCGTGCCAGGGGGACAGCGGAGGACCGCTGGTCGCCCGGGGGAAGCTGATCGGCCTCGTGTCGTGGGGCAGCGGCTGTGGGCTCGCCGGGAACCCCGGCGTCTACACCAGGGGCTCGTACGTGGCCCGGGTGCTGGCAGAGAGCCGCTGAGACGGCGCTGAGGGGCCGTACGCGGCCACGTGCCCTTGCGGGTGGGTGGGTGTGCGGGACGAGAGCGGGCGGCCACCCCGTGGGTACGGGAGTGGCCGCCCGGTCACCGGCCTCGAGCCGGTGGCGGCTCGTCGTCAGGTGCGAAGCGTCAGCGCTCGTCCTCTTCTGGAGTCGCGGGAACGGCCGTGAGCCGCTCCGTCTCGTCCTGTATCTCCGCGGCGATCTTCTTGAGCTCCGGCTCGAACTTGCGGCCGTGGTGGGCGCAGAACAGCAGCTCTCCACCGCTCAGCAGGACGACGCGCAGATAGGCCTGGGCGCCGCAGCGGTCGCATCGGTCAGCGGCCGTCAGCGGGGTCGCGGGGGTCAGAACAGTAGTCACGTCGCCTCTTCTCTAGCTCGACGAGCTGTCGTACCAGGGTCAACATCCAACCAGGCCGAAAACGTTCCCGCTCGCGGCTTTAACTCGAAAAAATCTTTCCGGGCCGGCTGTCTGCTGCCGGTTGGCGGCGAATGAGCCGTAGTGCGTGTCTTCGTGTCGTACGGGTTCGCGCTGTCTGTCGGTGGTTCTTCGGTGGTTCTGGTGGTTGTTCTTTCGGTTGTACGGTCCTCCCGGCTGGGTTGCCGGTTGTTCATGAGGACGTGCCCGGAGCCTAAATGGTTCATGCCTCGAAGGGAACGTGATATGTACTTCACCCCATCGAGGGATCGAACGTGTATGCGACTCTGGACTACTCTGAGTTTCGGACGAGGGTGGCGTTACAACGGCTCTACCAGGCCTCGGTACCCTCGGACCGGCAACAGAGCCCGGCCCCTTACCCAAATGGGCCTCACTTGAAATTCAGCGAGGAGCGAACCGCGTGACCGCCGATACGTCCGTGCCGTCCACAGCGCTGCTGACCGGAGCAGACCGGGACGGTTCCAACTACACCGCGCGGCACCTGCTCGTCCTCGAGGGGCTCGAGGCCGTGCGGAAGCGCCCCGGCATGTACATCGGCTCGACCGACAGTCGAGGCCTGATGCACTGTCTCTGGGAGATCATCGACAACTCCGTGGACGAGGCCCTCGGGGGCTACTGCGACCACATCGAGGTGATCCTCCGCGACGACGCCTCCGTGGAGGTGCGGGACAACGGCCGCGGCATCCCGGTCGACGTCGAACCCAAGACCGGGCTGTCCGGCGTCGAGGTCGTCATGACCAAGCTGCACGCCGGCGGAAAGTTCGGCGGCGGCTCGTACGCGGCCTCCGGTGGTCTGCACGGCGTGGGCGCCTCCGTGGTGAACGCGCTCTCCGCCCGCCTGGACGTCGAGGTCGACCGCAACGGCGCCACCCACGCCATCAGCTTCCGACGCGGCGTGCCCGGCGCCTTCGCGGGCAACGGTCCGGACGCCAAGTTCGAGGCGACCGGCGGCCTGCGCAAGGGCAAGCGGATCCCCAAGACGCGCACCGGCACGCGCGTGCGCTACTGGGCCGACCGCCAGATCTTCCTCAAGGACGCCAAGCTCTCTCTGGACAACCTGCACCAGCGCGCCCGCCAGACCGCCTTCCTCGTGCCCGGTCTCACGATCGTCGTCCGGGACGAGCTGGGCCTCGGTGAGGGCGGGAGCAAGGGCGAGGAGTCGTTCCGCTTCGATGGCGGCATCAGCGAGTTCTGCGAGTACCTGGCCTCCGACAAGCCGGTCTGCGACATCCTCCGCTTCTCCGGACAGGGCACTTTCAGGGAGACCGTGCCCGTTCTGGACGAGCACGGCCAGATGACGCCCACGCAGGTCACCCGCGAACTCGGCGTCGATGTCGCCATGCGCTGGGGCACCGGCTACGACACGACGCTCAAGTCGTTCGTGAACATCATCGCCACCCCCAAGGGCGGCACCCATGTCGCGGGCTTCGAACAGGCCGTGGCCACCACGATGAACGAGGTGCTGCGCACCAAGAAGATGCTGCGCGTGGCCGAGGACGACATCGTCAAGGACGACGCCCTCGAAGGCCTCACCGCCGTCGTCACCGTGCGGCTCGCCGAGCCGCAGTTCGAGGGTCAGACCAAGGAGGTCCTCGGCACCTCGGCCGCCCGGCGCATCGTGACGCAGGTGGTCGCCAAGGAGCTCAAGGCGTTCCTGACCTCCACCAAGCGGGACGCGGCCGCCCAGGCGCGGGTCGTCATGGAGAAGGCCGTCGCCGCCGCTCGTACGCGTATCGCCGCACGTCAGCACAAGGACGCGCAGCGTCGTAAGACGGCGCTGGAGTCGTCCTCGCTGCCGGCCAAGCTCGCCGACTGCCGCAGCGACGACGTGGAACGCAGCGAGCTGTTCATCGTCGAGGGGGACTCGGCGCTCGGTACGGCGAAGCTCGCCCGGAACTCCGAGTTCCAGGCGCTGCTGCCGATCCGGGGCAAGATCCTCAACGTCCAGAAGTCGTCCGTGACCGACATGCTCAAGAACGCCGAGTGCGGCGCGATCATCCAGGTCATAGGGGCGGGCTCGGGGCGCACCTTCGACATCGACGCGGCCCGTTACGGCAAGATCATCATGATGACCGACGCCGATGTGGACGGGTCGCACATCCGGTGTCTGCTGTTGACGCTCTTCCAGCGGTACATGCGGCCGATGGTCGAGGCAGGACGCGTCTTCGCGGCGGTCCCCCCGCTGCACCGGATCGAGCTCGTCCAGCCCAAGAAGGGGCAGGACAAGTACGTCTACACGTACTCGGACCGTGAGCTGCGCGACAAGCTGCTGGAGTTCCAGAGCAAGGGCGTCCGGTACAAGGACTCCATCCAGCGCTACAAGGGCCTCGGCGAGATGGACGCGGACCAGCTGGCGGAGACGACGATGGACCCGCGGCACCGCACCCTGCGGCGGATCAACCTCTCGGACCTGGAGGCGGCGGAGCAGGTCTTCGACCTGCTGATGGGGAACGACGTCGCACCGCGCAAGGAGTTCATCTCCAGCTCCGCGGCCACGCTGGACCGGTCGCGCATCGACGCGTAGCCGCTGTGTCGGGCCGAGGCAGATGCCCTCGGCCCGGCGGGTGGGCCGTGGGCACGTTTTCCCGGACGCGTGGCCCGTACGCGGCCCGGTGGGTCTCTTCTGCCGCAAGTGCGGGAGGCTGGCCGGGGTTTCACCTGATGGGGTGAACAATCGTGAAGAGGTACGTCAGGGGTCTTCCCGTTCTGTCCATGCTTGGGCATGCAGTCAAGCACCGGCCGTCCCCGTCGACGCGGGGGTGGTTCTGAGAGCCCGGTTGAGCAGCACGAGGGGCACGGCCTCGCCAGCGCGGACGTGCGGTTCGACGATCCCTGGTACGACGCGCTGGCCTCCGGCTGGGGGGAGTTGGACGGCCCCGGCGGACCGGCCCAGGCCGCCGTCGATGCGCGGGAGAGCCGGAGCGAGGCCGCGGCCGACGTCTATCTGGAGGTCCAGCGGAGCGCGGCCTTCCAGGAGGTCCGCAGCCGTTATCGCAGGTTCGTGATCCCGGGTGTCGCCGTCTTCTTCACCTGGTACGTGGCCTACGTCGTGACGGCGGTCACCGCCCCGGGACTGATGGCACGGCCGGTGGCGGGCGCGGTGAACGTGGCGATGCTGGCGGGGCTCGGGCAGTTCCTCACGACGTTCCTGTTCACCTGGGCGTACGCGCGCCACGCGAGGCTGCGCCGGGACCGGGCGGCGCTCGATCTGCGCTGGGACACCCAGGAGTTGACGCGCGGCGTCAGAGGGGGCGTGCGGTGAACGTCGACCATCAGACGCTGGCGCTGGTCTTGTTCAGCGCGTTCGTGGCGGTCACGTTGGGCATCACGACGTGGGTGAGCCGTAGTCGGCATGGCTCCGCCGAGGAGTTCTACGCGGGCGGTCGGCTGTTCTCGCCGATGGAGAATGGTTTTGCCATCGCGGGTGACTACATGTCCGCCGCCTCCTTCCTCGGCATCTCCGGGCTCATCGCGCTCTTCGGGTACGACGGGCTGCTCTACTCCGTTGGCTTCCTGGTCGCCTGGCTCGTGGTGCTGTTCCTGGTGGCCGAACTGGTGCGCAACTGCGGGCGGTTCACACTCGCCGACGTCGTGGCGTCGCGGATGAGCGAACGGCCGGTGCGGATCGCGGCGGGAACTTCCTCGGTGACCGTGTCCGTTCTGTATCTGGTGGCGCAGATGGTCGGAGCGGGCACCCTCGTCGCCTTGCTGCTGGGAGGAGAGGGCGAGGGGGCGCAGACCTGGACGGTCATCGGGGTCGGCGCTCTCATGGTCGTCTATGTGTCGTTGGGAGGGATGCGGGCCACCACCTGGATCCAGATCGTGAAAGCGGTCCTGCTGATGGGCGGGGCGATCGCCCTGACCGTGCTCGTCCTGGTGCGGTTCCACGGTGACTTCGACCAGTTGCTGCGGACGGCGGCCGAGCGCAGCGGACACGGCGACGCGTTCCTCGCGCCCGGACTGAGGTACGGCGGGGACTGGATCGCGCGGTTCGACTTCATCAGCCTCGGGCTCGCCCTGGTGCTGGGCACGGCCGGACTCCCGCACATCCTCTCGCGCTTCTACACCGTGCCGACGGCGCGGGCCGCACGCCGCTCGGTCGTCTGGTCGATCGGTCTCATCGGCGGCTTCTACCTGATGACGATCGTGCTGGGTTTCGGCGCGGCCGCCATCGTCGGCCCGGAGGCCGTACGGGGCTCCAACGCGGCCGGGAACACCGCGGTGCCGCTCCTGGCCCTGGACCTGGGCGGCGGCGCCGACTCCACCGGCGGAACGGTTCTGTTCGCGATCGTCGCGGCCATCGCGTTCGCCACGATCCTCGCGGTCGTGGCCGGAATCACCCTCGCGTCGTCGGCGTCCGTGGCCCATGACCTGTACGCGTCGCTGCGGCGCAGGCGGTCGAAGCCGCACAGCGAAGTCGCGGTGGCGCGCACGGCCGCCGTCGGTATCGGCGTGGTCGCGATCGCGCTCGGGCTGCTGGCCAAGGACCTCAACGTGGCCTTCCTGGTCGGCCTCGCCTTCGCGGTCGCCGCCTCCGCCAACCTGCCCGTCCTGCTGTACTCGCTGTTCTGGCGGCGGTTCACCACCCGTGGGGCGGTGTGGTCCGTGTACGGCGGACTGGTCCCTTCCGTGGTCCTCGTGCTGCTGTCGCCGGTGGTCTCGGGGAGCGCCGACTCGCTGTTCCCCGACGTCGACTTCCAGTACTTCCCGTTGCAGAACCCCGGCCTCGTCTCCATCCCGCTGGGCTTCCTCGTCGGCTGGCTCGGCACGGTCACCTCGGCCGAGCCGCCGGACGAGGCGAAGCACGCGGAGACCGAGGTGCGGTCGCTCACGGGAGCGGGGGCGGTGTGAGCGCTTCGGAGGCGCCCCGGACATGCTTGCCCACCTTGCGGGTTCCCCAGAGCGCATGCGCACCCAGGAGGTCCCTCACGCGCGAGTCGCCCACTCGTAGCGGTGTTCCGGGCGGCCGGCGTCGCCGTACTTGAGGGTCAGCCGGGCCCGTCCCGTGCGTTCCAGGAGCTTCAGATAGCGCTGGGCGGTCTGGCGGCTCAGGCCCGTCCGCTCGGCGATCTCCTGGGCGGACAACGCCCCCTCGGCGGTCATCAGGGCACGGCGCACGAGTTCGGTGGTCGTGGGGGAGTGCCCCTTGGGCAGGTCCGGTTCGCCGCCCGCCGAGAGTGCGCCGAAGATCCGGTCGACCTCGGCCTGTTCGGCCTCACCGCCGCCGTCCAGGGTGCGCCGCAGCTCCGCGTACGCCTCCAGCTTCGCCCGCAGCCCGGCGAACGCGAACGGCTTCACCAGGTACTGGAGCGCGCCCTGGCGCATCGCGGCCTGGACGGTCGAGACGTCACGGGCCGCCGTCACCATGATGACGTCGGTCTCATGACCCCGGCGACGCATCTCCTGGACGACCACGAGGCCGGTGCCGTCCGGCAGATAGTGGTCCAGGAGGACCAGGTCCACATGGGGCAGCGTCTCCAGCAGGTGCAACGCCTCTGCCGCGTTGTGGGCCACACCGGCGACGTGGAAGCCGGCGACCTTCTCCACGTAGGCGGCGTTGACGCGGGCGACTCTGGTGTCGTCGTCCACGATCAGGACCTCGATCATCGCGACTCCTTGTCGGCGACAGTGACGGCGGCTTCGGCTTCCTGCTGCGGGTCCGGTTCGGCGAGTGCGTCGGGCAGGACGACGGTGAACTCCGCGCCCCCGCCCGCCGCCTCGCCGACCTGGACGCTGCCTCCCTGTCGCTCGGCGAGCCGGCGCACCAGGGAGAGCCCGATGCCTCGTTCGCGATGGGCCGGGCGCGTCTTGGTGGACCAGCCGTCCGTGAAGATCAACTCCCGTTTGTCGGGTGGCACTCCGGGGCCCGTGTCCCGTACCCGGAGGATCGCCGTACGGCCCTCGGCGCGCAGATCGACCTCCACGCGCGCGTGGGGTGTGCCCGCGACGGCGTCCAGGGCGTTGTCGACGAGGTTGCCGACGACGGTGACCAAGCCTCGGGGGTCGATCAACCGGTCCGGCAGCAGGGTGCCGCCCGCGACCGACAGGGCCACTCCGCGCTCGGCCGCGACGGTCGCCTTGCCGACCAGCACCGCGGCCAGCAGGGGATCGTGGATCTTCTCGGTGACCTGCTCGGCGGTCGCCCGATGGTCGCCGACCACCTCGCCGACGAACTCCACGGCCTCGTCGTACAGCTCCAGTTCGAGCAGGCCGAGGAGCGTGTGCATCCGGTTGGCGTGCTCGTGGTCCTGGGCGCGCAGGGCGTCCGTCAGACCGCGCGTGGAGTCGAGTTCACGGCCCAGCTGCTCCAACTCGGTGCGGTCGCGGAGGGTGGCGACGGCGCCCCCGTCGTCCGTGGGCATGCGGTTGGCGACCAGCACGCGGTGGCCGCGCACGGTCAGCAGATCGGTGCCCGTGACCCGCCCGGCCAGCACATCGGTCGTACGGCCGGGGCCGAGCGCGTCGTCGAGCGACCTGCCGACCGCCTCGTCACCGATCCCGAGCAGTCGCCGTGCCTCGTCGTTGAGAAGGCGCACGCGCCCGGCGCGGTCCAGCGCGACCACGCCCTCCCGGATGCCGTGCAGCATCGCCTCACGCTCCGCCAACAGCCCCGCGATGTCGGAGAAGGCCAGGTCGCGGGTCTGACGATGCACCCGTCGGGAGATCAGATACGCGGCCAGAGCCCCGACCGCCATGGCGCCGCCCGCGTACGCCAGGAGCCCGGGGATCGCGTGGATCAGCCGGGCACGCACGCTGTCGTACTCGATCCCCACCGAGACGGCGCCGACGATCTTCCCGTCGGTGTCGCGCAGCGGCACCTTGCCCCGGGCCGAGCGCCCGAGGGTCCCCGAGTCGATCTCCATGACCTCGTTGCCGGCCAGGGCGCGGCGCGGGTCGGTGGAGACGAGCCCGCCGATCTCCACCGGATCGGGGTGCGACCAGCGCACCCCGTCGCGGTCCATCACGACCACGTACTCGGCCCCGCTGGCCTTCCGGATCCGCTCCGCCTCGACCTGGACGGGGCCGTTCACGGACGGCCGTGTCGCGACCAGGTCCTCCGCGATCTGCGGCTGGGCCGCCGTGGTCTGCGCTATGGCGAGGGCCCGGCGCATCGCCTGGTCGTCCAGCTGATCGCTGAGCGGTGCGAGGAACAGCCCGGTCGCGAGGACGGCGACACCGGCGGCGATCGCCACCTGCATCAGCAGAACCTGCGAGAACACCCGCCGCGGCATACCGAGACGCAGACGGCGTGCGGGGGGAGTGGGGCTCATACCCATGACGGTACGTGGACGGGGTGGGCCGGTCGTAGTGGGGTGTGGCGCGTATCTCACCCGCCGGGTGTTTGCGCGACGGCGCAGGCCGTAGCGATTCGGTGGGAGCGGCGGTTCCTCGGACGGCCGCGGCCGCCGGTCTGCGGCGGGGGCTGCGCGGTGGCTAGCGGGCGGCCGCGGGCGTCAGCCGGCGTACGGCCAGCACGTCCATCCTCGTGGGGGAGCCCAGCGCGGAACCGCAGCTCTCCCGGCGGGGCGGCTCGGCGGTGCCCTGGGCGACGGCGACGGTCCAGCGGCGGCCGTCGGTGTGGGCGACGACGACGTCCCAGCGGGGAGCCGTGCCGTCCGTGCGGACCACGGTCAGGGCGCCGGCGGTGTCCTCGCCGGACGTCGTGCGCACCGCCAGCTCGGCAGCCTGCCCGGGGCGTTCCCAGGCGGAGCTTCCGCGGCACCCCTCGGTGACGACACGGCCCTCCCGTACGCCTTGCAGGACCTCCTTGACGTGGTGGGCCTCGGCGCGGCCGTACACGTATCCGAAGGGCAGCACGAGGAGGGTCGGGGAGAAGCGGTGACCACCCAGATGGGTGACTTCCCAGGTCTCCTCGACCCCGGAGGCGGCCAGTTCGGCGGCGAGCGGGCGGCCGAGGACCGCGCAGCAGCGGTCGCGCTTGCCGTTGGTGCAGACGAGGGCGAGCGGGTCACCGGTGTGGGGCCGCCCCCGCAGAACCGTCCCGAAGGTGCGGTGATCGCCCCGGCCGAGTGCGGCGAGATCGAGGTCGAGCAGCCGCTCGGGCTCGGACGTCGCGGCACTGTGCAGCCAGACGTTGCCGGGAGCGGTGTGGGCCACGTACACCCGGCGCTCGCGGACCTCGCGGCAGTCCGCGTGGCGGCCGGGGCGCCGGATGAGCGCCACGCGCACGCCGGTGCCCTCCGCCGCGGCTTCCAGGGCGCGGCCGAGCACCGGGTCGAGGTGGCTCGAGGTGAGCGCCTTGACGCCCCAGGGGCCCGGCTGTTCCAGCAGCAGCCATGTCCTCGCCGTGGCGGCGGTCCCCGCGAGAGGCTCGTCGAGGTGTCGGGACGCGGATGTGCACGTACTCACAGAGGTGAGCCTAACCTGACTTCCTCGCGACCGAATTCCGGCTGGGCCGAAGGAAGGGGTGGGAGCGCGGCTCGCTTGCGGCTCACTGTCGCGGGGCGGCGGTGCGGGACGGCGGCGCGAGGGGCCCGCGCTGTAGTGCAGGCGAGCCCCCGTTCAGGATCAGGCGTCGGGGATGTCCGACTTTGCCCGGATGAGAGTCTCGCGGCTGATGACCACGATCCTCTCGTAGTCAGCGCGCGAGGCGTCGGCGGGAAGCTCGGGGTCGAGTTTCTCTGTCCGATCTGTACCGATTACTGCGAAGTTGCCGTCTTGCAGTTCGAAGATGTCTGGGCACGTCTGCCCCGCGGCGCTGCCCCTCTCGCGGGGCGAGGCACCGATGCGGCGCACGATTTTCAACGGGTTCGATCCTTGGGTCATGAGTAGTGATGTGAGCGGGGACAACTTTGCCTCATGAACCTGGTGGATGCGCATGCATCGAAGGCGCGATGGAGTGAAGCGGGAGGCAGGGGTCGCGCTGGGCGAAGCGAGCGCCGTGGGGAGTGAGGACGGGAGGCCACGCCCTCATTCGGCGGGAGGTTCACCCACGACCCACCACTCGTCCGTGCTGGCCTCCTCCAGGTCGTTGATCAAGGCGTCCACCATCCTGCCGATCTCCGACTCCTCCGAGCCCTCCTTCAGGCTCGACCTGTGGTGGCGCGTGGCGGCCCAGTAGTCGCGCATCAGGGTGCTCTGGAAGATGCCGCGGAGGTGCCCGTACAACTCGGCCCGGCTGAAGACGCCGACCCGGTACCCCTGGAGGACGTGGGTGTACAGCAGGTTGGCGAAGAGGTACTGCCGTTGCCGGTCCGTGGACAGTTCCTCTTCGTAGGCGTTCAGCACGGGCAGCAGGGTGGGGTCCGCTGCCGCCTTCATGACCAGGTCGAAATTGTGCCGCTGATAGGCGGTCAGTGCCGTGCGCTGTTCCGTCTCGCGTTCCAGCCGTTCCAGGCGCCGGAGCAGGATGCTGATGCGCCGCTCCACGACGAACGCGCCCAGCGCTCCCACCGCGAAGGCGAGACCCGCTGTCGCGGCGGGGCCGAGTCCCCGCGCCCCATGATTCTGTGTGGCCATGTCAATCCCCGATTCAGGCGGCCGTCCGCCGGTCGTCGGGTGTGGGTCGACAGGTTGGGGACCGGCGAGCGGTGGGCGGCGCTTGCCGTCTCCCAGTGTCGCCGAGAGACGCCGGTCCACCGGGAGGCGGAGAGGAGGCGCACGGAAGGATGCGTGGGTCGCGCGACCCGGCGCCATGCCCATCGTGTGCCCCACGGGCGCCGCTGACAATCTCTCCCTCGGCGGGGTGCGGCACCCCTCGTATCCTGGTGCGGCATTCGATCGACGCGGGAGAGCAACGGGGTGAGTGAGGGCGCGTGTTGAGTCAGTCGTCGAGCCGGGGCCTGGGACCGAGTCCACGGCGTGCTCCCCAGATCCCCGTGGTCGTCCTCGCCGGGTTCCTCGGATCCGGCAAGACCACCCTGCTGAACCACCTGCTCCACCGCAGCGGCGGCAGCCGTATCGGCGCCGTGGTCAACGACTTCGGCGCGATCGAGATCGACGCGATGGCCGTGGCCGGGGCGCTCGGGGACTCCACCGTGTCACTGGGCAACGGATGCCTGTGCTGTGCCGTCGACGTCGGGGAACTGGATCAGTATCTGGAGCGCCTCGCCGATCCCGCCGCCGGGATCGACGTCATCGTCATCGAGGCGAGCGGGCTCGCCGAGCCGCAGGAACTCGTGCGGATGGTGCTCGCCAGCGAGAATCCCCGGGTGGTGTACGGCGGGCTCGTCGAGGTCGTCGACGCGGCCGAGTTCGCGCAGACCCGGCAGCGGCATCCCGAGATCGACCGCCATCTCGCCATCGCCGACCTCGTGGTCGTCAACAAGCTCGACCGGGCCGAGGACGGGACGGGAATCCTGGCGCTCGTCCGCTCGCTCAGCGACCGTGCGGCGGTCGTACCCGCGACCTACGGGCGCATCGACCCCGAGTTCCTTTTCGACTGCAGGCCCTCCGAGGAGCGCATCGGCCAGCTCTCCTTCGATGATCTGCACCGGCACGACCACGACGAGCATCCCGGGGCGGACGGGGACGATCACGGTGGGCATCTGCACACCGGCTACGACAGCGTCGCCTTCGTCTCCGACGCGCCGATCGATCCCCGGCGGCTCATGGAGTTCCTGGACGGGCGGGCCGAGGGGCTCTACCGCATCAAGGGCTACGTGGACTTCGGGCCGTACGACCCCGTGAACCGCTACGCCGTGCACGCCGTCGGGCGGTTCCTGCGGTTCTACCCCGAGCCGTGGGCGGACGGGGACGGAGCCGGCGACGACAACCGGGTCAGTCAGCTCGTGCTCATCGGGGCGGGAATCGACGCCCCGGCCCTGACCAAGGAGCTGGAGGCGTGCAAGGACACGAAGGACGCCCCGCACACCGACGAGCACGGCATGTGGGGCGTCCTTCGCTACGTACGGGAGGCGGAGGCCGAGGAACCCGAGGCCTCCTACGACACCCTGTGAGGGGCTCCGCTCACCGAACCCTCAGACTCCCGCTCACACAGGTCCCGCCACCGACGCCACCGTCTTGCCCAGGGACACGCCCGAGCCGTCGCGACGCGGGTCCATCTCCGGGAGGTCCGCCGGCATGCCGTTCTTCTGCGCGGCGCGGGCCGGGGCGGGCCCCGCCCAGGCGACGGACAGGCAGTCCTCGCCCTTGAGGAACCGCTGGCAGCGGACACCGCCCGTGGCGCGGCCCTTGCGGGGGTACTGGTCGAACGGGGTCAGCTTGGCCGTGGTCTGCACGGAGTCGTCCAGGGTGCCCCGGGAACCGGCGACGGTGAACACCACCGCGTCCACGGCCGGGTCGACGGCCGTGAAGGAGATGACCTTCGCGCCCTCGGTGAGCTTGACGCCCGTCATGCCACCGGCCGGACGGCCCTGCGGGCGGACCTGGGCGGCCTGGTAGCGCAGCAGCTGGGCGTCGTCCGTGATGAAGACCAGGTCCTCCTCGCCGGTGCGCAGCTCGACCGCGCCGACGATCCGGTCGCCCTCCCTGAGCGTGATGACCTCCAGCTCCCCCTTGTTGGACGGGTAGTCGGGGACCACGCGCTTGACGACGCCCTGCTCGGTGCCGATGGCCAGCCCGGGCGACGACTCGTCGAGCGTCATCAGGCAGATGACCGTCTCGCCGTCCTGGAGGGAGAGGAACTCCGCGAGCGGGGCGCCGCCCGAGAGGTTGGGGGCCGCCGCCGTGTCCGGCAGCTGCGGCAGATCGACCACGTTCAGGCGTAGCAGGCGGCCGGTCGAGGTCACCGCGCCCACCTCGCCCCGGGCCGTCGCGGGGACCGCCGAGACGATGACGTCGTGCTTGACCCGCTTGGCGTCCGCGTCCGCCGCGAAGGGCTCCCCGTTGGCCGTACGGGCCAGCAGCCCCGTCGACGACAGCAGAACCCGGCACGGGTCGTCGGCGACCTGGAGCGGAACGGCGGCCACCGGGCTGCCCGAGGACTCCAGCAGGACCGTACGACGCTCGGTGCCGAACTTCTTCGCCACCGCGGCCAGTTCGCCGGAGACCAGCTTGCGCAGCTCCGCGTCCGACTCCAGGATCCGGGTCAGCTCGGTGATCTCGGCGTTGAGCCTGTCCTTCTCGGACTCCAGCTCGATGCGGTCGAACCGGGTGAGACGGCGCAGCGGCGTGTCGAGGATGTACTGCGTCTGGATGTCCGACAGGGAGAAGCGCTCGATCAAGCGCTCCTTGGCCTGCGCGGAGTTGTCGCTGGAGCGGATCAGACGGATGACCTCGTCGATGTCCACCAGCGCGGTGAGCAGGCCCTCGACCAGGTGGAGCCGGTCGCGCTTCTTGGCGCGGCGGAACTCCGAGCGGCGCCGGACGACCTCGAAGCGGTGGTCGAGGTAGACCTCCAGCAGTTCCTTGAGGCCCAGGGTGAGGGGCTGGCCGTCGACCAGGGCCACGTTGTTGATGCCGAAGGACTCCTCCATCGGCGTGAGCTTGTACAGCTGCTCCAGGACGGCCTCCGGCACGAAGCCGTTCTTGATCTCGATGACCAGGCGCAGGCCGTGCGCGCGGTCGGTCAGGTCCTTGACGTCGGCGATGCCCTGCAGCTTCTTCGCGCCGACCAGGTCCTTGATCTTGGCGATCACCTTCTCCGGGCCGACGGTGAACGGCAGTTCCGTGACGATCAGGCCCTTGCGGCGAGCCGTGACGTTGTCCACCGACACCGTGGCGCGGATCTTGAAGGTGCCGCGGCCCGTGGCGTACGCGTCCTTGATCCCGGAGAGGCCGACGATCCGGCCGCCGGTCGGCAGGTCGGGGCCCGGGACGTGCTTCATCAGCGTGTCCAGGTCGGCGTTCGGGTGCCGGATGAGGTGGCGGGCGGCCGCGATGACCTCGCTCAGGTTGTGCGGCGGCATGTTGGTCGCCATCCCGACGGCGATGCCGGAGGCGCCGTTGACCAGCAGGTTCGGGAAGGCGGCGGGCAGCGCCACCGGCTCCTGCTCCTGGCCGTCGTAGTTCGGCGCGAAGTCGACCGTGTTCTCGTCGATCGACTCCGTCATCAGGCTCGTCGCGTCGGCCATCCGGCACTCGGTGTACCGCATGGCGGCCGGCGGGTCGTCGTTGCCCAGGGAGCCGAAGTTGCCGTGGCCGTCGACCAGGGGGAGCCGCATGGAGAAGGGCTGGGCGAGGCGCACCAGGGCGTCGTAGATCGACGAGTCGCCGTGCGGGTGCAACTTACCCATGACCTCGCCGACGACGCGGGCGCACTTCACGTAGCCGCGGTCGGGGCGAAGGCCCATCTCGTTCATCTGGTAGACGATCCGGCGGTGCACCGGCTTCAGACCGTCACGGGCGTCCGGCAGGGCTCGGGAGTAGATGACCGAGTACGCGTACTCCAGGAAGGAGCCCTGCATCTCGTCGACGACGTCGATGTCGAGGATCCGCTCCTCGAACGCGTCGTCGGGCGGCGGGGTCTTCGTGCTGCGGCGGGCCATCGCTGCCGGCTCCTCTTTTTCTGGTCGCTCACCTACGGGGCGCTCACGTGTCCGGCTCACTCTCACCGAGACGTGAACGGGAACTGACGCGCACCATTGTGGACTGCCGCACTGACAAGCCCGACACGACCCGGCACCGACCGCCGGGCTCGCCTCCCGAGCCGCCGCGTCAACAGCGTGCGCCGACTCTAACCAGCGACCGTCGAACGCAACCCCCGTCTCGCTCTCGGCGTACGAGCCCCGGGAACTTCTCCAGGGGTCCGCGCGCTTGCATACAGTGGCAGGACCGGCAGGAAACAGCGGTTTCCGCGACGACTCCACGACGGCGACCGCCAAGGATTCCGCGACCACAGCACAGCGATCGAAGGGACGTACCGCCCATGGGTCACACGGCCACAGCCGAGGCCGGCTCCGCAGGCCTGACAGTGAGGGAGCACCGCCTGGCCAACGGCCTGCGCGTGGTGCTCTCCGAGGACCACCTGACCCCGGTCGCCGCGGTGTGCCTCTGGTACGACGTCGGATCGCGCCACGAGGTCGAGGGCCGTACGGGCCTCGCCCACCTCTTCGAGCACCTGATGTTCCAGGGCTCGGGCCAGGTCAAGGACAACGGCCACTTCGAGCTGGTCCAGGGCGCCGGCGGTTCGCTGAACGGCACCACCAGCTGGGAGCGCACCAACTACTTCGAGACCATGCCCACCCACCAGCTGGAGCTCGCGCTGTGGCTGGAGGCCGACCGCATGGGCAGCCTGCTGCTCGCGCTCGACCAGAAGAACCTGGACAACCAGCGGGCCGTCGTCAAGAACGAGCGGCGCCAGCGGTACGACAACGTGCCCTACGGCACCGCCTTCGAGAAGATCTTCCGCCTGGCCTACCCGGTGGGCCACCCCTACCGGCACACGCCGATCGGCTCGATGGACGACCTGGAGGCGGCCAGCCTGGAGGACGCCCAGCAGTTCTTCAGGACGTACTACGCGCCCAACAACGCCGTCCTGTCGATCGTCGGTGACATCGACCCGGAGCAGACCCTCGCCTGGGTCGAGAAGTACTTCGGCTCCATCCCCTCCTACGACGGCAAGCCCGCGCCCCGCGACGGCACACTGCCCGACGTCATGGGCGCGCAGATGCGCGAGGTCGTCGAGGAGAACGTGCCCGCCCGCGCGTTGATGGCCGCCTACCGGCTGCCGGAGGACGGCACGCGCGCGTGCGACGCGGCCGACCTGGCGCTGACCATCCTCGGCGGCGGCGAGTCCTCCCGCCTCTACAACCGGCTCGTCCGCCGCGACCGTACGGCCGTGACGGCCGGCTTCGGCCTGCTGCGGCTGGCCGGCGCGCCCTCCATGGCGTGGCTGGACGTGAAGACCTCCGGCGACGTCGAGGTGCCCGTCATCGAGGCCGCCGTCGACGAGGAGCTCGCCCGGTTCGCCGCCGAGGGCCCCACGGCCGAGGAGATGGAGCGCGCCCAGGCCCAGTTGGAGCGCGAGTGGCTGGACCGGCTCGGCACCGTCGCGGGCCGCGCCGACGAACTGTGCCGGTACGCGGTCCTGTTCGGTGACCCCAAGCTCGCCCTGACGGCTGTCGACCGGGTCCTGGAGGTGACGGCCGACGAGGTCCAGGAGATCGCCAAGGCGCGCCTGAGGCCCGACAACCGCGCGGTGCTCGTCTACGAGCCCGTCGCCGGCGACGAGGACGCCGAAGAGGAGACCGCCGCGGCCGAGGCCGCCGGAACCACCGACGAGACCGAGGAGTCGGCGAAGTGACCGAGCTCGCGACCATGGACTTCCACCCGCAGCCCCAGGCCGGAGAGGCCAGGCCCTGGGCGTTCCCGGCGCCCGAGCGCGGCACCCTGGACAACGGCATGACCGTGCTGCGCTGCCACCGCCCCGGCCAGCAGGTCGTCGCCGTCGAGGTGCTCCTCGACGCGCCCCTGGACGCCGAGCCCGCCGGCATCGAGGGCGTCGCCACCATCATGACCAGGGCCTTCTCCGAGGGCACCGACAAGCACACGGCCGAGGAGTTCGCCGCCGAGCTGGAGCGCTGCGGCGCCACCCTCGACTCGCACGCCGACCACCCCGGCGTACGCCTGTCCCTCGAAGTGCCGGTGTCGCGGCTGGAGAAGGCCCTCGGCCTGCTCGCCGACGCCCTGCGGGCCCCCGCCTTCGAGGACGGCGAGATCGAGCGGCTGGTGGCCAACCGGCTCGACGAGATCCCGCATGAGACCGCCAACCCCGGTCGCCGGGCCGCCAAGGAGCTCTCCAAGCAGCTGTTCCCGGCCACCTCCCGGATGTCGCGGCCCCGCCAGGGCACCGAGGAGACCGTCGAGGGCATCGACTCCGCGGCCGTACGCGCCTTCTACGAGCGGCACGTACGCCCCGCGACGGCCACCGCCGTGGTCGTCGGCGACCTCACGGGCGTCGACCTCGACGCGCTGCTCGGGGACACCCTGGGCGCCTGGACCGGCTCCCCGGCGGCGCCGCGCCCCGTGCCGTCGGTGAGCGCGGACGACACCGGGCGCGTGATCATCGTGGACCGCCCCGGTTCCGTGCAGACCCAGTTGCTCATCGGCCGGGTGGGCGCCGACCGGCACGACCGTGTGTGGCCGGCTCAGGTGCTCGGCACCTACTGCCTCGGCGGGACCCTCACCTCCCGCCTGGACCGCGTCCTGCGCGAGGAGAAGGGCTACACCTACGGCGTGCGGGCGTTCGGCCAGGTGCTGCGGGCCGCGCCCGACGGTTCGGGCATCGCGATGCTCGCCATCAGCGGCTCCGTCGACACCCCCAACACCGGGCCGGCGCTCGACGACCTGTGGACGGTGCTGCGCACTCTCGCCGCCGAGGGCCTGACCGACGCCGAGCGTGACGTCGCCGTGCAGAACCTCGTCGGGGTCGCCCCCCTCAAGTTCGAGACGGCCGCGGCCGTGGCGAGCACGCTGGCCGACCAGGTCGAGCAGTACCTGCCGGACGACTACCAGTCGACGCTGTACCGCCAACTCGCCGCCACCGGCACCGTGGAGGCCACCGCGGCGGCCGTGAGCGCCTTCCCGGTGGACCGTCTGGTGACCGTCCTCGTCGGGGACGCCGCGCAGATCGAGGAGCCCGTCAGGGCCCTCGGAATCGGCGAAGTCACCGTCGTCCCGGCCGAGTAGGGGCCGACCGGGCGGACGCGTGTCAGTGGGGCCCTGGTGACGGAAGAGTCACCAGGGCCCTCGTTTGTCCCTATTGATGGCGGAGGTTGCGTGTCTGACCTGTGGCGTACGCAACAAATCCTGTGATCCGTTTGTTATTTCGAAGACGGCCCACTTAGCGTCGGTCCGGCTGTTCGTCAGAAGTTCGCCGCACCCGCGGCACCGGACAGTCATCGCCGAGTCCCCGCATGGCGCGAGCCAGGGGAGCCGGGGACCCATCACAGTCCCTGGGGTGAATCGGGTGCCCTTCGCGGAGCGACGCGAAACGGGGGGTAGCCGTAGGAGACCTTCCTGCTCCGAACCCGTCAGCTAACCCGGTAGGCGAGAAGGAAGGAAAGGACCAGCCACTTCATGGCGTTCACCCGCGCCCCCGGGAAGCACCGCCGTCCCGGCCGTGTGCAGCGCACGACCACGAGGAACGTGGGCGTAGCCGCTCTCACCACCACCGGTGTCCTCGGCACTCTGGCCGGCCCCGCGCTCGCCGCGGAGGAGCCCGCCGTCGAGCAGACCGGCCTGAACCAGATCATCACCCTCGGCGACACGGTCGCGGACCAGGTCGACGCCCAGGCCGTGGCCCAGCAGCAGGCCGCCGAGGTGGCCGCCGTCAAGAAGAAGGCGCAGGAGGAGGCCAGGAAGGCCGCCGCCGAGAAGGCCGAGCAGGAACGTGCCGCCGCCAAGGAGCGCGAGGAGATCAAGGCCCGCGCCGCCCGTGCGGCCGAGCGCGAGCGCCTCAACGCCTACGTCGCCCCCATCAACGGCTCCTACATCTCCACCGGCTACAAGACCGGCGGCGCCGTCTGGTCCTCCGGCAGCCACACCGGTGTCGACTTCCACGCCGCGTCCGGCACCGCCGTCCTCGCGGTCGGCTCCGGCACCGTCGTGGAGGCGGGCTGGGGCGGCGCCTACGGCAACAACATCGTCATCAAGATGAACGACGGCACGTACACCCAGTACGGCCACCTGTCGTCCATCGGCGTCTCCGTCGGCCAGACGGTCACCCCCGGCCAGCAGATAGGCCTCTCCGGGGCGACCGGCAACGTCACCGGCGCCCACCTGCACTTCGAGGCCCGCACGACGGCCGAGTACGGCTCGGACATCGACCCCGCCGCGTACCTGCGCTCGCACGGCGTGAACGTCTGACGCGCTTCCGACGCTTCCCAGGAGGCCCCGGCTCACCGAGCCGGGGCTTTCCTCGTTGTGCGTACCTGCCGAGCAAACCTGTTGTGACGCACCTCTTGTGACGAACCTCCTGTCCAAAAAATATCCCTGGATTCCGGTCCGCCATCGGAAATTCCGGCTCGCTGCAATAGAGTCGCTGGAACACACGTCAATCATCGACGTTTCACGGGGATTAAGGCGGAGGTCGGTCATGCGTATTCCGGCGCACTCGGTATGCACGGCGATCCGTGATGACATCGTCGCGGGTGTCTACGAGCGCGGCAGCCGGCTCACCGAGGAACTGCTCGCCCGCCGTTACGGCGTCAGCCGGGTGCCCGTGCGTGAGGCGTTGCGCACGCTGGAGGCCGAGGGTTTCGTGGTGACCCGTCGGCACGCGGGCGCGTGCGTCGCCGAGCCGACCGAGCAGGAGGCCGCCGACCTGCTGGAGATGCGCATGCTGCTGGAGCCCCTGGGGGCCGCCCGCGCCGCGCAGCGCCGTACGGAGGCGCACCTGAAGGTGTTGCGGGGCCTGGTCAGGCTGGGCCAGGAGCGGGCCAGGAGGGGCAACAGCGAGGATCTGCGCTCGCTGGGCGGCTGGTTCCACGAGACGCTCGCGCAGGCCTCCGGCAGCCCCGCCCTGACCTCGACGCTCGCCCAGCTGCGGCACAAGATCGCCTGGATGTACGCGGTCGAGGCGCCGGCCGACCCCGTGGAGTCCTGGGCCGAGCACGGCGGCATCGTGGACGCGGTCGCGCGTGGCGACAGCGACCGGGCCCGGACGATCACGTCCCTGCACACCGAGCGGGCCACCGCCGCGCACCGGCTCCGATTTCCGGCCGGGACCGGCGGGGCGGAGCGGCCGGAGCGTGTGAGGACTTCGCAACACCCCGTAAACATGCCGAGCCTGCGGCATTAACACAGGCGCCGTATACAAAGAGGGAAGAATTCCGAAGGGCATTATTTCTGCTGCCCGCAGAACGGAAACCGGACGGAAATGCGAAGGGCTCGCCCGATAAATCGGGCGAGCCCTTCGGTGTGTCTGCGGGGCGGCTTTTCAGGCCTTTCCGCTTCGGTTACCCGGTCGCTCAGACCGTCTCGGGGAGCTCTTCGAGCCCCTCGGCGACGAGCTTCGCCAGACGGTCGAGCGCGGCGTCCGCGCCCTCGGCGTCGGAGGCGAGCACGATCTCCTCGCCGCCCTGGGCGCCGAGGCCCAGGACCGCGAGCATGGAGGCCGCGTTGACGGGGTTCCCGTCGGCCTTGGCGATCGTCACGGGGATACCGGAGGCCGTGGTGGCCCGGACGAAGATGGATGCGGGTCGGGCGTGGAGGCCCTCGGCCCAGCCGACGTTGACGCGGCGCTCAGCCATGTGATGCTGCCCTTCAGGTGTCTCGGGTGCTGCAGAGAGGTCTAGACCGGGTTGTCTAGACCAGTTTCCCATATGGGGCGACGCGCCGGAACGGGCCCACGGCCTGACCGCGAACCGGCTGTCGCACTTCTGTTGTGCCTGTGTGGTGCGTCCCCCAGACTGCCCCGCGCCGTGGTCGGACGCGAGCCGTACTCTGGGGCCCATGCAGACCTCGTCGGACCGGCACGAGTACCCCGCCCACTGGGAGGCCGACGTGGTGCTGCGCGACGGCGGCACCGCACGCATCAGGCCCATCACCGTTGATGACGCCGAGCGTCTCGTCAGCTTCTACGAGCAGGTCTCGGACGAGTCGAAGTACTACCGCTTCTTCGCGCCGTACCCTCGCCTGTCCGCCAAGGACGTCCACCGCTTCACGCACCACGACTTCGTGGACCGGGTGGGGCTCGCCGCCACGGTCGGCGGCGAGTTCATCGCCACCGTACGCTACGACCGCATCGGCGCCGACGGGATGCCCGCGTCCGCCCCCGCCGACGAGGCCGAGGTCGCCTTCCTCGTGCAGGACGCCCACCAGGGCCGCGGTGTCGCCTCCGCCCTGCTCGAACACATCGCCGCCGTCGCCCGCGAGCGCGACATCAGACGCTTCGCCGCCGAGGTGCTGCCGGCCAACAGCAAGATGATCAAGGTGTTCACCGACGCCGGGTACCAGCAGCAGCGCAGCTTCGAGGACGGCGTCGTCCGGCTGGAGTTCGACCTGGAACCCACCGACCGCTCCCTCGCCGTCCAGCGCGCCCGGGAGCAGCGCGCCGAGGCCAGGTCCGTCCAGCGGCTGCTCGCCCCCGGCGCGGTCGCGGTCGTCGGCGCCGGGCGCACACCGGGCGGAGTGGGCCGCAGCGTGCTCGCCAACCTCCGGGACGCGGGCTTCACGGGGCGGCTCTACGCGGTCAACAAGGCGCTCGGGGAGGACGAGAAGGAACTCGCCGGGGTGCCCGCGCACCGGTCCGTCACCGACATCGAGGGCCCCGTCGACCTCGCGGTGGTCGCCGTCCCCGCCGCCCAGGTCCCCGAGGTCGTCGCCGAGTGCGGCGAGCACGGTGTGCAGGGCCTCGTGGTCGTCTCCGCCGGATACGCGGAGAGCGGGCCCGACGGGCGCGAACGCCAGCGCGAACTGGTGCGCCAGGCTCGCTCGTACGGCATGCGCATCATCGGGCCGAACGCCTTCGGGATCATCAACACCGCCCCCGACGTCCGGCTCAACGCCTCGCTCGCCCCCGAGACCCCGCGCTCCGGGCGCATCGGCCTCTTCGCCCAGTCCGGCGCCATCGGGATCGCCCTGCTGTCCCGGCTGCACCGGCGCGGGGGAGGGGTCACCGGGGTCACGGGCGTCTCCACGTTCGTCTCGTCCGGCAACCGCGCGGACGTGTCCGGGAACGACGTCCTCCAGTACTGGTACGACGACCCGGACACCGATGTCGTCCTGATGTACCTGGAGTCGATCGGCAACCCGCGCAAGTTCACCCGCCTCGCCCGGCGCACGGCGGCGGTCAAGCCGCTCGTGGTGGTGCAGGGGGCGCGCCATGGCTCCGCGCCCCTGGGCCACGCCGTGCGCGCCACCCAGCTGCCCCACACCACCGTGTCCGCCCTGCTGCGGCAGGCGGGGGTGATCCGGGTCGACACGATCACGGAACTGGTCGACGCGGGGTTGCTGCTGGCCCGGCAACCGCTGCCGGCGGGCCCGCGGGTGGCGATCCTGGGCAACTCCGAGTCGCTCGGGATGCTCACCTACGACGCGAGCCTCTCCGAGGGGTTGCGACCGCTGCCGCCGCTGGATCTGACGACCGGGGCCTCGGCGGGGGACTTCCACGCGGCGTTGTCGAGGGCGCTGGCGGACGACGCGTGCGACGCGGTGGTGGTGACGGCGATACCCGCGCTGGGGGAGACGTCGCCGGGGGACGCGGCCCTGGCGGAGGCCCTGCGGTCGGCTGCCGCCGCCAACCCGTCGAAGCCGGTGCTGGTCGTCCACGTCGAGCTGGGCGGGCTCGCGGAGGCGTTGTCCGCCGCGGCCAGCACGGCGCCCCAGGCCACCGAGAGGCCCCCTGGCTCCTCGGCCTCAGACCACCCGCTCCGCCGATCGCCCACCGAGGAGGGTGCGGGGACCGAAGCGACCCCGGGGACGGCAGGAACGGGCGTGGACCCGTCGTCGCCCGTCGGCGCGGAAAGCCTCGTAGGCGCAGGTGACGAGGCCGGGGCGGTGGCCCCTGCGGAGTCGGCCGATTCCCGCCTCATCCCCGCCTACCCCGCCGCCGAGCGGGCCGTTCGGGCGCTCTCCGAAGCCGTGAACCACGCCCAGTGGCGGCGGGAGGCGGCGGAGCCGGGCCGGGTGCCCGAGTACGAGGACATCGACGAGAAGGGGGCGGCCGAGCAGATCGACGCGCTGCTGGCCAGTGGTGAGGGGCTCACTCTCGGGGCGGACGAGACGGGCGCGCTGCTCGCGCGGTACGGCATTCGCCTGTGGCAGGCGCGCCCCGCGCCGACGCCCGACGAAGCCGCGAAGGCGGCGCAGCTCATCGGCTATCCGGTCGCTCTCAAGACGACCGCTCCGCACCTGCGGCACCGGGCCGACCTGGGCGGCGTACGGCTCGACCTGACGGACGAGGAGCAACTGCGGCGGACGTACGCGGAGTTGACGGACCTCTTCGGAGGGCCGGACGAACTGCGTCCGGTCGTGCAGGGCATGGCTCCGCGGGGGGTCGACACGATCGTGCGGACCGTGGTGGACCCGGCGGCCGGAGCGGTGCTCTCGTTCGGGCTCGCCGGTCCCGCGTCGCAGCTGCTCGGGGACATGGCGCACCGCCTGATCCCGGCCACCGAACGGGACGCGGCCGCACTGGTCCGATCGATCCGGACGGCACCCCTCCTCTTCGGCTGGAGGGGCTCGGCCCCCGTCGACACGGAGGCACTGGAGGAGCTGCTGCTGCGGGTGTCGCGGCTGGTCGACGACCACCCCGAGGTCGTGGCGGTCTCCCTGGAGCCCGTGGTCGTCGCCCCGCAGGGCCTCAGCGTGCTCGGCGCCACCGTCCGGCTCGCGCGCCCGCCCGCTCGCGACGACCTCGGCCCGAGGACGCTGCCGGTGTACTGAGGCGCGGCAGACGGCCCCCAGTATTGATCAGTCCACGACAGAACGGAGACGGCAGAGCGGTCCCTCGCAGTCGGTGCGCCACCGTAGGATGGACGTCATGGCCAAGACCAGTACGACGACCCAGGGGCTGCGTGCGGCGATCGAGCGCAGCGGCTACTACCCGGCCCTCGTGGCCGAGGCGGTGGAGGCCGCTGTCGGCGGCGAGGCCATCAAGTCGTACCTGGTCCACCAGGAGACGACGTTCGACGCGAACGAGGTGCGCAGGCACGTCACCGTCCTCGTCCTCACGGCCAACCGCTTCATCGTGAGCCACACCGACGAGCAGGCCGCGGACACCACGTCGCCCACGCCGTACGCCACGACGTCGACCGAGTCGGTGAAGATCGGCCGGATCTCGTCGGTCGTGCTCAGCCGGGTCGTCGCCAATCCCGAGTCGTACACCCCGGGCACCCTGCCCCGCGAGGTCGTCCTGACCATCGGCTGGGGCGCGGTCTCGCGCATCGACCTGGAGCCCGCCGCCTGCGGTGACCCCAACTGCGAGGCGGACCACGGGTACACGGGCAGCTCGACGGCGGACGACCTCAGCCTGCGCGTCAGCGAGGCCGGTGACGGCCCGGAGACCGTGCGCCAGGCCCTCGCCTTCGCGCAGTCCCTCTCCGAGGCGACCGCGGACACCACCCGCTGATGGCGCTGCCCACCTGGGACCACCCGGAACCGCTGGCTCTCGGCTCCGCCCCCGTCCCCGAGTACGGCGTCGGCTCGCTCGCCGACCTCCTGCCCACCGTCGCGGCGGGCATGGGGATCCCCGGTACGACCGCCTCGATACCGGAACTGACGGCGGCCGACCGGGTGTGTGTGTTCCTGGTCGACGGCCTGGGCTGGGAGCAGCTGAAGGCACACCCCGAGGAGGCGCCCTACCTGACGGCGCTGCTGGCGTCCTCACGCGGCGGCACGGGCCGCCCCATCACCGCCGGGTACCCCGCCACCACCGCGACCTCCCTCGCCTCCGTGGGCACGGGTCTGCCCCCGGGCGCGCACGGACTGCCCGGCTACACGGTCCGCGACCCGGGGACCCAGGAGCTGATGAACCAGCTCCGCTGGCAGCCGTGGACGTCGCCGAAGGTCTGGCAGCCGTACCCCACGATCTTCCAGCTCGCCGACCGGGCGGGTGTGCACACCGCCCAGGTCACCTCCCCGGCCTTCCAGAACACGCCGCTCACCCAGATCGCGCTGAGCGGCGGCACCTTCCACGGCCGCCTCTCCGGCGAGGACCGCATGGACCTGGCCGCCGAGCAGCTGTCCGCCGGGGACCGCGCCCTGATCTACACCTACTACTCCGAGCTGGACGGCGCGGGGCACCGCTTCGGTGTCGACTCCGACGCCTGGCGCGGTCAGCTCATGCACGTCGACCGGCTGGTCCAGCGTCTGGCCGAGCAACTCCCGCCGCGCACCGCCCTGTACGTGACCGCCGACCACGGCATGATCGACATCCCGTTCGACGAGCAGCACCGCATCGACTTCGACGAGGACTGGGAGTTGCGTGCCGGGGTCGCCCTGCTGGGCGGCGAGGGCCGGGCCCGCCATGTGTACGCGGTGCCGGGCGCCGAGTCGGACGTCCTGACCTGCTGGCGCGAGGTGCTCGGCGAGCAGTTCTGGATCGCCTCGCGCGACGAGGCCATCGCGGCGGGCTGGTTCGGCCCGCAGATCGACGAACGCGTGTACGCCCGCATAGGCGATGTGGTCGCGGCGGCCCATGACGACGTCCTGATCGTCGCCTCCGAGCGGGAGCCCAAGGAGTCGGCGATGGTCGGCAACCACGGTTCGATGACCCCCGTCGAACAGTTGGTGCCGCTCCTCGAAGTACGCTCCTGAAAGGTCCTGCCGCCGCTCACCCCGCCCTCCCGCCGGATCCGTAACCTCGCCCTCCTCGCCGAAAGGTGCTCAACTCAACATGCCCGAGCTCGTGTTCTTCTCCGGAACCATGGACTGCGGGAAGTCGACGCTGGCGTTGCAGATTACGCACAACCGGTCGGCGAGGGGGCTGCAGGGCCTGATCTTCACTCGGGACGACCGTGCGGGGGAGGGGAAGCTCTCCTCACGGCTCGGTCTGGTGACCGACGCGGTCGAGGCGGTGCCGGGCATGGATCTGTACGCCTATGTTGTCGAACGGGTGTCCCACGGTGGCAGGGTCGACTACTTGATCGTGGACGAGGCGCAGTTCCTGGCGCCGGTGCAGATCGACCAGTTGGCGCGGGTCGTGGATGACTTGGGCATGGATGTCTTCGCCTTCGGTATCACCACCGACTTCCGCACGAAGCTCTTCCCCGGCTCGAGGCGGCTGATCGAGCTGGCGGACCGCCTTGAGACGCTCCAGGTGGAGGCGATGTGCTGGTGCGGGGCGCGTGCGACGCACAACGCCCGCACGGTGGGCGGAAAGATGGTGGTGGAGGGTGAGCAGGTCGTTGTCGGTGACGTGAGCAGCCCCGCCGCGGATGTCGGCTATGAGGTGTTGTGCCGACGTCACCATCGTCGCCGGATGACGAGCGCTTCGGTCCGCGCCGGCGCGCTGTCGCCGGACGTCCTGCCGGTGGCCACTGAGTGAGGTTGTTCGGCTGAGCAGGGCGGGTTCACTCCGACGTGGTCCGCAGGGCCTCCCGGTCTCCCGACGACGCCCGCTCTGACACCGCCTGCCGTTCTCGGCCGACGTGCGGCCCGTGACCTCGTGAGGGACGAGCAGCACACCTTCGGCAGTCCTCCTGAACGCCCGACGGCAGCCCAACGCGGCGCCTACGATGCACGCACGGGGACGGGGCACCAGCCAGGCCCCAGGGGTACGCGGTGCCCAGGGCGGGGGGCGGGGGGGCGGGGGCATGGGACCGGGCACGAGAAGCGGGGACGATCCGGTGATCAGGGTCGCCGCCGTGGACGACCACCCCATCCTCCTCGACGGCATCTCGGCGCACTTCGCCCGCCATGCGCCCGACATCCGGCTCGTGGCGACGGCCGACGACGTCGGCACCCTGCTCGAAGAACACACGGCCGACGACATGGCGTCCGTCGTCCTGCTCGACTTACGGCTGCGCGACGGCAGCGACGTCGCGTCGAATGTCCGCCGGCTGCGGGCCACCGGGGCGCGAGTGCTGGTCTACACCGGCGAGCAGCGCCCAGCACTGGTGCGCCGGGCCCTCGACGAAGGGGCGCTGGGCCTGGTGCTGAAGGAGGATCCGCAGGACCGGCTCGTCGAGGCGATCCGTACGGCGGAGACGGGCGAGATCTACGTCTCCAGCCGCCTCGCCCACTCGATCGTGACAGATCCACGAGGCAACGTCCGGTTGTCCGAACGGCAATTGCGGGTGCTGGAACTGATATCCCGGGGCCTGCCGCACGCGGACATCGCACGCATGCTGCACATCACCGAGGACACCTTGCGCACCCACCGCAAACGGGCGGTCGACGCCTACGCGAAAGCGGCTGACGAACGGGTGGGTGGTACCGGCGAACTCATCTACCGGGCCGTGGCCGACGGTCACATCGACATCGGCCCGGACCTGCCGGAACGGGCAGAGCCCTGACGCCGGGGTCCTACCGGTACGGGGTGGAGTGCGGGCTGTCCCGAGCGGCGGCGGCTCTGTCGGCCCTGTTCGCCCTGAGCTGGTCGGCGTTCCTGCTCTTGGGAGGCACGGAGCTGGAGCCGGATGTCCGCACGGTGGCGGTGGTGTTCCTGGCGCAGGCCGTGGTGACGGTCGTGCGGGGTGTGCGTCTACGGCTTTCGAGGGCGGACACCGGCGCGGCCGTCGCCCTGGCGCTGCTCGGACAGGCGGTGCTCGCCGTGGGCGGCGCTTCCCGCCTCGTGGTCGGGCAGCGCTGTCTGCTGACGGTCCCCGCCGTGCTGCTCGCCGTCCTGCTGCTGCCGCGCCGTGCCGGCCGGTGTACCTGCCTGGTCGCGATCGGGGCGCAGATCGCCACATCCTGGCCCGCGGACGGTCCGGCAGAGGCCGTTGAGGGTGTCTGGCCGGTGGTGGCGACGGCGGTGGCCGGCGAGGTGCTCACCCACCTGATGCGTGCTGCCGGCGACCGGGCCGACCGGGCGCAGCGACGTGTACGGGCCGTGCGGGCGGCGGCGGGCCGTGAGGAGGGCCGACGCGAGGCCCACCGGCACTTCCAGGGCATGCTGCACGACGAGGTGAGTACCGCCCTGCAGGCCATCAGCATGCCCGGTGTCCCGGTGCCCCGGCTGCGGGAAGCGGCCACAGGTGCCGTGGCTGCGCTCGCCTCCGCCCCGGCCGGGCCGGGGCGTGACGGCCGCACGGACCTGGCAGCCGTGGTACGCGCGCTACGGCCGCCCACGGGGACAGCGCTGACGGTCGAGGCCGAAGGTGCGGTCCAGGTCCCCTCGCAGGTCGCCGAAGCGGCGGCCGGCGCCGCCCGCGAGGCGCTGCGCAACGTCGAGGAGCACGCCGGGGCCCGGACCGTCCGCGTACGGCTGCGGGGCTGCGGGGGACCCGGCCGTCCCGGCGCGCAGCGGGACGAGGGCTTCGCGCTGAGCATCACGGACGACGGTGCGGGCTTCGCCGCCGGAGAACTCGCCCCGTCCTCGGTGGGGTTGCGTCGCTCGGTGATGCGGCGGATGGACGCAGTCGGAGGGAGCGCGGAGGTCCACAGCACCCCAGGACGAGGGACCACCGTACGACTGGAGTGGCGTCCCCCGGTCGCCGAACCGGCGGCTGAGGGGGAAAAGTCCGGCCTCTCGGAAGGAACCGCCGAGGACACCGCCGGGCGGATGCGGGCCGCCGTGGGGGACGTGCGGCGCCCGCTGGCTGCCGTCTGTCTGCCGTTCCTCACGGTCATGGGCGTCATCGCGGCGATCCACACCTCCCGCAGCCCGGGCACCGGCCCTCTGCTGGTCTGGTACGCGCTGCTTGCGGCACTCACCGTGGCCCTCCTCCTGCGGGCGGACTCGGGGATCCCGGGCCCCGTGGCCGGCGCCGCCTGCGCGTTCGCCGTCGCCGGGGCGCTCGGCAGCTTCCTCGTCCTGCCCTTGTCCGCACTCAAGGACTTCGACTCGTGGCCGATCGGCGCGGTGACACCGCTCCTGACACTGCTGGTGATCGTCCGCCCCGCCTGGGAGGCACTGACGGCGCTGGCACTGGAGCAGGCAGGGATCGTCGTCCTCGTCGTCACCGGTCCACCGATCGCCCCTACGTCAGGCGCGACCGCGGCCATCGTGCTGCCCGCGCTCTTCGCGCCCGCGCTCGGCGTCATCGCGGGCCTCGCCATCGGACGCACCGTGGCTCACCTGGGCGGGGTGACAGCGCGTGCCGAAGCCGCCCGGTCGGCCGCGCTCGCCACCGAGGCGGCCCGCCGGGCCCGGGAGGAACTGCACCGCGGACGGCTGGCCCACCTCGGCGAGGAGATACTGCCGTTCCTCGCCGAGGTGGGGTCCGGGCGGTGCGCCCCCGACGACCCCGGGGTACGCGACCGCGCCCGCCTGCTCGCCGGCGCGGTCCGGGACGAGATCCAACTCCCCGGTGTGCTCGGCCGTACCGTACGCGAGCTCCTGGCCGCGGCCCGCCGGGCGGACTGTGCCGTCGTCATCCAGTCGGACTCCGACGACCTGCACCCACCGGCCTTTCTGCGCCTGCTGCTGACCACCGCACTGACCTGCGGCCCCACCCCGCGCGAGGTCTTTCTCACCGTGAACGCGACAACGGGCGCCGTACGTGCCTCCCTGGTGGTGCTCCCGGGAGACGAACGGCGGGCGCGGGCGCTGAGTGACGCCCTTACGGGCGCCGGTGCCGGAACCCACGCCGAGGTGACGAACTCCGCCACCTCGACGTGGGTCGAAGCGGACGTCCGCGCACCCTGATCCCGGACCGCGCGTTCCGCCGTGCCGGCCCGGGCTGTCACCACTGGCGGGGACAGCCAGAAGGCGCGGCGGCCGGGAACATCGAAGGACGCCGGGGCACGGGGCCCCGACGATTCCGAGGGGACGGCCATGTCCGGATCCATCCGCGACCGCCTGCGGCGGTTCACCACGTCGGTCGAGCAGTCCGACGACCTCTCGCCCGCCCAGAGGAGGGCGATCCTCCAGGGGTACGAGGAGGCTCTCGGCACGGAGGCACCGCCCCGGCTGGTCCTCATCGGCGAAGCCGGGGTCGGCAAGTCCACGACAATCAACGCACTGTTCAACGCGGGCCAGGAGGTCGGCCACAGCAGGGCGACCACCGACCGGGCCTGGACCATCCCGGTGCAGCAGGTGAGCGGGAGCAACGGCACGCTGGAGGTCGTCGACATGCCGGGCCTCGGTGACGACATCGCCAACTACCGCCGTTACCTGGACCTGTACCGCGAGGTCCTGCCGACCGCAGACACCATCGTGTGGGTCCACCCGGCCAAGGACCGGATGGTCCACCTCGTCCAGCAGGCGCTGGTGGACATCTTCGGTCCCAGTCCGGAGCTGGTCGGCCGGCTGGTGTTCGGCCTCAACAAGGCCGACGAGATCGGCCCGCACGACTGGAACACGCACGCGAACCTGCCCTCCGAACTCCAGCGGGCCGCGCTGCGGGAGCGGGAGGAGGACTTCACCAGCCGGATCGCCCGGGTGCTGCCGGCCTGGCGGGGCCGGGCCGTGTCGTACGCGGCGCTCCGGTTCTACAACCTGACCGCCCTGTTCAAGGAAATGATGTACGCGGTGCCCGAGCAGCGCCGATGGGTCCTGGAGCAGCGGATGGCCCTGGCGGACTTCACCGCTCTGGTGGACCGCAAGCTGCTGCAGGCCGCCACGGCGACGACACTGGCCGAGGTCCCGGCGAGCGATCCGGAGCGGCCCGCCTCGCCTGAACCGGTGGGGGACCAGATGCGGCAGCCGGGTCCGAACCCACCCGGATCCGTCGCCGACGCGCTGGCGGCGCTCTCGGACGCCCAGTGGCGGGACCTGTACGCCGATCGATCGCGGCTCGACGAGTTCGTGCGGCGTGTGGAGCGGGGGAACGGCCGATGAACGCCGAGCCCGGAAAGGGGGCGGACCTCGACGCGGTCGTGGATGCCCTGCGCGTGGTCATGCGGGAGCACGAGGAGAACCTGCGGGAGATCGACCGTCTGTCGGAAATCTCCCTGCGGCTGTGGCTGAGCAGCGTGGCCGACCGGATCGCGGCGGTTGCCGGGGTCTCCCTGGCACGCGTGCATGCCCTTATCGGTGACCTGGCGTCGATCGCGGTCAACGCGTTCGCGACGGGGAAGCGCTCGTACCGGGAGGCGTACCGCAAGGCCCGCCGTATCCCGCGCACCTCGACCGGCTGACGCGGAGCGGAGGACACCATGGTGTGGGTCGAGTTCGCCTTTCCCGGTTGCCCGGCCTGCTCCCGCTCGTGGGCCGTCAGCCGCCATCGCGACTGCCCGGCGGGCGGCGGGAGTGGAGCAGGCGAGGGGGGCGGCGGTCTGGATGTGGACCCGGACCGGTCGCGGGTGCGGTGCACGCGCTGCCGACGGACCTGGGGGGTGTGGGAGACGCGCTTCCACTGCGCCTGCGGACACCGGTTCGAGGCGCAGGAGGTGGAGGAGGCGGTACGGGAGATCATCCGCGTCGCCTCGCTGTTGGCGCGGGTGCTGGCCCAACAGGCCCGGGATCTGGCCGAGATCCGTCGCGCCGGAGAGGCGTCGTTCCGAGCCTGGGCGAGCCGCTTCGCCGACGCGGTGGCGGGCTCGCTCGGGGCGATGGCGGGCCGCCTCGTCGGCAGCCTGCTGCGGGCCCTGGACTGAATGAGCGGGTGGGACCGGCCCTGAGCCGTTCCCACCCGTCAGCCGACGCATGCTGTGCTCCGCGCAGGGTGAGTATGCCGGGGCCACTCGTCCCAGCGGCTCACTGAGAGGTGTCCGTCATGTCGCGCCGTGCGCCAGAGGCCCTGCGGGCCCTTCGCGAGGGGCCCTGTCGGTTCTGCGACGCCACGGAGTCGGGCCGGATCGAGGGCCGGTTCGCCCGGCCGGCACTCCGTCGGCCTCCTCATCCGGCACGGTCTGCTGAAGCCGTATCGGACGGTCTGGTGAAGCCCGTGTCAGATCGACCAACTCGCCCGCGTCGAGGTCCTCCAGGTCGAGGCCCTGTGCTGGTGCGGCGCCCGCGCCACGCACAACGCCCGCACGATAGGCGGTCAGATGGTCGTCGAGGGTGCCCAGGTCGTCGTCGGCGACGTCAACCAGCCGGACGACATCGGCTACGAGGTCCTGTGCCGCCGTCACCACCGCCGCCGCATGACGGCCGCCACCGCCCACGCGGGCGCCCTCTCCCCGGACGTCCTGCCGGTCGAGACGGCCTGACCCCGACGCCGGTCGAGACGGCCTGACCCCGACGCCGGTCGCGACGCGGGCCCGCGCCCCGGTTCACCCGACCGTGCGACCGTCCCCGCCGGCGGCTCGGTGTTCCGTGCGCACCACCGCGAACTTCGCGCCCTCCGGGTCGGCCACGGTCGCCACCGGTCCATGAGGGGTGTCGTGGACCGGCTCGAGCACATGGCCGCCGAGTTCGATGACGCGATCGGCTGCCTCGTCGGGGTCGGTCACCTCGAAGTAGGTCAGCCAGTGAGGGCCCCGGTCACGGGGGAGCGCGCTGCCGACACCATGGATGCCGGCCACCGGGCGGCCCCCGATGCGCAGGGTGACGTAGTCGAGGTCGGCGGAGACCACCGGCTCCTCCTCGTAGCCGAACGCCGTCTCGTAGAACTTCGCGACCAGCGAGCTGTCGACGGTGAGAAGTTCGTCCCAGGCGGGCGTGCCGGGGACGCCGGTGATGTCCGCGCCGAGATGCTCCACCGCCTGCCAGATGCCGAACACGGCGCCCGCGGGGTCGGAGGCGATCACCAGACGGCCCGCCTCACCGGCGTCCAACGGGCCCACACCGACGGTGCCGCCGCAGTGCCGCACCGTCTCCGCCGTCCGGTCCGCGTCGGCCGAGGCGAAGTACGGCGTCCAGGCGATGGGGAGATGACGGTCGGGCGGCAGCTGACCGATCCCCGCCACCTGGCGCCCGTCGAGCAGTGCCCGCACATACGGGCCGAGCTGCTGGGGGCCGGGCTGGAACTCCCAGCCGAACAGCGCTCCGTAGAACTCCTGGGTCGTGGCCATCCCGTGCACCATCAGACTCACCCAGCAAGGTGTGCCCGGTGCGTACACGGCGCCGTTCAGGCCGGCCGACCCCCGTGCCTCGGTCATCGTCACTCTCTCCTCGGCCCCTCACGGTGGCCGTGTCCGTCGCCCTCGGTACGCGTGTACCGCGCCCACGCGCGATCACGCCCCGTGCCGATGCTCGCACCACCCGTGGCGTGACGGCCCCGCGCCGCACCGCCGCGCGACCCGTCCGTACGCGAGGAGCCCGGCTCGCCGATCCCGGTCGTCGTCCGCGCCGCCGGCGTGTGGTGTCCAAGCCGTTGTACAGCTCGTGCCCGATCCCGTACGCCCGGTGATCGGCACCGCTCGGCGGGCAGAGTAGCCCGAGCCGGGCGAGGCGGCCACCCCGTGCGCGAGGATGGGGGCCATGAACGCCATCATCTCGGCCCCCGACCTCGCGAACGAACTGGCGGGAGACCACCCGCCGGTGATCCTGGACGTCCGCTGGCAGTTGGGCGGCCCGAATCTGCGCCCCGAGTACGAGAAGGCGCACATCCCGGGAGCCGTCTTCGTCGATCTGGACGCCGAACTCGCCGGTCCGGCGGGCTCGGGCGGCCGCCATCCACTGCCCGACATCGGCGCCTTCGGTACCGCGATGCGGGCGGCCGGAGTCTCCGCCGACCGCGGCGTCGTCGTGTACGACGGCGGGCTCAACTGGGCCGCCGCACGGGCGTGGTGGCTGCTCCGCTGGGCCGGCCACCCCTCGGTACGGGTCCTGGACGGCGGTCTGGCCGCCTGGGCCGGCACGCTGACGGCCGAGATCCCGGAGCCCGCGCCCGGTACCTTCGAGCCCGTCCCCGGCACGCTGCCGCTGCTCGACGCGGACGGCGCCGCCGCGCTGGCCCGCACCGGACTGCTCCTGGACGCACGGGCCGCCGAACGCTACCGAGGCGATGTGGAACCCATCGACCCGGTCGGCGGGCACATTCCGGGCGCGGTGTCGGCCCCGACCACGCAGAACGTGGCCGAATCCGGCCTCTTCCGGACCGCCGCCGAACTGGCCGACCGCTTCGAGGGACTGGGCGCGAAGCCCGACTCCGAGGTCGGTGTGTACTGCGGCTCGGGTGTCTCCGGCGCCCACCAGGTGCTGGCGCTGGCCGTGGCGGGCATCCCGGCGGCCCTCTACGTGGGCTCGTGGTCGGAGTGGTCCCGGGACGGTGACCGTCCGGTGGCCACCGGACCGGACCCGCAGTGACCCGGCGCTGACGGCATGCCGTGGGGCCCACGTCTGAACGACGCGGGCCCCACACACGTATGAATGACCGATCCTGCACCCGAGAGAAACGGATCTGCTGGACGGAGCGAAAGGAGTGACCGCTCCGACTCCCCACCGCCGTGGGCCCGTTACTCCTGCTTCTTGCGTCTGGTCCCGAACACGATCTCGTCCCAGCTCGGCACCGCCGCGCGCCGCCCCGGTCGGACGCCGTCCGCCTCGGCCTGGCGGTCGGTCGCGCCGATCAGACGGTCGCGGTGGCCGTTGACCGACCGTGGCATGAGGACGTCCGCGTAGGCGGAACCGGCCGAGGCCGCGGGGGCCGCGGACTCCTCCTCCGCCACTTCCTCGGTGGAGACGGACTCCTCCTGCGGTTCGGCGGAGGGCAGTTCGGGCACCACCAGGTCGCCCCGGTAGCTGGGGACGGCCTCCAGGATGCTGGTGAGCGAGTCGCGCTCGCTCACGATCTCCTCGTCGGCCTCGGACGGCGCGGGCAGGACGGGACGTTCCGCCTGGCGGTCCAGGGGGCGGTCACGGGGCAGCCGCGCGATCCTCGGCACGAACGGGAAGCTCGGCTCGGGAGTCCCGAGGTCGTCGGACTCGCCGATCAGCGAACGGGCCTCGTCGTCGACGGCCTGGACGAGCCGCCGGGGCGGGTCGTACGTCCAGCTCGCCGAGTGCGGTTCGCCCGCGACGCAGTACACCAACAGCACTTCCCAGGTGCCGTCGTCGCGGCGCCACGAGTCCCACTGGACGGTGTCCTTCTCGGCGCCGCGCAGCAGCAGTCGCTCCTGGACGGCCTCGCCGAGCTGGGGCCCGGCGGCGTTCTCGCCGGGGCGGCGGACCGGGGTCTTGCGCGCCCGCTCGGCCATGAAGGCGCGCTCGGCGAGGACGGGACCCTCGAACCGGCGGACCCGGTCGACGGGGATGCCGGCGAGCTGCGCGACCTCCTCGGCCGTGGCGCCCGCGCGTATCCGCGCCTGGATGTCACGGGGGCGGAGATGGCTCTCCACCTCGATCTCGATCTGACCGAGGCGGGGACGGTCGCCGCGCACGGCGGCACGCAGCCGTTCGTCGATCGGAAGCGTGTACTCCGTGGAATCGGCAGCCTTCAGCACCAGCCGTGTGCCGTCATTGGAGACGGCCACGACACGCAGTTCGGGCATGGGGACCTCCCGGGTGGTGCCTGCCGACGTCACGTGCGTCGCTGCTTCCGCTAGTCGAGTGTGGCCTGCCCGGGTGCAGCCTGCCACAACCTTGCCGAGTTGCCCGGCGTGTCGGGCGTGAGCCCGAGGCCGCCGTTATGGCACGGTTATCAATTCGCAACGCTAAGTGACGAACCTCATCACCCTGTGCAACGATCCCCCTCCCGGCGGTCCTCGAAGGCCCCGGACACCCTGGCGGGAGTCCGGACCCAGGGCTCGCAACAGTACTCCATTCGGGCCACTTGCGTGGATCGGCACGCCGCCCAACTTCTCACGACAGACGTCGATCCGCCGCCGGAACAGACCATTTCGTGCCCCCGGGAGGGACGTGCTTCACATGATCGCCAGAACCGCCCGCCGGGCTACGCGCCGAGCACCCGGCGCAAGTAGTCGTTCTGGAAACGCCGTTGGGGGTCGAGCCGATCACGCAGCGCGGTGAACTCGCCGAAGCGGGGGTACACCTTGGCGAAGTAGTCCGTGTCCCGCGTGTGCACCTTTCCCCAGTGCGGCCGTCCCTCGTGGGCGGTGAAGATCCGCTCGGCGGCGGTGAAGTACGCCTGATAGGGCGTGCCCTTGAACATGTGCACGGCGACATAGGCGCTCTCGCGGCCGGACGCGGTGGAGAGCGTGATGTCGTCGGCCGGTGCGGTGCGCACCTCGACGGGGAAGCTGACGCGCAGGTTCGAACGGTCGACCATCGCCTTGAGTTCACGCAGCGTGTCCACCACGGCCTCGCGCGGAACGGCGAACTCCATCTCCACGAACCGCACTCGGCGCGGAGAAGTGAAGACCTTGTAGGGGATGTCCGTGTAGGTCCGCGCGGACAGGGCGCGGCTGGAGATCTGCGCGATCGTCGGGATGGTGGCGGGAACCGCCTGCCCGACCCAGTTGGCCACCTGGAAGACGCCGTTGGAGAGGAACTCGTCCTCGAACCAGCTGTTCAGCTGTGGTACCGGCTTCTCGGGGCCCGCGCTGCGGTTGTTGCGCTTGGTGTTGGTGTTGCCGGTGTGCGGGAACCAGTAGAACTCGAAGTGCTCGTTCTCGGCGTGCAGTTCGTCGAACTCGGCCAGCACCCTCTCGAACGGCATCGGTTCCTCGCGTGCCGTGAGCAGGAAGATCGGCTCCACGGCGAAGGTGATCGCGGTGACGATGCCGAGGGCGCCGATGCCGACGCGGGCGGCCGCGAAGACATCGGGGTTCTCCGTCGCGGAACAGGTCAGCACCGAGCCGTCGGCGGTGACCAGTTCGAGCCCGCGTATCTGGGCGGCGATCGAGGCCGAGTCGCGGCCGGTGCCGTGGGTGCCGGTGCTGGTCGCGCCGGAGACCGTCTGCTCCATGATGTCGCCCATGTTGGTGAGCGAGAGCCCCTCGCGCGCGAGCGCCAGGTTGAGCCGCTTCAGCGGAGTGCCGGCGGCGACCGTGACGGTCATGGCCTCACGGTCGATCTTGCGTATGCCCGTCAGCAGTTGAGGGCGGATCAGCACGCCGTCCGTCGCGGCGGCCGCGGTGAAGGAGTGGCCCGTCCCGACGGCCTTCACCCGGAGGTCGTCCTCGGCCGCCTGCCGTACGGCCGCGGCGAGTTCCTCGACGGTGGCCGGGGTGACCTCCCGTACGGGGCGGGCGGTGACGTTCCCCGCCCAGTTACGCCACGTGCCGCTCTTCCCGATCACTGTGGTGCTCATGGGGCCCTCCCCGCCTTGGAGCCGGCCTGCGCAGCCGGCGGTACCCGAGAAAACCGACCGCGACCGCGACGGCTCCGGACGCCGCCGGAACCACGTACCCCGCCTTCGCCCCGGCCGCGTCGATCACCCAGCCGGAGACCGAGGACCCGAGCGCGACCCCGACCGCGAGCCCGGTGCCCACCCAGGTCATGCCCTCGGTCAGTTGCGTGCGCGGTACGTGCTCTTCGATGAGGGACATCGTCGTGATCATCGTGGGTGCGATGGACAGGCCCGCCACGAAGAGCGCCACGGCCAGAAACGGCAAGTTTCCGACCAGTAGGAGGGGGATCATACTCACGGCCATGCCGCACACGCCCAGCAGCCATCGACGTTCCGCCGCCCCGGAGAAGCGCAGCAGCCCGAACACGATGCCCGCGGCGCAGGAACCGGCCGCGTAGAGGGCGAGGACCACGCTCGCGGCGGCCTTGTGGCCCCGCTCCTCGGCGAAGGCCACGGTGACCACGTCAACGGCTCCGAAGATCGCTCCGGTCGCCACGAACGTCGCCACCAGGACCTGCAGTCCGGGTGAGCGCAGCGCCGATCGGCCCTTGTCGTCCCGCGCGCGCGGGTGCGGCGCCGGTTCGGTGGCGCGTTGGGCGGTCAGCCAGAAGACGCCGGCCGCGAGGAAGCAGGCGGCGAGCAGCGGTCCGGCCTCCGGGAACCACGCCGTGGACAGCCCGATGGAGATGATCGGCCCGAAGATGAAGCACACCTCGTCGACGACCGACTCGAAGGAGTACGCGGTGTGCAGTTGCGGGGTGTCCCGGTAGAGGGCCGCCCAACGCGCCCGGGTCATCGCCCCGAGACTCGGTACGCAGCCGATGCCGGCCGAGCAGAGGTACAGCACCCAGTCCGGCCAGCCGTAGTGGGCGGCGACCAGGAGTCCCGCGGCGGCGGCCAGCGCCACCAGGGTCGCCGGGCGCAGCACCCGCCGCTGACCGTACTGGTCCACCAGGCGCGAGATCTGCGGGCCGAGCACCGCGGCGGACAGCGCGATGGTCGCCGAGAGCGCGCCGGCCAGGCCGTATCGGCCGGTGAGCTGGGAGATCATCGTGACCACGCCGATGCCCATCATGGACAGCGGCATCCGGCCGAGGAGACCCGCGGCGGTGAAGCCCTTGGTGCCGGGGGTGGCGAACAGGGCGGTGTAGGGGCTGGGCACGGGGGCTCCGGTCGTTCCGGTAAGCGGAGAGGTGAGTTCCTCGTAAGGCGCGAACTCCGTCGATACAGCTTACGAGTGAGGTAACCCTAAGTCATCCGCGGGGATGGGCCGGGATCCCGCGCGTCGGTGCCGGGTGGGAGGATCGGAGACATGCCACACGCGCACGACGCCACCCCCTACGACGCCCTGCTCCTGCTCTCCTTCGGCGGCCCGGAAGGCCCGGACGACGTGGTCCCGTTCCTGGAGAACGTGACACGGGGTCGCGGCATCCCCAAGGAGCGCCTCAAGGAGGTCGGGCAGCACTACTTCCTGTTCGGCGGGGTCAGCCCCATCAACGACCAGAACCGCGCCCTCCTGGACGCCCTGCGCAAGGACTTCGCCGAGCACGGCCTGGATCTGCCGATCTACTGGGGCAACCGCAACTGGGCGCCCTATCTGACCGACACCCTGCGCGAGACGGTCGCCGACGGCCGCCGCCGCGTCCTGGTCCTCGCGACCAGCGCGTACGCCTCGTACTCGGGCTGCCGCCAGTACCGCGAGAACCTGGCCGACTCGCTCGCCGCGCTGGAGGCCGAGGGCCTGGAGCTGCCGAGGATCGACAAGATCCGGCACTACTTCAACCACCCCGGCTTCCTGGAGCCCATGATCGACGGCGTCGTGGAGTCGCTCGCCGACCTTCCCGAGGACGTCCGCGACGGCGCGCACCTCGCCTTCTGCACGCACTCCATCCCGAACGCCTCGGCGGACAGTTCCGGCCCGGTCGAGGACCACGGGGACGGCGGCGCGTACGTCGCGGAGCACCTCGACGTCGCGGAGCTCATCGCCGACGCCGTGCGCGAGCGGACCGGTGTCGCGCACCCCTGGCAGCTCGTCTACCAGTCCCGTTCCGGCGCCCCGCACATCCCCTGGCTGGAGCCGGACATCTGCGACCACCTGGAGGAGCGGCACGCGGCCGGCGTCCCGGCCGTCGTGATGGCACCCATCGGGTTCGTCTCGGACCACATGGAGGTCCTGTACGACCTCGACACCGAGGCCATGGCCAAGGGCGAGGAGCTGGGCCTGCCGGTCCGCCGCTCGGCCACGGTGGGCGCCGACCCCCGGTTCGCCGCCGCGATCCGCGACCTGGTCCTGGAACGAGCGGCGGTCGAGCGCGGCGAGGCCGGGGTCACCCCCTGCGCCCTCGGCAGGCTCGGCGCGAGCCACAACCTGTGCCCGGTCGGCTGCTGCCCGGCCAGGACCCCGCAGCCCGCGGCCGCGGGCGCCGACAGCCCGTACGCGTGAGGAGCACCGTGACCGACCAGCCCGAGCGTCCGGCCGGCCTGAGGGCCGAACTGCTGGAGACAGCCCTGGACGCCGCCCGCCGCGCGGGGGACTTCCTGCGCGACGGGCGGCCCGCCGATCTGGGCGTCGCCGCCACCAAGTCCAGCGCGGTCGACGTCGTCACCGAGATGGACATCGCCTCCGAGAAGCTGATCACCGGCCTGCTGGCCGAGCGCAGGCCGCACGACGGCGTGCTCGGCGAGGAGGGCGCCAGCGTCGAGGGCACCAGCGGGGTCCAGTGGGTGATCGACCCCCTCGACGGCACTGTCAACTACCTCTACGGACTGCCCAGTTGGGCCGTATCCATCGCCGTCCGGGTGGACGGCGAGACGGTCGTGGGCGTGGTCCACGCCCCGGTGCGCGGCGAGACCTTCCGGGCCGTCCTCGGCGAGGGCGCGTTCCTGAACGACCGCCCCGTGCGCGTGCGACCCGCCCCGGAGCCGGAGCTGGCCCTCGTCGGCACCGGCTTCGGCTACCTCGCCGAGCGCCGGGCCAAGCAGGCCGACGTGTTGCGCGAGCTGATCCCCCACGTCCGGGACATCCGGCGCGGCGGCTCGGCCGCGATCGACCTCTGCGACGTGGCCGTGGGCCGCCTGGACGCGTACTACGAGCGCGGTCTGAACGCCTGGGACTACGCGGCGGGTGACCTCATCGCCCGGGAGGCGGGCGCCCTGACCGGTGGCCTCCCCGGAGAGCCCCTGTCGACCGACTTGACCATCGCGGCCCCACCGGGCCTCTTCGAGGCCCTCCAGACCCGCCTGGAAGCCTTGGGCGCCTGGCACGACTGAGGGCGCCCACGGCGAGTGAGCCGCGTCCCGGCGGCGAACCGAGCCCCGAAAGGAAACAAGACCCCGGCCTGGATTGCCGGGGTCCTGCTTCATGCGCGCGGGCCGTGGATCAGACGCTGTACGCGCCGACCTCCACACCGTGGTCGGCGGCGAGGCGGCGCAGGTCGTCGAGCTCGCCCTGCTCCACCTCGACGAGGAAGTCGTCGCCCTCGTCGCGAGCCCTGGTCAGGTCGGACTCGGTCGCCCTTATGCGCTGCAGAAGTCCTGCGGTGAATGCGTCCATGCTGCGCCCCCTCGTCCTGGGTCGTGGGTCGTTGGCACGGGGGTGTGCCGTTCGGAAGGGGCGATCACGTCTCCTGTGGATGCCCAGCGCCACCCCGGCCGGGCGGCGACGGTGCCGGACACCCACGCCCACTCTGCGGAAAAGCGGATCACCCGTACCGCATGGTGGTGCGGCACAAGCAGAGCGTGATCGCGGGGTGTAAAGCCGTCCTCCCCCCGGTCCCTCCGATGGAAACCTCAACCGGACGAAAAAGTCCCGCATTCCCGCCCGAGTGCCTTCGCCCTTTCTGCCGTGGGTCGTCTTACAGCCGACTTACGGCCGAAAAAGGCAGGATGGAGGTCACACACCCACGAACGCCCTGCCCAAGCGCGCCTGTGACGCGCTACGCGGGTGGACAGAGGAAGGACAAGCGACGTGCGCGTACTCGTCGTCGAGGACGAGCAGCTGCTCGCCGATGCGGTGGCCACCGGACTGCGCCGGGAGGCCATGGCCGTCGACGTCGTGTACGACGGTGCGGCCGCCCTGGAACGCATCGGCGTCAACGACTACGACGTGGTCGTCCTGGACCGCGACCTCCCCCTGGTCCACGGCGACGACGTCTGCCGCAAGCTCGTCGAGCTCGGCCTGCCCACGCGCGTGCTGATGCTCACCGCGTCCGGCGACGTCAGCGACCGTGTCGAGGGCCTGGAGATCGGCGCCGACGACTATCTGCCCAAGCCCTTCGCGTTCAGCGAGCTCATCGCACGCGTGCGGGCCCTCGGCCGGCGTACGAGCGTGCCGCTGCCGCCCGTCCTGGAGCGCGCCGGCATCAAGCTCGACCCGAACCGCCGCGAGGTCTTCCGCGACGGCAAGGAGGTCCAGCTCGCGCCGAAGGAGTTCGCGGTCCTGGAGGTGCTGATGCGCAGCGAGGGCGCGGTCGTCTCGGCGGAGCAGCTCCTGGAGAAGGCCTGGGACGAGAACACCGACCCGTTCACCAACGTCGTCCGCGTGACGGTCATGACTTTGCGCCGCAAGCTCGGCGAACCGCCGGTCATCGTCACCGTGCCCGGTTCCGGCTACCGGATCTGATCCGCCATGGCCACCACCCCCGCGCCCCCGCTGGCGCCCCCGAAGCCCACCTGGGACCCCAGGCGGCCCCAGAACCCGCTCCCGTGGCTGCGCCCGACCATCCGGATACGGCTCACCCTGCTGTACGGCGGCATGTTCCTCATCGCCGGGATCCTGCTGCTGTCGATCATCTACCTGCTGGCCGCCCAGGCCGTGAACACGGGAAACGCGCCGCTGTTCAAGATCGTGGGCGGCACGGACATCAGTGTCACCAGCGAGAAGTGCCCCGCGGTCGCGGGCTCGACCAATGTGCGGCTGGCGGACTTCAACGCCGCCATCTCCGACTGCATCGACGCCCAGCGCCAGGTCGCCCTGGACACCCTGCTCAGCCGGTCCCTGCTGGCCCTGCTCGGGCTCGCCGTGATCGCCTTCGCCTTCGGGTACGCGATGGCGGGCCGGGTGCTCGCGCCGCTGGGCCGGATCACCCGCACCGCGCGCGCGGTGGCCGGCTCGGACCTGTCCCGCCGTATCGAGCTGGACGGCCCGGACGACGAGCTGAAGGAGCTCGCGGACACCTTCGACGAGATGCTGGAGCGGCTGCAGCGGGCCTTCACGGCCCAGCAGCGCTTCGTCGGGAACGCCTCGCACGAGCTGAGGACACCGCTCGCGATCAACCGCACGCTCCTGGAGGTCCACCTCTCCGACCCGAACGCCCCGACCGAACTGCAACAGCTGGGCAAGACGCTGCTGGCCACCAACGAGCGCAGCGAGCAGCTCGTCGAGGGACTGCTCCTGCTGGCCCGCAGCGACAACCAGATCGTCGAGCGCAAGCCGGTGGACCTCGCCGAGGTGGCCTCCCAGGCCATCGACCAGGTGCGCTCCGAGGCGGACGCCAAGAAGGTGGAGATCCGCGGCGAGCGGGCCCCGGCGGTCGTGCAGGGCAACGGCGTCCTGCTGGAGCGGATCGCCCTGAACCTCGTCCAGAACGCCGTCCGGTACAACGTGCAGGGGCCGGGCGGTTGGGTGGAGGTCACCACGGAGCTCCAGCACGGACAGGCCCTGCTGGTGGTCACGAACACCGGGCCCGTGGTCCCGGCGTACGAGATCGACAACCTTTTCGAGCCGTTCCGGCGGCTGCGTACGGAACGCACGGGCAGCGACAAGGGGGTGGGCCTCGGCCTGTCGATCGTCCGGTCCGTGGCCCGCGCCCATGGCGGCCACATCGCCGCCCGGCCACGTGAGGGAGGTGGGCTGGTGATGCGAGTGACCCTTCCGGTCTGAGACCATGACCCCCGGTTTCCGGAGCGTGTTCGCTTTACGCGGAATTTCCCGGGAGCCTGATCGAATCGGTCGTGCACGACCGATGTGTGATCGATCACAAGGGCGAATTTCCAGCCATCTACCGAGCGTGATCATGTGGCCGCCGTAAAGCCGGGAAAATCCGGGTTTTCGGGGGTTGAGATCACGGGAAGTACATGCTGAGGCGCCTTTGATATGCAGCCTCAGGACCGTGTACGGTCCCGTTCGCCATCCAAGCCGATCACTCATGGGGAGTCCGGTTGGGTGTCGATTGAGTAACAGACCTTGATGTGAGGCAAAATCTCCGCCTCAGGTCGGGCACAAGTCCGGCCTCTCACGCGTTACGTGCGCTGGAGACACCGCAGACACCCAGAGGGGGAGAGCGACATGGCAACGGATTACGACACCCCACGCAAGACCGACGACGACGTCGACTCGGACAGCTTGGAAGAGCTCAAGGCTCGCCGGAACGACAAGTCGACGTCCGCCGTGGACGTAGACGAGTTCGAGGCTGCCGAAGGCCTGGAACTGCCCGGGGCCGACCTCTCGAACGAGGAGCTGGCCGTCCGGGTGCTGCCCAAGCAGCAGGACGAGTTCACCTGCATGAGCTGCTTCCTGGTGCACCACCGCAGCCAGCTGGCCCGCGAGAAGAACGGTCAGCCGATCTGCCGCGACTGCGACTGAGGCAGGGTCGGCCGTGACTGGCTCGACCCCTCCTTGGAAGCGCCGCTCCCGCAAGGGGGCGGACCAGGGGCCGTACGACGGCTCCGACGGCGTGCGTGACCACGAGCGGGGCTCCTCCGAAGAGGGAGCGGCCTCGCTCGAACGTGCGTCCGGCGCGGCGTCGGGGGGCGCCACGGACGAGCAGGGACGCCTGCCCGTGCCTGTGGAGAATCCGGCGCCGGTCGCCAGACGGCGCGCGGCCGTCGTGCGCGACGGACTGAAACAGGGCCTCAAGGTCGGGGCCCGGAAGAGCGGTGACCGGGCCCGAGCGGGGCTTTCGTACATCACCGACCGCGTCATCGAGATCGCCCCGCGGATCCCCGTACGCGATCTCGCCACCCTGCGCGCCCAGTTCCCGGGGCTGGGGCCCGAGCAGATCGCCGACAGGCTGGTGGCGGGGGCGGCCAACGCCTCCTCCACGGTGGGCGCGGGCGTCGGTGCCGTCGCGATGCTGCCGGCGCCGCCCGCCATGCCCGCGGAGCTGGCCGCCGAGATCACCGGCGTCGCCGCGATCGAGCTGAAGCTCATCGCCGAGCTGCACGAGGTGTACGGGGTGCGGCCGCCCGGAAATCTGCGCCAGCGCAGCACCGCCTATCTGGACTCCTGGTCCGGTGAGCGCGGGATCGACGTGACCAAGCCGGCGACGATCAACTCGGCGCTCGGTGGACAGATGAAGCGGCAGCTGCGGCAGCAGATCATGAAACGGATGGTGCGGAACCTGCCGAACCTGATGCCGTTCCTGGTCGGCGCCGCGGTCGGGGCGGTCATGAACCGCCGGGACACCAAGCACCTCGCCGAGCGGATCCGTAAGGATCTGCGGCGTACGCAGGTGCCGTGGGAGGCGCTGCCGGAACTGCCGCTGCTGGAGAAGCCGGTCGATCCCCTGACGGTGGGGGAGCTGCCGGAGGAACTCGGCGGGGACTGAGCCGCGGAGCCGCCCGCTCGTCGGGCGGGCGCGGGTGAGTGGTGATCGAGCGCGCCCGTGTCCGGTAGGGAACGGCTCGGCGGCGAGGCGCCGACGAGCCGTGCGCTACGCCGCCGTCTTCTTCGCCGCTTCCAGGGCCGCGACCACGCGCTCCGGCTCCCGCGTCGACAGGTAGACGTAGGGAGTCGGGTCCGTCGGATCGGTGATCGGGATGCGGAGGGCCGTCGGGATGTAGGCGCGCAGAAGCATGAAGGCGTGGGGGTTGGCCTTGTGGGTGCGCCAGGCCTGTGCCTCCTCCCGGTCCAGGATCTCCGGTTCGCCGAGGGCGCTCACCGGGATCTTCGCCTCGCCCGCGATCAGGGAGTCGCCCACGACGCGGATCCGGACCGAGCCGTACGAACTGGTGACGACCGCCGCGACCGCGGTTCCGCCGGCGAGGCCGCCCAGGAGGGGGAGCGTGCCGAACGGCAGCAGGATGAGGGCCATCGAGACGCCGACCAGGAAGCAGACGAGCCACCACGTGCGGGGAGCGGTGAGGCGTTCTTCGTACGGCGGGACGGAGAGCTGCATGGCGTCAAGCTTGGCATGCGGACCCTCCGGCCCCGGAAGTAGGGGCGTCCGAGGGGAAACCCTGCCCGTAGGGGCGATGGCCGGACGCTGACGGACGGGTAAGGTCTGCGGCTGTGAGAGGTACTTCCGCGGCCCTGCGGCCCCCGGCGGACGCCACGGCGCCCGTACGCCATCCCGAGGCGCCCGCCCCGGGCGAGCTGCTCGGCGCACACTACGGGCAGTGTTTCGGCTGTGGTGACGAGCAGCCCCACGGGCTGCACCTGGAGGCGAGGGCCGGTGAAGGCGTCACTCTCACCGCCGAGTTCACCGTACGGCCCGCGCACCAGGGCGCCCCGGGGCTCGCCCACGGCGGGATCCTGGCCAGCGCCCTCGACGAGACCCTCGGCTCCCTCAACTGGCTGCTGCGCACCATCGCGGTGACCGGACGACTGGAGACCGACTTCATGCGGCCCGTCCCCGTGGGCACCGTGCTGCATCTGAGGGCCGAGGTCACGGCGGTGGCCGGGCGGAAGATCTTCGCGACCGCCGAGGGACGGATCGGCGGCCCCGACGGCCCGCTCGCCGTCCGCGCCGACGCGCTCTTCGTCGAGGTCAAGGTCGACCACTTCATCGACCACGGCCGCGAGGAGGAGATCCAGGCGGCGATGAACGACCCGGACCAGGTCCGGCGGGCGCGTGCCTTCGAGGTGAACCCGTGAGCGACGGTCGTGCCCCTCTCGACGTCCTGATCCGGCGCGTCGACCCCGACGTGCCGCTGCCGGACTACGCGCGGCCCGGCGACGCGGGCGCCGATCTGCGCACCACGGAGAGCCGGGAGTTGAAGCCCGGCGAACGGGCCGTACTGCCCACGGGAGTGTCCATCGCGCTCCCCGAGGGGTACGCGGCCTTCGTGCACCCACGCTCCGGTCTCGCCGCCCGCTGCGGCGTCGCCCTGGTGAATGCCCCGGGGACGGTTGATGCCGGGTACCGTGGGGAGATCAAGGTGATCGTGGTGAATCTCGACCCGTATGAAGCCGTACGGTTCGAGCGCTTCGACCGGATTGCCCAACTGGTCGTCCAGCAGGTCGAGAAGGTGCGCTTCCGCGAGGTGGCGGAGCTTCCCGACTCGGCGCGGGCCGAGGGGGGCTTCGGGTCCACCGGCGGTCATGCCGCCGTGGACGACGCAAGCGGCACAAGCAGCACAAGCGGCACAACGGGTGGGAATCGATACGCTTCGGTCGTATCCGACCGGGAAGGACAGTGACGTGTTCGGACGTCGCAAGAAGAAGGGTTCCGCTGAGGACGCGGCGGACGCGGCGAGCGAGGCCGAGCAGGTCGACGGCGTTGCCGGGGAAGCCGACGCTGAGGCGGACGTCGAGCGGGAGCGCGTGCGGCTCGAGCCCGAGCCCCGGCCGGACGGGCCGTGGGACAGCTCCGAGGTGCGCGAGCCCGGCGAGGGCCGGGTGGACCTCGGCGGCATCTTCGTGCCCGGAGTCGACGGCATGGAGCTGCGGGTCGAGGTCGCGGGCGACGCGATCGTCGCCGCGACCGTCGTGCTGCGCGACAGCGCGGTCCAACTGCAGGCCTTCGCCGCGCCCAAGCGTGAGGGCATCTGGGGCGAGGTCCGCGAGGAGATCGCCTCCGGCATCACCCAGCAGGGCGGGGTCATCGACGAGGTCGAGGGGCCGCTCGGCTGGGAGCTCCGCGCGCAGGTGCCGGTGCAGCTGCCGGACGGCACGGGTGGCTTCCAGGTGGTCCGCTTCGTCGGTGTCGACGGGCCCCGCTGGTTCCTGCGCGGGGTGATCTCCGGGCGGGGCGCGGTGGAGCCGCAGACCGCCGGGCTGCTGGAACAGATCTTCCGGGACACGGTCGTCGTCCGCGGCGAGGGCCCCATGGCCCCGCGCGACCCGATCGTCCTGAAGCTGCCGAACGACGCGCAGATGGTCCCCGAGGGAGTCCAGCAGGAGGAGCAGGCCGGGTCCCGCTTCTCCGGCGGCATGGGGCAGCTGCAGCGCGGGCCGGAGATCACCGAGGTCCGCTAGCCGTTCCGGCTGGGGCCGTCCGGGAACTGCGGGTCCGCGCGCTCGGCCGCGCAGTTCCCCGTGCCCCCCGCAGGGGTGTCGGCGTCAGGGTTGTGTCAAAGAGGCGGCCTCCGGTCGCCTCTGCCCGTTTTGCCGTGATTATTGGCCGTAAGGTCGACGCTGTGTAGGCAGTGGTCACGGGAAGACGATGGGGACATGGGACGCGGAAAGCTTCGGATCTACCTCGGTGCGGCACCGGGCGTCGGCAAGACGTACGCGATGCTGTCCGAAGCGCACCGCCGGATCGAACGCGGTACCGACTGCGTGGTGGCCGTCGTGGAGCACCACGGCCGACCGCGCACCGAGGTGATGCTGCACGGACTGGAGCAGATCCCGCGTCGGACGCTGGAGTACCGGGACACGGTCTTCACCGAGATGGACGTGGACGCCGTTCTCGCCCGACGGCCCCGGGTGGCCCTCGTGGACGAGCTGGCCCACACCAACGTGCCCGGCTCCCGCAACGAGAAGCGCTGGCAGGACGTCGAGAACCTGCTCGCCGCCGGCATCGACGTGGTCTCGACCGTCAACATCCAGCATCTGGAGTCCCTCGGTGACGTCGTCGAGTCGATAACCGGCGTACGGCAGCGCGAGACCGTCCCCGACGAGGTGGTGCGGCGGGCGGACCAGATAGAGCTGGTCGACATGTCGCCACAGGCCCTGCGACGGCGGATGGCGCACGGCAACGTCTACCAGCCGGACAAGGTCGACGCCGCGCTGTCGAACTACTTCCGCCCCGGCAACCTGACCGCGCTGCGGGAGCTGGCACTGCTGTGGGTGGCGGACCGGGTCGACGAGTACCTCAACGCCTACCGCAGCGAGCACCAGGTGTCGCGGATCTGGGGCTCCCGCGAGCGGATCGTGGTCGGGCTGACCGGCGGCCGCGAGGGGAGGACCCTCCTGCGCAGAGCCGCCCGGCTCGCCGAGAAGGGCGCAGGCGGCGAGGTCATGGCCGTCTACATCGCCCGCAGTGACGGGCTGACCTCCGCCTCGCCCAAGGAACTCGCCGTCCAGCGCACCCTCGTCGAGGACCTCGGCGGCACCTTCCACCACGTCGTCGGCGACGACGTCCCCGCCGCGCTGCTGGCCTTCGCGCGCGGTGTCAACGCCACCCAGATAGTGCTGGGCGTCTCGCGCCGCAAGAGCTGGCAGTACGTCTTCGGGCCGGGCGTCGGCGCCACCGTCGCCCGGGACTCCGGGCCCGACCTGGACGTCCACCTGATCACGCACGACGAGGCGGGCAAGGGACGTGGACTGCCCGTCGCCCGGGGTGCGCGGCTCGGCCGCGCCCGGACGGTCTCAGGCTGGCTGGTCGGGACGGTGGGACCCCTGCTGCTCGCGCCGCTGCTGGCCGCCTTCGAGACCGACCTGGGTCTCGCCAACGACATGCTGCTCTTCCTGACGCTGACGGTGGCCGCGGCCCTGCTCGGCGGTCTGCTGCCCGCCCTGGCCGCGGCCGTGCTCGGCTCGCTGCTGCTCAACTGGTTCTTCACCCCACCGGTGCACACGCTGACGGTCGACGACCCGACGAACATCGTCGCCATCGTGGTCTTCATAGGCGTCGCGGTGGCGGTGGCCTCCGTGGTGGACCTCGCGGCCCGGCGCACCCAACAGGCGGCCCGGCTGCGCGCCGAGTCCGAGATCCTGTCCTTCCTGGCGGGCAGTGTGCTGCGCGGCGAGACCAGCCTGGAGGCCCTCCTCGAACGGGTGCGCGAGACCTTCGGGATGGAGTCCGTGGCCCTGCTGGAGCGCGAGAGCGATGTCGACCCGTGGACCTGCGCGGGCAGCGTGGGCCCCCGGCAGATGGACCGTCCCGAGGCCGCGGACGTGGACATGCCGGTCGGGGACCACATGGCGCTCGCCCTCTCCGGACGCGTCCTGCCCGCCGAGGACCGCCGGGTGCTGGCCGCGTTCGCCGCCCAGGCCGCCGTCGTCCTGGACCGCCGACGCCTCCAGCAGGAGGCCGACCAGGCCAAGGCGCTGGCCGAGGGCAACCGCATCCGCACCGCGCTCCTCGCCGCCGTCAGCCACGATCTGCGCACCCCGCTGGCCGGGATCAAGGCCGCCGTGTCGTCGCTGCGCTCCGACGACGTGGCCTGGTCGCGGGAGGACGAGGCCGAACTGCTCGCAGGGATCGAGTACGGCGCCGACCGGCTCGACCACCTCGTGGGCAACCTCCTCGACATGTCCCGGCTGCAGACCGGCACGGTCACCACACTGATCCGCGAGATCGACCTCGACGAGGTGGTGCCGATGGCGCTCGGCGGTGTCCCGGAGGGCAGTGTCGGGCTGGAGATCCCCGAGAGCCTGCCCATGGTCGCCGTCGACCCCGGGCTGCTGGAGCGCTCGGTCGCCAACATCGTCGAGAACGCCGTCAAGTACAGTCCGCCCGGGACGCCCGTCCAGGTCTCCGCGAGCGCCCTCGGCGGCCGTGTCGAGGTGCGGGTCACCGACCGCGGCCCCGGCGTCCCCGACGAGGCCAAGGACCGCATCTTCGCCCCCTTCCAGCGCCACGGCGACGCCCCGCGCGGAACCGGCGTCGGCCTGGGGCTCGCCGTCGCCCGGGGCTTCGCCGAGGCCATGGGCGGCACGCTCGACGCCGAGGACACCCCCGGCGGAGGGCTCACCATGGTGCTCACCGTACGGGCAGCGCCCAACGGCTCCGGGCCCGATACGGCCTCGTCGGGCACCGGTCCGGCCGTGGACGCGTCTACGTCGGCGGGCGCCGCCCCGTCGGCGGACACGGCCGACGACGCGTCGGGCGGCACGCCCACATCGGCAGAGAGGCGAACCGGATGAGGCGGTCCATATGACCAGGGTGCTCGTGGTCGACGACGAGCCGCAGATCGTGCGTGCGCTCGTGATCAATCTGAAGGCCCGCGAGTACGAGGCCGACGCCGCCCACGACGGGGCGACCGCGCTCGCACTCGCCGCCGCCCGGCACCCCGACGTCGTCGTCCTCGATCTCGGACTGCCCGACATGGACGGCGTCGAGGTGATCAAGGGGCTGCGCGGCTGGACCCGGGTGCCGATCATCGTGCTCTCCGCCCGGCACACCTCCGACGAGAAGGTCGAGGCCCTGGACGCGGGCGCCGACGACTACGTCACCAAGCCCTTCGGCATGGACGAGCTGCTCGCCCGGCTGCGCGCCGCCGTCCGGCGCGCGGAGCCCGTGGGCGGCGAGGAGGGCGACGTGATCGTGGAGACGGACGACTTCACCGTCGACCTGGCCGCGAAGAAGGTGAACCGGGACGGCAGGGACGTCCGGCTCACCCCCACCGAGTGGCACCTCCTGGAGGTCCTGGTCCGCAACACCGGGCGTCTGGTCAGCCAGAGGCAGCTGCTCCAGGAGGTGTGGGGGCCGTCGTACGGGACGGAGACCAACTACCTGCGGGTCTACATGGCCCAGCTGCGGCGCAAGCTGGAGGGCGACCCGTCGCGGCCCCGGCACTTCATCACCGAGGCGGGGATGGGATATCGCTTCGAGAAGTGAGACGCGGTGCGCGGATGCCGCGTAAGGGGGTGCTGGACTGTCGGCGGACCCCGGTACGCTTTTTGTCATGAGTGCTGTTCCTCGTTCCGAGAAGCCGGCGGGCCGTTTCCGGCGCATGCTCGACCGGCTCTCCTCGTCCCAGACGGACCTGGAGTCGGAGGAGCTGCGCGAGGACGCGGACACCGCGGGCTGCACGCGTATATGTGACTGCCACGACCGACAGATAGTGACCGTTACTGGTACCTTGCGCACGGTCACGCTGCGCCCCCGGGCCGGTGTCCCGGCCCTGGAGGCCGAGCTGTTCGACGGTTCGGCCGCCCTGGACGTGGTGTGGCTGGGCAGACGCTCCATCGTCGGCATAGAGCCGGGGCGCAGGCTGATCGCCTCCGGCCGGATCTCGATGAGCCGGGGCCGTAGGGTGCTGTTCAATCCGAAGTACGAACTCAGACCGCTCGGACGGGAGTAGCCGGTGACGTCGCTCGACAAGCCGACGGAAGACGCCCAGCGCGGCGCCCAGGACGCCCAGGGCGGACAGGACGGCTCGCACGACTCCAGGGCGGTGACGGAGGCCGCGCTGTTCGAGGCGTTCGGCGGCGTGCGCGGCATGGTCGAGACCGTGCTCCCGGGCCTGCTCTTCGTCTCCATCTACACGATCAACAAGGACCTGCACTCGGCGGCCCTCGCGGCCCTCGGCGTCTCCGTCCTGCTGGTCGTGGTGCGGCTGGTCATGAAGGACACCGTCAAGCACGCCTTCAGCGGTGTCTTCGGAGTCGCCTTCGGTGTGGTCTTCGCGATGATGACCGGCAACGCCAAGGACTTCTATCTGCCGGGCATGCTCTACACGCTGGGCCTCGGATGCGCGTACATCATCACGACGCTGGCCGGCGTGCCGCTGATCGGTCTGATGCTCGGCCCGGTCTTCAAGGAGAACCTCTCCTGGCGGACCCGTAACCCCGGACGCAAGAAGGCGTACGCGAAGGCGAGTTACGCCTGGGGCGCGATCCTGCTCGGCAAGTGCGCGATCCTCTTCCCGCTCTACTGGTGGGCCGACACCACGCAGCTCGGCTGGGTCCTCATCGCCCTGAAGATCCCGCCGTTCCTGCTCGCCGTCTGGCTGACCTGGATCTTCCTGGCCAAGGCGCCGGCCCCGATCGACGTGTTCGCGGAGATGGAGGCGGAGGAGCGGGCGGCGGAGGAGCGGAAGGCCGCGGCGCGCTCGGCCGACTAGACACCGCCGACCAGACACCCGGGTACATGACGCGAAGGGGCGCCCCGAGAATTCGGGGCGCCCCTTCGCCGTCGTGCACCACGTGATCGTGGGCCCCCGTGTCAGCTCGTCGCGTCCTCGCGGCGTACCGACAGCAGGTCCTCCAGCTGCTCCTCGCGGGCCTGGGCGGCCACGAAGAGGAGCTCGTCGCCCGCCTCCAGGGAGTCGTCCGAGGTCGGGGTGAGGACCCGGGTGCCGCGGATGATGGTGACCAGGGAGGTGTCCTCCGGCCACTCGACCTCACCGACCTGGGTGCCCGCCAGCGCCGACTCCGGCGGCAGGGTCAGCTCGACGAGGTTGGCGTCGCCGTGGCTGAAACGGAGCAGCCGGACCAGGTCGCCGACGCTCACGGCCTCCTCGACCAGCGCCGACATCAGCCGGGGGGTCGACACGGCCACGTCCACGCCCCAGGACTCGTTGAACAGCCACTCGTTCTTGGGGTTGTTGACGCGGGCGACGACACGCGGAACCCCGTACTCCGTCTTCGCCAGCAGCGAGACGACCAGGTTGACCTTGTCGTCACCGGTCGCGGCGATGACGACGTTGCAGCGCTGGAGTGCCGCCTCGTCCAGGGACGTGATCTCGCAGGCGTCGGCCAGCAGCCACTCCGCCTGGGGCACGCGCTCGACCGAGATGGCGGTCGGCGCCTTGTCGATGAGAAGGACCTCGTGGCCGTTCTCCAGCAGTTCGCCCGCGATCGAGCGACCGACCGCTCCGGCTCCGGCAATGGCGACCCTCATCAGTGACCGCCCTCCTCGTCGGGGCCCTCGGCGAAGGACGCCTCGACCTTCTCCACGTCGTCCGTCCGCATCATCACGTGCACGAGGTCGCCCTCCTGCAGCACCGTCTGCGAGGACGGCAGGATCGCCTCGCCCAGGCGGGTCAGGAAGGCGACCCGGACACCGGTCTCCTCCTGCATCTTGCTGATCTTGTGGCCCACCCAGGCCGACGAGGCGTGCACCTCGGCGAGTTGGACGCCGCCGGTGGGGTCGCGCCACAGGGGTTCGGCGCCGGACGGCAGCAGTCGGCGGAGCATCTGGTCGGCGGTCCAGCGGACCGTGGCGACCGTCGGAATGCCCAGACGCTGGTAGACCTCGGCGCGGCGGGGGTCGTAGATCCGTGCCGCCACGTTCTCGATGCCGAACATCTCGCGGGCGACCCGGGCGGCGATGATGTTGGAGTTGTCGCCGCTGGAGACGGCGGCGAACGCGCCCGCCTCCTCGATGCCCGCCTCACGCAGGGTGTCGCGGTCGAAGCCGACCCCGGTGACGCGCCGGCCGCCGAAACCCGAGCCCAGACGACGGAAGGCCGTGGGGTCCTGGTCGATCACGGCGACCGTGTGCCCCTGTTGCTCCAGGGTCTGGGCGAGGGTGGAACCCACTCGCCCGCAGCCCATGATGACGATGTGCACGACCGTCCTTCCGGTGTCAATAGCTACTGTTCAGCCGAAACGTCGAAACAGGGTCTCAGACCGTCGCCCAAGCTACACACGCGCGGTCCGCCGGGGGCACCCCCGTGCATCCATGGGTCGTCACATCGTGGGACGTCGACGACTGATCCGGCGGACGCTGGTCCTCGTCAGGAAGCCGAGTCCGACGAGGGAGGCGAGAGCGCCGATCAGCTCAGCGGTCGCGGCCTGCATGGGGCCTCCAGGGAGTGAGGGGGGGCGGAAACGTCACGGGTTCCGTCGGACACCCGCCACACACACGGCACGTGCACGGGACCGACGGAATTTCGTCATACAGACGTGAGGACGCAGTTCATCAGACCGGAGGATGCGTGACGTGACGCACTTCGCAGCCGTCGCCGGACCGATTTCACCCCGGGGCCCGCCGGGATTTCACCCGGATGTGCCCAGAACCAGTCGGGGCGCTTACGATCCTCTCCGTGTCCAAACTGACCGACGTGCCCAAACGGATTCTGATCGGGCGCGCTCTGCGCAGCGACCGGCTGGGCGAAACGCTCCTGCCGAAGCGCATCGCACTCCCCGTCTTCGCCTCCGACCCGCTCTCCTCCGTGGCGTACGCACCCGGCGAGGTGCTGCTGGTCCTCTCCATCGCGGGCGTGTCGGCCTACCACTTCAGCCCCTGGATCGCCGTCGCGGTCGTCGTGCTGATGTTCACCGTGGTGGCGTCGTACCGGCAGAACGTGCACGCCTACCCGAGCGGCGGCGGCGACTACGAGGTGGCCAACACCAACCTCGGCCCCCGGGCCGGCCTCACCGTCGCCAGCGCGCTCCTCGTCGACTACGTCCTCACCGTCGCCGTGTCCATCTCCTCCGGCGTGGAGAACCTCGGCTCGGCCGTCCCCTTCTTCGTCGAGCACAAGGTGCTGTGCGCGATCGGCATCATCGTGCTGCTCACGCTGATGAACCTGCGCGGGGTGAAGGAGTCCGGGAAGCTGTTCGCGATCCCGACGTACGTCTTCGTCGTCGGCGTCTTCCTGATGATCGCGTGGGGCGCGTTCCGGGGGCTGGTGCTCGACGAGACGATGCGGGCGCCCACCGCCGATCTGGAGATCAAGCCCGAGCACCAGGGGCTCGCCGGCTTCGCGCTGGTCTTCCTGCTGCTGCGCGCCTTCTCCTCCGGCTGCGCCGCGCTCACCGGTGTCGAGGCGATCTCCAACGGCGTGCCCGCCTTCCGCAAGCCCAAGTCGAGGAACGCGGCCACCACCCTGGCCCTGATGGGCTTCTTCGCCGTCACCATGTTCTGCGGCATCATCGGCCTGGCCATGGCCACCAACGTGCGGATGGCCGAGAACCCGGCGGTCGACCTGGTGCGCGACGGCACCCCGGTCGGCGACTCCTACGTCCAGAACCCCGTGATCTCCCAGGTCGCGGCGGCCGTCTTCGGTGACGGCACCTTCCTCTTCGTCGTACTGGCCGCCGCCACCGCGCTGGTCCTCTTCCTGGCCGCGAACACCGCGTACAACGGCTTCCCGCTGCTCGGCTCGATCCTCGCCCAGGACCGCTACCTCCCGCGCCAGCTGCACACCCGCGGCGACCGCCTCGCCTTCTCCAACGGCATCGTGCTCCTCGCGGGCGCCGCCGTGCTCCTGGTGTGGATCTACGGCGCCGACTCCACGCGCCTCATCCAGCTCTACATCGTGGGTGTGTTCGTCTCCTTCACACTCAGCCAGACCGGCATGGTCCGGCACTGGAACCGGCACCTGCGGACGGAGAAGGACCCGGCCAAGCGCCGCCACATGATCCGCTCGCGGGCGATCAACACCTTCGGCGCCTTCTTCACGGGCCTGGTGCTGATCGTCGTCCTCGGCACCAAGTTCACGCACGGCGCCTGGGTCGCCCTCCTCGGCATGGTGATCTTCTACGCGACGATGACGGCCATCCGTAAGCACTACGACCGGGTCGCCGCGGAACTCGCCGCGCCGGACGGCCCGAGCGACGACGTCGTCCGACCGTCCCGGGTCCACTCGGTGGTGCTGATCTCCAAGATCCACCGTCCCACCCTGCGGGCCCTCGCCTACGCGAAGCTGATGCGCTCCCACACGCTGGAGGCGCTGAGCGTCAACGTCGACCCGGTGGAGACCAGGGCACTCCAGGAGGAGTGGACGCGGCGCGGCATCGACGTACCGCTGAAGGTCCTCGACTCGCCGTACCGCGAGGTCACGCGGCCCGTGATCGAGTACGTCAAGGGGCTGCGCAAGGAGTCCCCGCGCGACGCGGTGTCGGTGATCATCCCCGAGTACGTGGTCGGCCACTGGTACGAGCACCTGCTGCACAACCAGAGCGCACTCCGGCTCAAGGGCCGGCTGCTCTTCACGCCGGGTGTCATGGTGACCTCCGTGCCCTACCAGCTGGAGTCCTCCGAGGTCGCCAAGCGCCGGGCGCGCAAGCGGCAGGACTGGAGTGCGCCGGGGTCGGTACGGCGTGGTCCGGCGGACGAGCGTCCCAAGGAGCCACCGGCCAGGACGTCGACCACGTCCTCGGCCGACGAGAACTGACGCTCGCCGAGAGCCGGAGTTCACCCGCGAGCCGCCGCTCGTGGTAAACGGTCGGACGGCACCCACGTAGACTGGTGGGCTGTTGTCCGGCCGTTTTCGCTTTCCTCTCTCTGGAGTCACCCCACCATGCAGGCAGAACCGAAGAAATCGCTGGTGGGAGAGGAGTACGAGGTCGAGGTGGGCCCCGTCGCCCACGGCGGCCACTGCATCGCCCGTACCTCCGAGGGACAGGTCCTCTTCGTCCGGCACGCGCTGCCCGGCGAGCGGGTCGTGGCGCGGGTGACCGACGGCGAGGAGGGTGCCCGCTTCCTGCGGGCCGACGCTGTCTCCATCCTGTCGGCCTCCAAGGACCGGGTCGAGGCCCCCTGCCCCTACGCCGGCCCCGGCCGCTGCGGCGGCTGCGACTGGCAGCACGCCAAGCCGGGCGCCCAGCGCCGCTTCAAGGGCGAGGTCATCGCCGAACAGCTGCAGCGCCTCGCGGGTCTCACCCCCGAGGAGGCGGGCTGGGACGGCACCGTGATGCCGGCCGAGGGCGACAAGCTGCCGGCGGGCGAGGTCCCGGCGTGGCGGACGCGGGTGCAGTACGCGGTGGACGAGTCGGGGCGCGCCGGTCTGCGCCGCCACCGCTCGCACGAGGTCGAGCCGATCGACCACTGCATGATCGCGGCACCGGGCGTGTCCGAGCTGGGCATCGAGAAGCGCGACTGGACGGGCATGGCGTCGATCGACGCGATCGCGGCGACGGGTTCCCAGGACCGCCAGGTCATCCTCGAACCCCGGCCGGGTGCGCGCCTGCCGATCGTGGAGCTGGACAAGCCGGTGTCCGTGATGCGGGTCGAGGAGAAGGACGGGGGCGTGCACCGCGTCCACGGCCGCCCCTTCGTCCGTGAGCGCGCCGACGACCGCACGTACCGGGTGGGCAGCGGCGGATTCTGGCAGGTCCACCCCATGGCCGCGGACACCCTGGTCAAGGCCGTCATGCAGGGCCTGCTGCCGCGCAAGGGCGACATGGCGCTGGACCTCTACTGCGGGGTGGGCCTGTTCGCGGGCGCCCTCGCCGACCGCGTCGGCGACAAGGGTGCCGTCCTCGGCATCGAGTCCGGTAAGCGCGCGGTCGAGGACGCGCGGCACAACCTCGCCGACTTCGACCGGGTGCGGATCGAACAGGGCAAGGTCGAGGCGGTGTTGCCGCGCACGGGTATCACGGAGGTCGACCTCATCGTCCTGGACCCGCCGCGCGCCGGGGCGGGCCGCAAGACCGTCCAGCACCTGTCGTCACTGAGCGCCCGCCGCATCGCCTACGTGGCCTGCGACCCGGCCGCGCTGGCGCGCGACCTGGGGTACTTCCGGGAGGGCGGGTACCGGGTGCGGATGCTTCGGGCGTTCGATCTGTTTCCGATGACGCATCATGTGGAGTGCGTGGCGATCCTGGAGCCGGCCGCAAAGAGTCGCTGACCTGCAGGTTTTCGGCCTCCGTAGGTCGTTCGACCTCTTTTCGGGACATGACTTCGCCCGACCTGCGGACGGCGGGAGAGCACCCGCCGCGAACGCCCCTCGCGGGATGCCCGCCGTGCGGTCCAGCCCCCCGGGCCGCCGTCCGCCGGATCCGCGGTCTGCCCGACTTCCCGTCCTGGTCCAGCACATGACGTACGTCGTCCGGTGCTCGAGCGCTCCGCCGGTATCCCCGCTCATGGCGCGGCTGTTGCGTCACTCAGGGCTGTGGGGCGCTGCCCATCTCCGTGGTGAAGATCTTGGGGTCGCTGTCGAACCCTCGGACCATCTCGTGGAACTCCCAGGCTCCCGAAGCATCCCGGGTGAACTCCGCGACCGTCGCCGCGGTGGATCCGGAGACCCGCGCGAGGTCGGCCTTCAGGAGTTCCCTGTACCCCTCGACAACCAGCACCCCGGCGTTCGACAGGTCGCCGAAGGTCTTGGGGCCGCTGTCCTGGTGGATCGCCACGCCTACGACCACCCGGGCGAAGGAGGGAGCGAGGCGATCGAGCTCCAGGGTCATCACTTCGACGTAGCCGAAGCCCTGACCGGTCTGGCTGTGCCGGCTCACGTTGATGGTGCCGTCCGGTGAGCGGCTGTCGAAATGGACGACGTACACCGGCCGCCCGTGGGGGGCGTCCGTCGAGTAGGTCGTGGCGATGATGTCGAGATGGTGGTGTGGCTGCTCCCAGTGACTCGGGTCCCACTTGAGCCGTACTTCGGCCTTCTTCACTGCCTGGCTGCCGCCGCTCACCGGTTTGCCGCCTTTCCTCTGCCAAGCCCCTGCGGGGTGGTCCCCCGCATGGTCAAGTATGCTTCTCCGCCCCTTCGTTGACGCCCTCTACGGTCGGCTCCTTCGACGTGTGGCAGTGCGAGCGAGTCGGTGCCTTGCCGGCCAGGTAGACGGTGTTGGTCGAGGTGCCGCCCTGCAGGGGGTTGTCGAAGGCGACGACACGGGCCTCTGCGCGTGCGAAGACTTCGGTGAGGGCGGAGGTGAACTGCTCGTCGGGCGGGTCGTTGGACCACAGGGCGAACACGCCGCCTGGGTGGAGGTGAGCGGCGAGAGCGCGAAGCCCGGCGGGCTGGTAGAGCGCCGCGTGGCGCGGGTGGAGCACATGGCGTGGTGAATGGTCGACGTCCAGCAGGATGGCGTGGAAGCGACGGCCCGGCTCCTCGGGGTCAAGACCGCGGGGGTCGGCGGCCAGTGCGAAGAAGTCGCCGTGGACCAGGCGGCAGCGGTCGTCCGACGTGAGCCGGGCTCCGAGGGGCACCAGGTGCCGTCGGTGCCAGCCGATGACTTCGGCGAGCGCGTCGATCACGGTCAGCGAGCGCACCCGGGGATCGTCCAGGGCCGCCTGGGCGGTGTAGCCGAGTCCGAGTCCACCGACGGCCACGTCCATGTCGGCGTCCGGCAGTTGCGCCAGGGCCAGTTCCGCGAGCGCGATCTCGCCGGCGGTGAAGAGGCTGGACATCAGGAACTCGTCGCCGAGTTTCACCTCGTACACGTCCTCCGCGGAGACCGGGTGACGGCGTCGGCGCAGACTGATCTCGCCCATCGGCGTCGGCTGCCAGTCGATCTCCTCCAGGCGCAGGCTCATCCGTTCACCTTTCTGACGTTCGTGGACGCACCGGGGCGGTGGCCGGGCGTGGTGACGCGAGCTCCCCGCTCCCGGTGCGGGAGCGGGGAGTCGAGGTGACGGCCCGCTCTCAGGCGTCGATGATGACGGGGATGATCAGCGGCCTGCGGCGGTGGGTGCGGAAGGCCCAGTTGGCCACGGCCCGGGCGATGAGCTGTTCGAGCTGGTGGGCGTCGCCGACGCCCTCCTGGGCGGCGGTGGCCAGCGTCTTCTCGATGACGGGGATCACCGGCTCGAAGGTGGTGTCGTCGTGCACGAAGCCGCGAGCCAGGAAGTCGGGGGCCTCGGCCAGCCCGCCGGTGTCGGCGTCGACGATGGCCACGACCGTGATGACGCCCTCCTGCGCGAGGGTGACCCGGTCCTTGAGGGACGCCTCGGTGGCACCGCCGACTTCCATGCCGTCCACGTAGACGTTGCCCGCGGGCACCTTGCCGGTGATGGAGACGCGGCCGTCGACGAGGTCGACGACGACCCCGTCCTCGGCGATGACGACCCGATCGGGATCGACGCCGGTGCGGATGGCGAGATCGGCGTTGGCCCGCAGGTGACGGAACTCGCCGTGTACGGGCATGACGTTGCGGGGGCGGACGATGTTGTAGCAGTAGACGAGTTCGCCGGCGCTGGCGTGGCCGGAGACGTGCACCTTCGCGTTGCCCTTGTGGACGACGTTGGCGCCCCACCGGGTCAGGCCGTTGATCACCCGGTAGATGGCGTTCTCGTTGCCGGGGATGAGGGAACTGGCGAGCAGGACGGTGTCGCCCTTGCCGATGCGGATCTGGTGGTCGCGGTTGGCCATCCGGGACAGGGCGGCCATCGGTTCGCCCTGGGACCCGGTGCACACCAGGGTGACCTGGTTGGCGGGGAGCTTCTCCAGCTCCTTGGTGTTCACGATCAGGTTGGGCGGAACCTTGAGGTAGCCCAGGTCGCGGGCGATGCCCATGTTGCGGACCATGGAGCGGCCCACGAAGGCCACCTTGCGGCCGTGCTGGTGGGCGGCGTCCAGGACCTGCTGGATGCGGTGCACGTGGCTGGCGAAGCTGGAGACGATGACCCGCCGGGGTGCGGTGCGCATCACCTGTTCGATCGCGGGGTTCAGTTCGCGTTCGGAGGTGGTGAAGCCGGGGACCTCGGCATTGGTGGAGTCGGTGAGGAACAGGTCCACACCCTCCTCGCCGAGGCGGGCGAAGGCACGCAGGTCGGTGATGCGGTCGTCCAGGGGGAACTGGTCCATCTTGAAGTCACCGGTGTGCAGCACCATGCCGGCTCCGGTGCGCAGGGCCACCGCGAGGCTGTCCGGGATGGAGTGGTTGACCGCTACGAACTCGCAGTCGAAGGGGCCGAAGCCGCGCCGGTCGCCCTCGCGCACACGCACCGTGCGGGGCCTGATCCCGTGCTCCTTGAGCTTGGCCTCGATGAAGGCGAGGGTGAGCTTCGAGCCGACGAGGGGGATGTCCGCCCGCTCCCGCAGGAGATAGGGCACGCCGCCGATGTGGTCCTCGTGGCCGTGGGTGAGGACGACGGCGACGATGTCGTCGAGGCGGTCCCGGATGGAGGTGAAGTCGGGGAGGATCACGTCCACGCCGGGCTGGTTCTCCTCCGGGAACAGCACACCGCAGTCGACGATCAGCAGTTTGCCTGCGTACTCGAAGACGGTCATGTTCCGGCCGATTTCGCCCAGGCCGCCCAGGGCGGTGACCCTGAGTCCTCCGTCCGGCAGCGGCGGGGCGGCTTTGAGTTCTGGGTGCGGATGGCTCATACGCTCACGTTATCGAAGACTGCGCCGCGCTGATCGCTTGCCCGCACCGTGGACGCGATGTGCGGTGTGCTGCCGGGGTGCCTCTGCCCGGCACGGCTGCCGAGCCGCGACCCCTTCTCACGGAGCGCGCGGGGCGTCAGACACCGGCGGCCGGCGGGACCCACCGGCGGGTGCGAGGCACCGTGGGCGAGAGGCCGTAGTCCTTCTTGAGGGTTTCGGGGATCGCGTAGTGCATGACCCGCCCACGGGTGAGTGAGGACAGCTCCAGGACCGTGGTGAGGTGGCCGAGGCGGTCCAGGGCCCAGGCGCCGAGCGGGGAGCGGTCCTCGATGGTCTCCAGGACGCCGAGGAGGTGGGGCACTGCCTTGACAAGGGTGTCCCACGACGTGCGCGGCACATGGAGCCAGTCGGCGCAGGTGTCGCCGATGAGATGGCGGATGAGGGCGGAGACGACCGGGTCGAAGAAGGTGCCGGGCACCACCTCCTCGTAGAGGTCGATCAGCTGCCGGGTCAGATGGGTGCCCTCGTCGGACGGCCCCATGTGCCGCACCATGTACAGGTCGAGGAACCGGCGGGCCTCGTCGAGATCTCGGGGAACGGCGTCCTGGTCGACGCCGAGCATGGCGCCGACGACGCGCCAGGCGTAGTAGTACGCTTCCGCGCCCTCCGTCGACATGTGGATACCGAGACGATGCAGGCTGTCCAGGACGAGCAGCGAGAAGAACATCTGCCCGCCGATCATGTCCTCCTGGCAGATCGGCGTCCCGTGGGCCGCGGTGTCCCAGCGGTTCTCACGCGTGAGGTGATGGCGGATGGAGGCGTGCAGGAGGCGGACCTTCTGGGCGGCCGGGATGAATCGGCTGCCGGCCTCGAAGGCGTCGGGCTGCATCAGGTGGACGGTGAACTGGCCGGTCTCCGCCATCCGTTTGGAGGGATACCGCAGCCCATGGGTGGCCGACAGCAGCTTCGCCACGTGCGGGACGAGATAGCAGGCGGGCATGGAGGCGAAGGACAGCGCGGTGGAGATGTGCACGTTGTTGTCGATGAAGAACAGCCGGGCTTTCTCCATCTCCGCCCAGTCCACCCAGGCCGGCGGGGTGCGGGTGGCCTCCAGATATGCGTGTGCGACGTCGGGCAGTCCGTCCGGCAGGGGAGCGCCGGCGGTGGAGACGTAGCGCATCAGGGTGTTGAACTTGCCCACCTCCCCGCGTTCGAAGAGTTCGGCGACGGTGGCGTCGGCGAGTTCGTCACCGGCCCGCCGCAGGGCGTCCAGCGATGCGTCGGTGTGGGGCATGGCAGGCATGGCAGGGTTCCTCATCTTCCTCGGGAGCGTCCACGACAGGCGGGAGCGGCGTCTGCCCCGGGAGAGCGCGGGCTCGCGCGCCGCCCCGATGCGAGCGGTCAGGACAGGCGTACCGCCGCGGAATGAGCCAGCGCGGTCAGTCCGGTGACGGCGTGCGGCGGTAGATCCAGTTCGTGGAGGGCACCGAGAGCCTCCTCGACCCGTGCCCTGATCATGTCCTCGATGCGGTCGGGCGCCCTCAGCCGGCGCATCACCTCGCGCACCGCGTCCAGCCCTTCCCCGCCCGGGTCGTCCCGGCCCAGCAGCGAGTGCAGCAGTTCCCGCTGCGAGTCGTCGGCGAGTCGCCATGTCTCTGCCAGCAGTGCGGTGGGCCGTCGGCCGCGCACGTCGTCGGCGTTGGCCTTGCCGGTGTGCGCGGGGTCGCCGAACAGCCCGAGCAGGTCGTCCCTCAGCTGGAACGCCTCCCCCAGAGGCAGCCCGTACGCGGAGTAGCCCTCGCGCAGCCGCGCGCCCGCGCCTGCCAGCGCGCCACCGATCAACAGGGGCTGTTCGACGGTGTACTTGGCGGTCTTGTACCGGATCACCTTCAGCGCTGCCTCGGTGTCCGGACCGACTCCGGTCCGCAGGATCTCCAGACACTCGCCTGCGATCAGCTCACGGGCCATCACCGCCCAGAACGGTCGGGCCCGGACGAGATACGCGGCGGGCAGACCACTGGTGGCGAACAACTGCCCGGCCAGCGCCATCAGCAGGTCCCCCACCAGCATCGCCAACGACCGCGCGGCGGCTTCGGCGTCCGGACGCGCCCCTACGGCCCCGAGCAGGGCTACGTGGGTGGTGGGCCGCCCGTGCCGTAGCGGGCTGTCGTCGATGAGGTCGTCGTGCACGACCGCGGCGGCATGCACCAGCTCCATCGAGGCAGCAGCCCGCACCAGCGCGTCGCTGTCCGGCTGGCCCACCGCCCGCCACCCCCAGTAGCAGAACGCCGCCCGCAGCCGCTTGCCGTCGGAGACCGCCGCCTCCAACCCCTCGGCGACCGCGTCGAGCATCGGATCGACCGCCGCGAACTCGTCGGCCTCCCGGGTGACGAACCCGCGCAGCACCTCGTCCACGCGGACCTTGAACGCGGCCGACTCCCACCGGTCAGACGCCACCGGCGGCCTTCCGGGCCAGGGCACGCCGGGCGAGGATCTCCAAGTGGGCCGGTGGCACGGCCGCGTACCGGTCCAGCACCAGACGCCCACGCGCCATGAGCTCGTGCTCGGCCTCCGCCGCCAGATCCGGTGCGTCCGACCGGCGCAGCAGCCCGCGCACCGTCCCCAGAGCCGAACCCACCGTGCTCACCGCCAGATCGGCCAGCCCGGCAGCCAACAGCAGCGCCTGACTGTCCAAGCCTCCGCGCCGTTCCGCTTCTCGCGTCACGCCACCCCTCTCATCCGGCATCCGTCATCGGTCGTGCATCCAGGAAGCCCTGGGGCGCACACCGCCCTTCCGAGCATCGCGTCCCATCGGGTGCGACAGCGGAAGAACTCACGATCGAGTGATCCCCCCGCTCGACCGTGCGGATCATGGGTGCCGCTACTGCTGGGGCGGGCACACGGGATGGGCTCTGTCGTGACGCTCGGTTGACGCTCCGGGGCCTTCCGCGCGGGCTGGATCAGGTGGAGTGTCCGGCGCTTCTGGAGGCCGCAGTGCAAAGCCGCTGACCCGCGCGTTTCCGGCCCCTATGGGTCGTTCGACTTCTTTTCACGGGCGGCACGCCGCGAACGCCTCTCGCGGCTCAGATACGGCGATCACGGAATGCCGCCTCCCGTGGCCCTGGCCGGCACCTGAACCAGCCCCGGCGTGGCTGTCTCCCGGCTCAGTCGAACAGGGGGGCCAGCACCTCCTCACCCGCCAGGATCCGCCACGCCGGAACCCGCACGGTGCGGCCCACCGGGCACGCCTTCGCCCCGTAACCCCCGGACGGCAACCCGGTCAGGAGGTCACCCCGCGCATGGGACAGCCGCAGGTGCCGTGCCGGGTCGATGCCGTGCGGCGGGCCGGGGTCGATCAGAACCGCCGTGTTCTCGCCGGCCTCGGTGAACAGCAGGTCGACCGGGTGGCCGCCGACCACCGCCGCCCGCTCGAGGTCGGAGATGCCGCGCTCGGCGAGGTAGTGCTGGAGCCGGTCGGCCAGCTCCTCGCGGAAGCCGGTCGCCGGGACGGCCGTCCCCACCGGTCCCTCGGCCTCGCCCGCGTCCGCTCCCAGGAGCGTCGAGCGCCCCGCGAGCAGGGTCGGCAGTCCGCTCTGTCCCTCCCAGAAGGCGTGCGCGCCCACGATGATCAGCTGCGACTTGGCCCGGGTCACCGCCACGTTCCACAGGTTGACCTGGCTCGCGACCCAGTGGGTGGTCCTCGGCGGGGTGTTGCGCGTGGCCACCGGGCTCAGCACCATCACGTCGCGCTGCCCGCCCTGGAAGGCGTGCACGGTGCCGACCCGCACGCGGTCGTCGTCGCGCCACACCCGCGCCAACGCCTCCTTCTGTGCCCGGAAGGGCGTGACCACACCCACCGTGGCGTCCTGCGGCAGCCGTGCCAGCAGTTCGTCCACCACCCGCCGAACGGCGTCCGCCTCCGCCGCGTTGCGCCAGGACCGCCCGTCGCCGCCGCGCGCCGACTCGCCGCGCGGTACGTCGACCCATCCCAGCGCCGGCGCCGGATCGGCCGCCCCCACCGGGTCGAGGGCCGGGACCTGCCGCCGGACGTCGGTGAGCACCTGCAACTGCCCCGCGTAGCAGTAGCCGTTGACGACGTCGGCGATCCGGGGGTGGCACCGGTAGTGCTCGTCGAGGAGCAGCGCGGAGTCACCGTGCTGCTCGGCCGCGTGGTACGAGGAGTACACGTGGTACGTGAGCCGGTGGTCCTCCAGCTGTGCCGCGCTCAGTCCGGCCCTGACCCGTGCCTGCTGTTCCTGCTGCGGTGACACGCCGGGGATGTGCCCCAACTGCATCGGGTCGCCGATGATCAGCGCCCGGCGGGCCCGGAACAGCAGGGGCAGCACCGAGGGGATGGAGCACTGGCTCGCCTCGTCGATGACGACGAGGTCGAACAGCTTGGGCGTCAGCTCCAGTTGCCGCACCGAGTGCGTGCTGACGGCCCATCCCTTGATGTGCGCCATGAGGTTCTTCTGGCTGCGCTGGAAGCCCGAGCGGCTCCGCAGTGCCTGGAGCCGCTGTTGCATGAGCCCGCGTGCCCGAGCCATTGTCTCGGTGGACACCGCCCTCGACAGCTCCGCTGACAGTTCGGAGAGCGTGCGCGCCACCTCCAGCCGCGACTGGTGCAGCCCGTTTTCGTCCCATCCCGTGTGGTGGGGGACGAGCGTCCGTACCTTCCGTTCCACGGCCACCGTGTCCGCCAGCGACTCCAGCAGTTCCGCCGGCACCGGTCGCCCGGACGCCCACTCCGGCCACGACGGCCGGTTCGAGGGATCTGGCGGATACGGCAGGCTCGGTGCAGCCGGTCGGTCCTCCGCCGCGTCGTCGTGATCGGCCACCGCCGAGACGAGCGCGGCCAGCGCCCGGCCCCGACGCCACGGGCCGAGCAGCCACCAGGGGGCCCCGGCCGCCTTCCGTGCCCGGTCCTCCCAGCGTCCCAGTGCGGCCGTGCCGCCCTCGTCCGCCGCCGCCCACACACCTTCCAGGAGCGCCAGCGGCAGCTCCAGTGCTTCCGTCCGTTCCGTCCGCTCCCACAGCAGCTCCAGCAGGAGCCCCTCCTCGCCGACCCGGCGCGTGGCCTCCGTCCGCAGTCCGTCAGAGGTTTCGCGCGCACTGCGCAACTGCCCGCCCACGGTGACCGATCCGCGCCGCGGCGCCCGGGCGGGTTCGCCCAGCAGCCGCTCCAGTTTCGCGGCCTCCCGCTCCAGTGCCTCCGCGTTGCCCGTCCGCATCAGCAAGCCGGGCGCGATGTCGTCGCAGCGTTCGGCGACGACGTCCACGGCCTCGTTGTTCGTGGAGGCGACCAGAACGGACTGTCCGGCGGCGACACAGGTGGTGACGACGGCCGTGACGACCTCGCTCTTGCCCGTGCCGGGCGGCCCGGTCGCCACCGTCAGGGGCCGTGTCATCGCCGAGGAGATGACCGACTCCTGGCTCTCGTTGCACGGTCCGGGAGCCACCACGGTGACGGACGACGTGTCCCCCGCACCGCCCTCGCCACCGCTCAGCAGTGCGTCCATGGCGGTGCCGGGGATCTGTCCCGTCCGGGTCGAGATCCGCAGCAGGTTGTCCACCAGGGCTTCGGTGGCCTTGGCCTCCACGCCCGAAGGCACCAGCAGTACGGCCGCGTTGTGCGCGCCGGGCCGCAGCGCCTGCATCACCGTTCGCTCGCTGAGCGCGGACGGGTCGAGCGGTTCCAGCTCCGGCAGCCCCAGCTCGTCCAACAGCTCCCGTACGGCGCGCAGCATCTGCGCGTCGTTGCCCTCCTGCCAGGACGGCTGCCAGCGGGCGACGAGGTCGGCCGCGTCGCCCGCGTCCAGCAGTTCCGCGACGACACCCGTGTGCAGGGAGGGAACGCCACTGGGCCGCAGTACGTCCCGGCCCTCCTCGTCCGGCGCGAGTTCCAGCTGCTGGATGAGCAGCGGCGCCAGCTCCACCGACGTACGGCGCCCCCTTGCCCCGCCGTCCCGCACGGGCAGCGTGATCGCCGGATAGCCGTACCAGTACTCCTGCTGGGCGCCCGTGTCACCTCTGCCCGTACCCGCCGAAACGTCCTGCGGCCTGGGCAGGCTCCCGGGCGCCGGAAAGGCGGAACCCCGCCCGGACTGGATGGTCTCCTGGCCCTGACCCAGCAGGAAGTACTTCGAGCCGCGCCCACTGTCCCGGTCGGGTCGCATGCCGGCCGCCGACTGAGCGGTGAGGCAGTGTGCGTAGTACCGCAGCAGCCGCTCCCAGTCCACGCCGTCCCGTGCGTCCAGCGCGGCCAGTTCCCGGGCCTTCAGCAGGGCGGGGGAGCGCCGGGCGGCCTCGGCAGCGTCGCGCGGCAGCTCCGGGAGACGAACCGGCCGGGCCACCGATCGGGCGAAGGGCAGCTGGTTCGTGGCCCTGATCGTGGACTTGGTGGGACGCTGCTCCTCCGGTACGCCGTCCCGCCTCATCTGCGCGGTCAGGTACTCGAAGAGGTCGTCCGGCGTGATCCAGCCGCCCTCCTTGATCCGGCCGTTGCGCAGTCCCTCCACGATCTCCCCGGTGAACCGGGACGTACCGAGGTTCGACCCGTCCGGCGCCATCGCGGACGCGGACTGAAGAGCGTCGGAGGCGGTGATGAAGTACACGCCCGTCGGCCGCAGCAGCGTGCTCGGCGCGGGCCGCGCGGGCTCTTCGGCCGGCCCCTTCGCGGTCCAGCCCTGGACGACGGAGCCGCTGGAGCAGCAGTCCAACAGCACCAGCTTCGAAGCGGCCCGGCACGACTGGAGCATCCGCTCCAGGAACTCCGCCGGGACCGCCGTACCCGGCAGGTCGTCCGGGTCGGTGTCCCGGGTCAGGAAGTACAGCTGGTTGTCGTCCTCGCAGAACTCCCCGTGCCCGCTGAAGTAGAGCAGCGCCGTCTCACTCGCCTGTCGCGCGTTCAGGAACGTCTCGACGGCGTGCAGCATCTCCGCCCGGGTCGGCTCGGCGACCATCGCGCAGTCGTTGTACATGCCGATCTCGGTGTTCTCCAGCACCGCCCGCATGTAGTGAAGATCGGCGCGCACGGGCGGCAGATCGCGGTACGCGTGGCTGTCGTACGTCGACACGCCGACGAGCATCGCGAACCGGTCATTGTCGGTCATGTGCGCTCAGCCCGCCGCAGGGGTGTCGCCGAGGCCATCGTGCTCCGTACGGCGAGCAGCCTCACCGCCGCCCGCGAGGAAGCGCTCGATCCGCTCGTCGTCCTCACGGGCCTCCTTCCCGGTGATGTGCAGAGTCGCTCCGTCCGGCCGCCGCACGACGATCGTCCGCTGCGGCACCCTGGCCAGCCAGATCTGGACTCCGGCGGCGACCAGCGAGCCGGCGCCGACCAGCACGCCGACGGTGTCGGCCGTCAGCCCGCCCTTGACTGCCCCGTCGGCCGCCGCGCCCGTGCCGCGCCGGGGAACGTCCAGAGCCGCTCCGGGATCGACGTCGGCGATCCCGGCAAGCAGCTCACGCGCCTCCTTGCGCGCACGCAACGGGTCCTCGTCGACGATGGAGATCCGGCACCCGGTCCGTTGCTCGGGCATGGTGGTCACAGCGCGTCCCCTCGATCTGCCGTGTGGTTCTGATGTCCTGACGGAGCATGAGCGGACGACGATAGTCGGCGGGTCGGACAGCGGGCACGCGTGTTTCCGAAACCCTCAGGCGCCGACGGGGAAGTGGCTGAGAAACGCTTATGACGTGCTCATTGTCGCTTCGTCATGGGGCCAGGGAAGTGCCCTGTACCAGGAATGGGGCAGCGCAGACGGGTGCGGCCCCAAGGTGTCGGCTGAGGCCACGGATGCTGCCGCTGGAGTGGTCGAGACGGCAACTCCGCTTTGGTTTTTCGGGCGGGCCGATGCGCTTGCCGGTCAGGTGGTCGGTGACGGCTCACGTCCCACTCCCCGCTTCTTCTGGCGGAGTGGAGCGGGCGCACCGATGTGTACCGGGCCAGCACTGTCCATCACGCTGCCACCAAGGGGTCGTTACGACGAGCCGCGCGTCGTCGGCACGGCAGTAGGGTGAGACGGTGGCCCCCTTACCGGAAGACCCATCGTCGTCGATCGGCGAAGGCGACCGCGATACGGCGGTGCGGCGCCTGCAGGAGGCGTACGCCGAAGGGTTCATCTCGCACGAGGAGTTGGACGAACACCTCCACCAAGTGCTCACCTCCGAGGCGCACAGTGACCTCGTGTCGGCTCTGGCCTCCCTCCCGGAGGAGCAGCCGGCCACCACGTCGACGATCGCCGTCGTCGGCGGACGGATCAAGCGGCGCGGCGCGTGGCGGGTGCCTCGGATCCTCAAGGTCGGGTCCGCGGTCGGACGTGTGCGCCTGGATCTGTTCCGGGCGATCATCGAGCATCAGGTCGTCGACATCGAGCTGCAACTCGGAACCGGTGGGGCCAGAATCACGGTGCCCCGCGACGCGGTCGTCGACGTCGAGGCGCTGAGCACGGGGTGGAAAGATCTGCGCTACCGGGCCCCACGGCGTTCCCGCCCGGGCGGGCCGGTCATCCGCATCTCCGGGACCATGGGATTCGGACGGCTGAAGGTCCGCCACGCCTGGCGTTGAGCCGTCAGCCGGCACGAGGACCACACACCCGGTGCTTGGTCACAGGCGGATGGCCGAGAAGGGCGCCGACGCCGGTGTAGAGCCATGGGCCGTACCAGGTGATCCTGCCGTGTCGTCAGGCAGCGTTCCGACGGGTGCGGTCGGCTGTGCGTCGATGTGCTGCGGTGCGGAGGAGAGCCTGGCCGGGAGAGGCGACGCGGCACCTTGGACGAGGCGAACGGGAAGGTCGATCTCCTAGGCGGAGCGAAGATCATTCCCTCGGGGTGCGTGAGTCAGTGGTACGCGTGGACGACCGCGTGACCCTTGCCCCGGCCGATCATCCACTTGTTGACCGGTGTGGTGATGAGGAAGGCGACTGCGAAGCCGCCGAGGAGGGCTGACCAGAAGAGGGCGTCGTCGATATGGGCGTCCATCGCGCCGGGAGTGAGGGCGATGATGGCGTTGTCGACCACTTCCATGACGGTGATCGAGACGGTGTCGGCGGCCAGGGCTACCTTGATCGCGCTCTTGAGGTCCAGGCCGGCTCGCCGCACCGCGAACAGGGTGAACGAGTAGCCGAAGAGGAACGCGAGCGTGATGGCCAGGATCATGGTCGGCACGTTGTCCCACAGCAGAGCCGTGCCGATGACCATGCCCAGGATCTCGCCGATGGCGCACCCGGTGAGGCAGTGCAGGGTCGCCTTTGTCGCCGTGGCCCAGGACGCTCCGCCGTGCGTCCCGTGTGCCCCGTGCGGCAGCGGTTGGTCGGTGTGGCTGTGCCGGTTCTCGTCGTGAGCGGTGTGGTCGGGGGCCGTCTGGTCGTGTGCGGTGCCCTCGTGGTGAGTCCTGTGGCCCACCTGATCCATGTGGTCCTTGTGGTCCATGGCCGTTTCCTCCCCATTCTCATCCATGGTGGTCCTTCTTCGAGCGCTTGGCCAGACTATACCCCCAGGGGGTATCTGGCGAGCGGTGCGTACGAGGACGGCGGGTCCTTCTTGAGGCGGTCGTGGTTCGCCTGGCTGAGTCGGACGGGCGGCCGCTACGTACTAAGCGGGTACGTAGTGGTCGACGATCGGTGAGCCGGATCTCCGGGTCCCGTGAGGAGTGGCGACGTGGCTGGACACCTTCTTGGCTGGACGCTGGTGGTGCTGGGAACCGGGGTGGCCGTCGGGAACCTCGTACGGCTGGCGCTGGTCAGCGGCTGGGGCCGGTTCGAGGCAGGGGCCGAGGCGGTCATGGGTGGGGGGATGGCCGTCATGGCGGCGCCTCCGACCGCGACCCTGTACGGCACGTACGGCGTGTGGTGGGCGGCCGTGTTCGGACTGCTCTGTCTCGGGGGAGTGGCGTTGTCCGTACGGCAGGCCGTACGTGGCGGTGTGCGGCAGGTGCGGCACGGCGCCCATCTCGTGATCGGCAGTGCCGCCATGGTGGTGATGACCCTGGCCATGCCCGGCGCCTCCTCGGGGCCGACGCTCGCCCTGGCCGGCTCCTCCGGGCACGGCCATGGAGGTGCGGCCGGGGCGGAGGGCGTGGAGGGCATGGGTGCCCACGGCGTCACCGAGGCGGCCGCCACCTCGGGCTCCGCGATGCTGTGGCGCGTCGCCTTCTGGGCCCTGGCCGCCTACTTCCTGGCGGCCGTGGCGCTGGCCGTACGCGCCCGGATGCGGGAGACGGGCGGATCGTCCTCCGGATCGGTCACCGGGGCCCGCCACCGTCGAGCGACCCGTACCCCGGCAGTGCTGTCCGTGCCGAACGCGCGCCTGGCCGGTCACATCGGCATGGGCGGCTCGATGGCGACGATGCTGCTGATGATGACCGTCTGATCCGAACGGGCGCTGCGCGTCGGCGGGTCGTGGGGGTCCGAGTGCGGGCGGCAGGGCTCGGGATGCGGCGTCGTCAATGTCTGCGTCGCCGGCGACGTCAGGTGGCGCCGAGTGGGCAGACGACGAGGAGCGGCAACAGCGGAACGGTCGCGGTCACGGTGGCGACGGAACCCCAGAACGCGCGGTGCGGAGGGCGGCGCGGCCCGAGTACCCGCCGGATCCGGATCACGACCGCCGGGCCGCCCGCCGCGAAGGCGCCCTGCGGGGTCCGGGCCGTCGCCATCTCGTACATCGCGCTCGCCAGGGCCCCGTCGGAGTGGGCGCGCAAGGCGCGGTCGTCGGCGACCATCTCCAGCAGGAGTGCTGTCTGGGCGCGGGCGTGACGGGCCAGGGGGAGCAGGGGGAAGACCGACTGGAACGCCGCGGCGGCGGCGATCACCAGATGGTGGCGGCCCGCGATATGCGCCCGTTCATGCTCCAGAACCGCCGCGAGTTGCTCAGGAGCCAGCTCCCGTACGGCGCCGTCGCTGATCACGATCCTCGGCCGGCGGCCCGGCAGGCAGTAGGCGGCGGGTACGTCGTACGGCAGGACGGTGGCACCCAGCCGTGCGGAGCGGCGGCCGACCAGATCCACCGCCTCCCGGTGCCGGGTCCGCGCTCGACGGGCTCGTACGACGTGGAAGGCGAAGCTGCCCGCGAGCGTTGCCCCGAGCGCCGCCGGAACGACGGCGGCGAGGCCGCCCGCCGTGTCGTGACCGGGCCCGCTCGCGCCCAGGTCCAGTCCGCAGGAGTGCAGCAGGCCCAGGAGTCCCTCGTGCGTGTGCTCGGTGGGCATGAGCAGGTGGTACGCGGTCAGTGCGGCCCCGAGGACGAAGGAGGCCGTCAGGGTGTGCCAGACCGCCAGGGCAAGGGCGGGTGCCCGGTGCGGCCAGGAGGCTCGCAGCACCAGGGCAGGGGCGACGAAGCCCACCGTCGCCGTGTAGACGAGCAGGAGGGAAGCCGCGTTCACGCCCAGGAGGGGAGCCCCGTTCACGACTTCGGCTGCCGTCCCACCGCGCGCAGGGCCTTGCGCAGGGCGGCCTGCTCCTCCTCCGTCATGTTCTCGACGAAGTGGACCAGCGCGGCCGGTCGGTCCTTGCTCGCGTCCAATCCGTCCTCCATCAGCGCGGCGGCGTACGCCTCACGGCTGCGCACCGGGGTGTACAGCCAGGCGCGGCCCTGCTTGCCCCGCAACAGCCAGCCCTTGTTGTAGAGGATGTTGGTGACGGTCATCACCGTGGTGTAGGCGAGCGGGCGGGTCTTGTTGAGATCGTCCACGATTTCGCGCACCGTCGCCGGACGGTTCCACGTCCAGAGGCGGTCCATGATCTCCGCTTCCAGTTCCCCCAGCCGTCGCATGGCCCTGACTCCTTCTGGCTGTTGACGCGCACGCGTATACGCAGGGGCATAGTAGATGGCTTGCTCGTCAGGACTCCTCGGCAGCCGGTGAGGCCGGCGAGGGGGTCTGGCAAGAGCTTCGTGAGGTGACTACGCCTGTGTCGTCAGACTCGTACTTCAATCAGGCCCGACTGAGGCCGAACACGGACCGCAACACGAGTGTCGCAAGTGGCCGCGTCAGCGTCCCCCAGGCCGAGGGAGATGGGAACCCAATCGGTCGCGCCCAGTTGCGGCACCGGGTGATTCACGTACACCTCAACGCCGGCGATCTGCACCAGAACCTGCTGAGCCTCCAGGCTGATCGCACTCCTGAAGTGGTGGTCAGGCCACGTCTTCCACCAGTCCGAAGCCGTCCGGGAACTCCTCCAGAAACGCTCGCCGCGACGGGTCGGACTCCTCGCGGGCCATGGTGGCGAGCAGGCCGAGGAACTCGTCCTGCTGCTCACGCGACAGCTTGCTCACGACGTGAGCGACGCCCTCCAGGACCTTGACCGCGTCGTCTGGATCCATTTGCTCGTCTTCACAGCCTTCGACGAACCAGACGACATCGACCAGAGACTCCGCCAGGGCTCGCGTCAAGGAGGGGTACGCACCAGGCATCGAGATGATCTCCCAGCAAGTCGGCGAACGAAGTCCCGTCATCTCAACACATGCCACTGACGTCACGGTCGGCAACCGCTTCACGGACCTTGTGCTGGACCGGCGCGGGCCGTACGTCGGCCCGCGCCGGGGGTGTTCAGAGTCGGTCGAGGATGTCGTTGAGTTGCTCGACCTCGGCGGTCTGGCTCTTCACGATGGCGCCCGCCATCTTCACGGCGGCACCGTTCCTGCCGTTCTTCCGCTCGTCCTCGGCCATGCTGATGGCGCCGTTGTGGTGCTCGATCATCAGCTGGGCGAACAGCTTGTCGAAGTCGGTGCCCTTCATGGTCTTGAGTCGCCGCATGTCCGCGCCGGACATCATGCCGTCGGCGCTGCCGCCGTCGCTGCCGTGGTCCATGCCGGGCATCGACTCGGCTGCGGTCGGGCGGTCCCAGGACCGCAGCCACCCCTTCATCGTCTTGATCTCCGGGTCCTGGGCCTTCTCGATCTGCTCGGCGATGTCCTTGAGCTCCGTGTCGGACGCCCGGTCGTCGGCGAGTTCGGCCATCTCCAGGGCCTGTTCGTGGTGCGGGATCATCATCTGCGCGAAGGTGACGTCCGCGTCGACGAAGTCGGCGGATCCGGCTTCACCGGACGTGGACGTCGAGCTCTTGCCGCTCCCGTGCTCCATGTCGTTCATGTCGTCGCCACAGGCGGTGAGCAGCAGAGTGCCGACGGCGACGACGCTCGCGGTGGCGGCGGCGCGGCGCAGGCGCGTGCGGCGGGGGGTTCGCGTAAGGGCTGTCATGGTCGATTCACCTCGGGGTGTGCGTTCTGGGCTGTTCGTGGGCAGGCGGAGCCGTGGGGTCGCGCTGGACGCGCGCCCGCGTGAACGGCTCGGCCTACAGCCGCAGAACTGACAGACGGGTGAGATCGGGCCCGCGTGGCGGCGGGCGGGGTCGCGCGAGGGCGGCGACCTGGGCGAGCAGCTCCGCCCATTCCTCGTGGCGGCGGGCGAACGCCGACATGAGCAGGGCGGTGAGAACCCATGCGCCGAGCAGGATCGCCACGCAGAGGGACTGCATGTCCATGGTCGGGGCCGGTTCGTGCGAGGACTGCGACCCCGTGGGAGCCGCATCCGTCGCCGTCGCATGGGCAGCGGTGTTCATGGAGTGCGCGGATCCGCTGAAGGGCACCGGCTCGCTGAAGGGCACCGACTCGCTCACGTGCATCGACCCGCTGATGTGCGCGGGCTCGTTGACGTGCGCGGACTCGCCACCAGGGTGTGCGGACTCGTCGGGGTGCCCCGTGCTGTGCATCGCGAAGACGCTGAGGGCGAGCACGGCGATGAGCAGCAGGTGGCCGAGGGTGCCACCTGCGCGTACGCGTCGACTCGCCTTCATGCCCGACTCCGTCACCGACCGTTCTGGATCTGCTGCCACGACCGTACCCAGGGAACGATCGTCGTGTCGGGCGAAGGGGCGTTTTCTACTGTTCTACTAAACGGTTTCGTGGTGAAGGTCACGTGGCGCCTGTGACGATGACGGTGACGGCGAGGGCATCGGCGCTGCCGCGTGGGTGTGTGGGCGTGGTCAGGGCGCGTCGGGGGTGCGGTCCAGGGCCGAGGGTTCGGCGGGCATGGGCGGAGTCGCCGACGGGGCGACGGCGTCGGCGCCGCCCTTGGTGGGCGGGGCCGAGGGGACCGGGCTCGCGGGGCCTTCGGAGGGCGCGCCGGTGTCGGAGGTGGGGGTCGACGGCGGAGCCGGGGACGTGCTGGTCGTGGAGGGTGGGGCCAGGGGGACCGAGGGGGTCGCGGGGGCCCCGTCCCGACTGAGGTGCAGGGGAAGGGCGATGAGGGCGACGACCGCGCAGGCCGCGGCGGCACCGGCCGCGGCCCGGGCCAGACGGCGGCGGGCGGCGCCGCGGCGGATCGTCTCGTAGCGGCCCGGCGGTGGGCCGAGGCGGTCGGCCGGGGGACGCAGGAGGATGGCGAGCGGGTCGTCGGGCTCGAAGTCCGGGCCCTCGTCAGGGCGTGTGATCAAGGCTTCTCCTCAGGTGGGCGCGGAGCAGTTCGCGGGCCGCGTGGAGGTCGGCCTTGACGGTTCCTTCCTTGCGTCCGGTCAGCGCGGACACCTCCCGGATCGGCATGTCAGCGTAGTAGTGCAGCAGGATCGGCACGCGCAGTCGTTCCGGCAGTGACTGCACGAGCAACCGGACCGAGGGGTCGGGCTCTTGGGCCTGGTCGTACCGCGGGCGCACCGCGGCCTCGGCGGTCACCCGGTGCATCGCCCTGCGTTCGCGTTCGAGCTTGCGCCAGTGGTCCCGTACGAGGTTGGCCGCGGTGACGTAGAGGAAGCCGTGCGGTTCCGCCACGGATGTCCACCGGGCCCAGAGCCGGGTGAACGCCTCCGACGCGATCTCGTGGGCCGTCTCGTCGTCGTCGACCAGCCGACGGCACCAGCCGGCGAGGCGCGGGTAGAGGGCGGCGAACAACTCGGACGCGGCCTTCTCACGGGACCGTTTCAACGCTCTCCATGGTCGTGATGGTGCGACAAGAGGCAAAGGGGAGGGGGTGGGTGGGGTGTGGTTGGGGGGTGGGTCACCGGGCCGTCGGGCTCAGCGTCGCGAAGACGATCACGTTGTCCCGGTACTCCTCGCCCGTGCGTGGGCCGCCGCACGTGATGAGGCGCAGCGCGGGACGGTTCACGTCGCCGTAGACGTCGTTCGCGGGGAAGTCGGCCTTGGCGACCGTCCGTACGGAGTCGACGGTGAACTCCGCTGTCGTGCCGTTCTCCAGGCGCGCCTCGATCCGTTCGCCCCGCCGTAGTCGGGCGAGCCGGCGGAAGACCCCGTCGCCGTACGGCCCGACCGTGACATGGCCCAGGATCACCGAGGGGCCGGTCTGGCCCGGCGTCGGCGAATGCCGGTACCAGCCCGCCCTGTCGTGGTCCGTGACCGGCGGCACCTCCACCGTGCCGTCCGGGGCCAGCCCCAGCCGGATGACCGGGGTGTCGACCTCGATCGCCGGGATCAGCAGCCGCACCGGGACCGAACGGCCCAGCGGGCGGACGGCGCCACTGGGCGCAGGCGAGGACGGCGAGGACGGCGAGGACGGAGGTGGCGTCGCCTCGTCCTTCGGAAGGGCGGTCGTGGCGTGGTCGGTGGCGCCGTCGTCGCAGCTCACCAGGAGTGAGGCCGCCGCCGCGACGGCGAAGGCGCGCCTGGAGAGCGGAGTCACGCCTGGTTCGCCCGCTTGCGACGTACGAGAACGACGGCCGCGCCGCCGCCGAGGAGCACCGCGGTGGCGCCCGTGCCTGCCAGCACGCCGGCGCCGCCGGACCCCTCCGACTTCGGCGCCGTACCGGTGTCGGGAGCTCCGCTCGGGACGACGGAGACCTGGCTCGGTACGGGGCTCGCGTCGTCGTCCGTGGCCTCGGCGGGGCCGGGCGAGGGGTGTTCCGTGGCGGGGGCGGACGGGGCCGGGGTCGGCGCCTTGGAGGCCTCCTGGGGTACGGCCGTCGGGCTCGTGCCGTCGGCGAACGCGGGCAGCGCGGTCGCCAGCACGGCGGTGAAGGCGAGTGCCGTGGCACTGAGGACGGTTCGGCGCATGGGTCGCTCTTTCGTGTCGGGTTCGGCGGGCCGCCGTCCGGCCGGGTTCGGCAGAGGGACGGCTCGGTGGAACGGCTCCGTGGGCCGCCGCCCGGTCGGTTGCCCGGCCTGCGGCGGCGTCACGTACCGAGCGGAGAGACGAGACAGCGGCGGAACTCGTTGTAAAGAGATGGCAAAGTCGTCTGCTGGGTTCTGGAGTCGTCCGCCGGGTGCTCGGACAGGGCCGGGGACGGGGACGGGGACGGGGCCGGGGACGGGGACGGGGACACGGTCTGGGGAGGGGACAGGGGCAGGGGGCAGGGATTCACGCGAGGAACAGCAACTCCACGGCGACCACCACGTCCACGACGGCGCACCATTCGGCGAAGGTGGGCGCCACGACGCCCTGGAGCCGGCGCATCCTCAGATGGGCGAAGTCCCATACGCCGTGGCAGAACCAGCCGGCCGCGACCAGATACCGGCCCAGATCCGGGTCGAGTACCAGCCCGGTCACGGCCAGCGCCCCGAAGACGACCGCTCCGGCGGCCTGGAGCTGGAACACGGACGGGCCGTGCGGAGTTGCCCCTGCCGTCGCGTCTCCGGCCGTCCCCCGGGCAGCTCCTCGGGCCGCGCCCTGAACCGCCCCCCGAACCGCCCCCCAGAGCAGCACCGCCAGCGCCGTGCCCACCATGACGCCGGCCGGCGAGACGAGGTCCAGGACCTGGAGGGCGAACGCGAACGACGCGCCCGCCACGAGCACCGGCCAGGTCGCCCGGGGGTTTCCGATCTGGTGGACGACCACGTACAGCAGGGGAAGCAGTGGCAGGAACTCGGCGTAACCGTCGACCGTCGCGGCGGATTCGGCGGGCGCCGGATCAGCCGACGCGCCCAGGACCAGGCCCGGGACCGTCAGCGCGAGAGCGAGCATCGTGGGCCAGCGGCGCGACAGCGCCCGGACGGGGCTCCGGCCTGCGGAGGCGCTGGTGGAATGGGTGGCGGACATGACTGTTCTCCCGAGGAAGTGAGGAATGAGCAGTGAGGCTGGGCAGTGACGGCTGAGCAGTGAGTGCTCAGGAATGAGCAGGAGGACGAAGGCCCGAAGGGGCGTACGGCCGTAAGCCTGCTGGTGGAGAGGGGGCGTCAGTAGTGCCGTATGCGCACGTCCCCGTGTGGCGGTGTCATGTCTCGGCGTGACATCTGTCATGCGGGTCGGGTTCGACCGCTTGCCTGCGGGGCCGTTTCGACCGCTTGTGCGACGACCCTGGCCCCGGGGCCCGTGGCTGCGACAATGGGCGGATGCGTGAGGGGGCGGGCGAGCACGGGGCGGGGCTGACGAGTCTTCGTCGTTTCACCTGGTGGACCGTGCCGGGGACCACCGTGTGTCTTCTGGTGCTGTTCTTCGGCGAGTGGCTCCTGGACCCGGAGGTGCCCGTCCGGATCCGCGTCCCCGTCGCCGTGGCCCTCGTGGCCGACGCGGTGGCGAGCGCGGTGTTGCTGGGCGGCCGACTGGCGCTGCCGACCGCCACCGATGCCGCACCTCCCGTACGGCCGCCGAGGGCCTGGACGGCGGTCTCGGTCGCCGCCACGATCGTGCTCGCGGTGCTGCCTCTGGCCCGGCGCGACTACGAGCTGTGGGCGGTCGCCCCCGCCGTGACCGTCGCGATCTGGGCGGCACACCTCGGCCCGCGACGCCGTCGGACGCTGACAGTCGGTGCCGTGGTCCTGGCCCTGTTGCCCGGCGCTGCCGTCAGTCTGGCCGCCGAGGACGGCGAGTTGGCGCATGCCGCGCTCTTCCCGGCCGGTCTCGTCGCGTTCACCGTGTGGATGGTGCTGGGCCCATTGTGGGCGTGGAACATCGCCGGTCGGCTGGACCGTGCGCGACGGCTGGAGGCCGAGTCCGCGGTCAAGGACGAACGTCTCCGCTTCGCCGCCGACCTGCACGACATCCAGGGCCACCACCTCCAAGTCATCGCGTTGAAGAGCGAGTTGGCCGCAAGGCTGGTGGAGCGGGACCCCGCGCGGGCCGCCGCCGAGATGCGTGAGGTACGCCAGTTGGCGGCGGACGCCCTCCGGGACACCCGGGCCGTGGTGCGCGGCTACCGCCGTACGACACTCGACGACGAGATCGCCAACGCCGGCAAGGTGCTGGCCGCCGCCGGCATCGACGCCCGTACGGCCCTCGAACCGGCCTCGCTCCCGGCCGGCCTGACCGACACCGGAAGGCATCTCCTCGGGCTGGTGATGCGGGAGGCCACCACCAACGTGCTGCGCCACAGCCGGGCCGGGTACGCCGAGGTCGACTGCCGTGTCGTCGACGGGCGTGCCCGGCTGCGCATGACCAACGACGGCGCCGACGGGCACCCCGTCGGCACGGACGGTACGGGGCTCACCACGCTCGACGAGCGACTACGGGCGGCGGGGGGCGAGTTGACGTGGCACCGCGAGGGTGGCCGCTTCGAGGTGACGGCCTGTCTGCCGCTCGTACCCGGGAGGGCGGGAGGCGGGCCGCCCGCACCGGATTCGCACGACCGTACGAAGGGAGCGGCACGATGATCCGGCTGCTCATCGCGGACGACGAGGACCTCCTCAGGAGCGCCCTGGCCGCCCTGCTCGCGCTGGAGGACGACCTGGCGGTCGTCGCCGAGGCGACCACGTCCACCGAGGCGGTGCGCCTGGCCCGCGAGTTCCGCCCGGACATCGCGGTGCTCGACCTGGAGATGCCGCCGACGGACGGGCTGCGCGCCGCCGAGGAGATCGGGGCCGAACTGCCCACCCGCGTCGTGCTGGTGACCCGGCACGCCCGCCCGGCGGTGCTGCGTCGGGCGCTCAGCGCCGGAGTGCGCGGCTTCGTACCGAAGACCACCCCGGCCGCCCGGCTGGCGGAGATCATCCGCGATGTCGCCGCCGGACGCCGCTACGTCGACCCCGACATCGCCGCGTCCGCCCTCACCGAGGACGACTGCCCGCTCAGCGACCGCGAACTGCAGGTGCTGCGCGCGGCCCGCACCGGCGCCTCGGTCGCCGAGATCGCGGTCGAGGTCCACCTGGCCCAGGGCACGGTCCGCAACTACCTGTCGGCCGCGATGTCCAAACTGGGCGCCCCCACCCGGCACGCGGCGGCGCACCACGCGTGGCAGCAGGGCTGGATCTGAGCGGGTGACCGGAACCGCGCAGTACACGGAACCGATCAGTGCGCGGAACCGCGCAGTACACGGAACCGATCAGTGCGCGGAACCGCTCACTGCGCGGAACCGATCAGTCACGGAACCCCTCAGTGCGCGGCACCGTTCAGTACACGTCTCAGTACACGTCCCGCACGTACCGCTTCTCCGTGGCCAGCTGCTTCACGTACACGGCTGCCTCGTCCTCGGTCATCCCGCCGTGGGTGACCGCGACGTCCCGCAGCGCACGGTCGACGTCCTTCGCCATCCGGGAGGCGTCGCCGCACACGTAGAAGCGGGCGCCGTCCTGGAGCCAGTGCCACAGCTCGGGCCCGTGCTCGCGCATCCGGTCCTGGACGTAGACCTTGGCGCGCTGGTCACGTGAGAAGGCGGTGTCCAACCTGCTGAGCACGCCCGACTCCTGAAGGTCGGTCAGCTCATCCTGGTAGTAGAAGTCCGTCGCCCGGTGCTGCTCCCCGAAGAACAGCCAGTTGGGCGCCCGGTGGCCGAGGGCCCGCCGTTCCTGCAGGAAGCCGATGAAGGGCGCGACGCCGGTGCCCGGACCGACCATGATCATGGGGGTCACCGGGTCGGCCGGCGGCCGGAAGTGCGGCGAGCGCTGGACGAAGACCGGCACCTCCAGGTCCGCCTCGCCGTCCGCGAGGAAGGGCGAGCAGACCCCGCCGCGCGGGCGCCCGCGCAGGTTCTCGTACCGTACGACCGACACCGTCAGCGAGATGTGGTGCGGGTCGACGAGCGGGCTCGACGAGATCGAGTACAGGCGGGGCTGGAGCTTCTTGAAGACGCCGGCCCACTCCTGGGCCGAGGCCCGTACGGCGAACTCGGCGACCACGTCGACCGCCTGCCGTCCCCAGGACCACTGGGCCAGCCCGTCCTTGTTGTCGGGACGCATGAGCTTCTTCAACTCCCGGTCGTCCCGGGTGCGTTCGGCGACGAAGCGAAGCAGGTCCGGGGTGATCCGGGTGATGTCGAGATGCCGGTGCAGCGCCTCGGCGAACGGCAGCTCGCCCAGCCCGTCCACGGTCACGGCAGTCGAACCGTCCAGGCCGGTCACCGCCAGCCATTCCGCCACCAGGTCGAGGGAGTTGACCGGCCGCACCCCGAGCGCGTCGCCCGCCTCGTACGACAGTCCCGTCCCGCTGGTGTCGAAGGTGAACCGGCGCACCTCCTTGCCCGCCCCGGGCAGGCTCAGCAGCCGGTTCCCGACCAGTCGGGCGGCGGTGGGCGCGGGCCTCGTGGAGCGGGGGGCGGCGGGCGCGGGCGTGGGCGTGGTGACCGGGGGGACGGTGAGGGTGGCGGAGCCCTGCGGCGTCGTTCCCGGAGCCGTGGGCAGGCTTCCGCCGTCGCCTCCGTCCGGGCCCGTGCCGAGCGCGGTGATGACCTGGCCCAGCCAGGCGTCCGCGGACGGTTCGTAGTCCGGCTCGCAGTCCGTACGGGGGGCCAGCCGCACCGCGCCCAACTCGTCGAGCCGGGCGTCCAGTCGGCGGCCGTGTCCGCAGAAGTCGTCGTACGAGGAGTCACCGAAGGCCAGCACGGCATAGCGCACCCCGTCCAGGCGGGGAGCCTCCTGCCGGGACAGCGCGTCCCAGAACCCGGAGCCGTTGTCGGGCGCGTCGCCGTCCCCGAAGGTGCTGGTGATCAGCAACAGGTCGGCGCCGCGCGGCAGTCGGTCCGGCGCGGCCTCGTCCATCCCGACGAGCGTCGCCCGGTGCCCCGCCGCCCCCAGATGCTCGGCGGCCGCCGTCGCGAACTCCTCGGCCGTCCCGGTCTGCGAGGCCCACAGCACGACGACCTCGCGTCCGGCCGGTTCGGCGGCGGGCGGCGCGCTCGGCGCCGCCGACCGCGAGTACATGCCGGCGAGCACCCCGTTCACCCACACCGCGTGCTCGGGCGCGAACGGCGCGTCCGCCGGCAGCACGGGCACCCCCCGCACCCCCGATCCGAGTCCGGCGAGGAACCCGGTGAGGTACTGCCGCTCCTGGGCGGAGAGGACGGGCGGTGGCGACGGTTCGAGACCGAACGGGTTGGCACCCGGGCCGACCGCGGTCGGCACGGTCACCGACGCGGGCACCGGGGGCGACGCCGGTACGGGGGCCGCCGTCGGGGCGGACACCGGCGCGGACGTCCCGGTGGGCTCGCTGTCGACCGGCGCCGGCACCCTCGCCGGCGCCGCCACCTTCGCCAGGGACACCGCGCACACCTTCAACTCCGGCTGGAACGACAGCGGGTCCACCGCGTCGCTCGTCACCGCGTTGATGCTCAGGTACTCCCCGAACAGGTCGTTCCAGTGGAACGGCGCGAACACGCACCCGGGCATCACACGGTCGGAGACCACCGCCGGAAGGACGGCCCGGCCCCGCCGCGAGGCGACCTCCACCGAGTCCCCGTCCCGTACGCCCAGTTCACCCGCGTCCCGCGGATGCACCTCAACGAACGGTCCCGGGTTCAGCTTGTTGAGCTTGGCGACCCGGCCGGTCTTCGTCAGCGTGTGCCACTGGTGCTGCAACCGCCCGGTGTTGAGCACGAACGGATAGTCGTCGTCCGGCATCTCGGCGGCCGGAAGGTGTGGCCGCGCGTGGAACACGGCCCGGCCACTGGCCGTCGGGAAGAGCAGCCCCCGGCCGGCCGGACCCTCACCGCCCGCACCGTCGCCGTCCGCCGCGCCGTCACCGCTCGCGTCACCGTTCCCCACCACGTAGCGGATCGGATTGCGCGCCGGACCGTCCTCCGAAGCCGCGGGCCACTGCACGGACCCCGACCGCAGCCGGTCGTACGTCACGCCCCGCAGGTCCCACCCGGTCTTCGGGTTCCACGCCTGCTTGATCTCCTCGAAGACCTGCTCGGCGCTGTCGTACGTGAAGCCCTTCTCGAAGCCCATCGCCCGGGCGACGGCCGCGATGATCCGCCAGTCGGCCATCGCCTCGCCCGGCGGGTCGGCGGCGGGCACGGCCAGCGTGAGGTTGCGCTCGCTGTTGACGAGGACGCCCTCGGACTCGGTCCACAGCGCGCCGGGCAGCACGACGTCGGCGTACGCGTTGGTCTCGGTGTCCGCGAAGACGTCCTGGGTGACGACGAACTCGGCCGCTTCGAGCCCTTCGATGACGGTCCTGCGGTTGGCGACCGAGGCGACCGGGTTGGTGCAGATGATCCAGCAGGCCTTGATCTCCCCGTCGGCCATCTTCTGGAACATCTCGACCGTGCCCTTGCCGACACCGTCCGTGCGCAGCGAATCCGGCTCCAGGCCCCACAGTTCCTCGACGAACGCCCGCTCCTCGGCCACGAGCACGGACCGCTGACCGGGCAGCCCCGGCCCCATGTAGCCCATCTCGCGCCCGCCCATCGCGTTGGGCTGGCCGGTGAGCGAGAACGGGCCGCTGCCGGGGCGACAGATCGCGCCGGTCGCCAGGTGCAGATTGACGAGCGCGTTGGTGTTCCAGGTGCCGTGCGTGGACTGGTTGAGCCCCATGGTCCAGCAGCTCGTCCACTCGGCGGCCTCCCCGATCAGCCGGGCGGCCGCGCGCAGGTCGTCCGCCGGGATGCCGGTGATCTCGGCGACGGCGTCCGGCGCGTAGTCGGCGAGGAAGTCGGGCATCGCCTCCCAGCCCTCGGTGTGGGCGGCGATGAAGTCGGGGTCGGTGTGCCCGTCCGCGTGCAGCAGGTGCAGCAGCCCGTTGAGGAGGGCGAGGTCCGTGCCCGGGCGTATCCGCAGGAAGAGGTCGGCCTTGTCGGCCGTCGCCGTGCGGCGCGGATCGACGACGATCAGTTTCGCGCCCGCCTTGACCCGGTCCATCATCCGGAGGAACAGGATGGGGTGGCAGTCCGCCATGTTGGAGCCGATGACGAGGAAGACGTCCGCCCTGTCGAGATCCTCGTAGGAGCCGGGCGGCCCGTCGGCGCCCAGCGACAGTTTGTAGCCGGTGCCGGCGCTCGCCATGCACAGCCGGGAGTTCGACTCGATCTGGTTGGTGCGGATGAAGCCCTTGGCCAGCTTGTTCGCGAGGTACTGGGCCTCCAGGCTCATCTGGCCGGAGACGTAGAAGGCGAACGCGTCGGGCCCGTGCTCGTCGATGATCGCGCGCAGCCGCCGGGCGGTCTCGGCGATCGCGTCGGAGACGGGCGCGGGGACCGGTTCGTCGCCCCGGTCGTCGCGCACGAGCGCGGTGGTGAGGCGGCCGGGCGCGGCGAGCATGTCGGCGGTGGTCGCGCCCTTGGTGCAGAGGCGGCCGAAGTTCGCCGGGTGGGACTTGTCGCCGGACGCCTTCAGGACCGTGCGTCGGCCGTCGGGACCCATCCCGACGTCCAGCAGCATGCCGCAGCCGACACCGCAGTACGAGCACACGGTCCGCACCTGGCTCGTGGTGCTCTGCGGGCCTTGTGCGGCCACGGGCGGCCCCTCTCTGTCGGCGTCCGGGGTGTCCGGTCGGTCGTCCGTTCGGCGGGCCGGTCGGGAGTCCGGTCGGTCCACCGGTCGCTTCGGTGCGGCGGTCGGCGCTGTCCGGCGTGACCGCCCCTCGCTCTCCGGCGCTGCGGCCGGTCGCCCTCCGGTACGGCCGCCGGTCGGCTTCCGCTCAGTCTCCGGATCACGCCCGGCAGGCTCGATCGTACGAATTGCCCGTTACGCCTGTGTCACATGATCTGATCATGAGGCGTTACGCCCGCCACACACGGCCGCGCAAGGGGCTGTGAGGGCGAGTTCCGGCCGTCGTCCGGAACGCAGGGGTCGCGGTCCGTGTCGCTGTTGGGCCGAACGGGTGACCATGCGTAAGAATTGGCCGATGCAGTCATTCAGTGCGAGCCAGGGGGAGGGCCGGTGAACAGGGTGAACAGCCACGATGTCACCGACGAACAGTGGGAGGGGCTCGCCCAGGTCGTGCCGCTGCGGGGCCGGGACGCCTGGCCTTCCGCGGTCGGCCACCGGACCATACCGGAAGCCGAGACGGAGGCCCGACGCCGCTTCGTGGTGCTGCGCGTCAACGTCTTCGCGGACGCCCGCGAGGTCGCGGAGACGCTGATGGCGGGCGTTCCGGTGCTGTTGGACCTGTCGGGCGCGGAGGCCGACACCGCCAAGCGCGTGCTCGATTTCAGCACCGGCGTCGTCTTCGGCCTGGCGTCCGGAATGCACCGGGTCGACCGGAACGTGTTCCTTCTCACGCCACCGGGAACCGAGGTGCGGGGGTTGATGGAAGGCGCCGGGGTCCCCGGGGTGTGACGCGCGGCGGCCCTGACTGGGTGCTGGTGCTGGTGCTGGTGCTCCGGTGGGCCTTGGTCCAGGTATTCCCGGGTGGGCCGGTTGCAGGGCGTGCCGTGGGAGTGGGGCGCTCCCGCGGCGGCGGGGCGCCCTCGTCCCGGGCGGGGCGCTCCCTCGATCGTAGGAAGATCCACTCGGCGGAACGGTTTGCCTGGGGTGTGGGCCCCTAGTGTCCGCATATGACCGTGTCATCCCTGTCGCCGATGGTGCCCGGCGTGGACGCCGGGACGCGTCCGGACCGGCCGAGCGTCACCGAACTGCGGCTCTCCGCCTTCGCCGGGCACCGGAACGCCTTCCTCCCGCTCGGCCCGCTGACCCTCCTCGCGGGGCACAGCGGCAGCGGCAAGACCACCGCGCTCAGGGCGTACGAGGCGCTGGCCGTGCTCGGGGGCGGCGCCCGCCTCGACGAGGCCTTCCCCGACCCGCTGGGCTGCGTCCCCGAACGGGCCCGCCCCGACGCCCAGCGGCGCCGGGGCTTCCGCATCGGCTGCACGGCCGACGGGCCCGAAGGGCCCGTGCACCTCGACGTCGCCGTGCAGGCCGAGCCCGAACTCCGCGTGGTGGGCGAGCGGTTGACGTGCGGGGGGCTCACCCTGCTGGAGACGGCGCTCGTCGACCCGCGCCGCCCCGTGGTCCAGGCCGCCTGGCACACGGCCGGCTCCTCGCCGGTCACCCGCGGCCCCTTGCCCGACGACCGCCTCGGCACCGCGCTGCTCCCGCTCCGCGTAGCCGGCAAGACGGACGGACAGCGCCGGGTCCTCGCCGCCGCCGAGCAGATGGTGGTGGCCCTCCGTTCGGTCTACGCCTGCGACCCCCGCCCCGGCCGGATGCGCGCCGCCGTGCCGCGCGGCTCCGGCCGACTGCTGCGGGGCTGCGACAACCTCGCCGACGTGCTGTGGCGTACGCGGACGGAGTGCGGCCGGCGGCACGCGCTGCTCGTCGGTGCCGTGCGCGACGGCTGCGCGGGGCCGGTCCTCGATCTGCTCGCCGAACCGGTGAGGGACGGCGCGGTACGGGCGGTGCTGGACCGGGGGGACGGCGTGCGGACGGCCCTGGGCCTGCTCGGGGACGGTGAGTTGAGGTACCTCGCGCTGGCGCTCGTGCTGTTCACCGGTCCCGGCGTGCTGGAGGTCGACCAGGTCGCGGAGGTACCGGCGGCACTCCAGACCCTGACGGTCCTCGCCGACGGCTTCGACCGGGCCCTCGACCCCCGGCAGGCGGGGGAGTTGGTGCGGCTGGCGGCCCGGATGTGCGAGAGGGGGCACATCCGGCTCGTCGGCTCGGTGAGCGACGCCGCCCGGGCCGCCGGAGTGGCGGGGGTGACGGTGGTAGACCTGGACCGTGAAAGATCCTGAAGCCGAGACGGGGCGAGGCCGTCGGCCCGAAGCCGCGCATGATGCTGGACCCGCGACCGAGGCGGGTGCCGGCCCCGCACCCCGACCAGCGACCGGGTCGGGTGCCGGACCCGCGACGGGGTCGGGTGCCGGACTCGCTCCCCGACCCGCGACCGGGGCAGGCGCCGGACCCGAGCGGAAGCCTGACGTGGCGGCACTGCAGCGGCGGCTCGCCGAGTTCGCCGCCGCCCGCGACTGGCAGCCGTACCACACGCCCAAGAACCTGGCTTCCGCGCTGAGCGTCGAGGCGTCCGAACTGGTCGAGATCTTCCAGTGGTTGACGCCGGAGGAGTCGGCGCGCGTGATGTCGGACCCCGGGACCGCCCACCGCGTCACGGACGAGGTGGCCGACGTGCTCGCCTATCTCCTCCAGCTCTGCGAGGTGCTGGGGATCGATCCGTTGTCAGCGCTGGATGCGAAGATCGACCGCAACGAACGGAGATTTCCGGCGCCGGGGCAGGCCTGAGGACGCTCGAACCGAGCACCCCCGCCCGGTTGTCACTCTCCGGAGTTGAAATGTTGTCCACAGCCGACTTGTTATCCACAGATTTCAGGCTTCCTCTGGCTTTCTGTCTCAGCGGCCCTCACTGTGGGTAATGAACAGGCAGGAGTTCGGGCGGACGTGTGAGAGCGCGTCGGGGAAAGTCGGGGACAGCGCATGGATGCGGTGCGGCTCATCTTCGCGAGCAGGCGCGCTCTGGCGGGCAGCGTCGAGGGACCTCAGATCATGGCGGAGGCGTGGCAGTCCTATGCCCTCGCCCAGGCGATCGGGAGCCGCCTCGCGGTTTCGGGACCTCCCGAACTGCGCGGTGAGGCACTGGGGTTGACCGAGCTGGCCGGCAGCGGCTGCGGCATACTCGGCGCCCCGCCGCTCGGTGTGGGCGATTTACGCGCCGCCCAGCTCACCGAGTTGGGCGACGCCCACGAGTCGCTGCTGCGGCTCGGGGGCCTGCTGGGCGAGGTCGGCATCGCGCTCGTGGGTCTGGCGAGCGGGGCGGACGACGAGGCGACGTACTGGCAGTGCATGGAGGCGATCGACGCGGCGGACGAGGCGCGGGACCGGGTGCTGGAAATGCTGCGGCGCCTGGCCGTGAGAGACCAGGTGCTGTCGGAGAGAGACGCGGCGGCGGGGTGAGTTGTTCGGCCGACGGTGTTCCCCGGCCGCGCACGCCGCCGCCGAGCTCTTCGAAAGCGGGGGCCCCCGCGGGCTTTTGCCGGGGGTGTGGAGAACTGCGCCACCGGCCCCTGCCCACCCGCCCGCGCCGGACGGACCCGCCCCAGGGGCAGGAGAAGTGGGGCGGCCCCGAACACGGCGAGCGCCCGGCCGGAAGGCGTGGCCGGGCGTCGGGGTTCGTGGCTCGGAGAAGGTCAGGCGGGGTCGCTCTCCTCCGCGGCGGCGGCACGCGGCGCGGAGAACTCCGCGTCGAGCTGGGACAGGTCCGCGTTCAGGGCAGCCATCAGCTCCTCCATCTGCTGGAGCAGACCCTTCGGCTGCGCAGGCACGGCAGCCTGCTCCGGCACGGCTTCCTGGGACATGTGACGGCCTCCTCGGCCCTCGCCCCCTGAGGGGCACGTGGTGCGGGCGTCCCGGCAGCGGCCGCCGGCGACGGGTGCCGGGCGGTCCGGCTCCTCCCGAGCAACGATCACCGTTCCGGCCGGTCACTGACCTCGTCCGTGCCGGGAGCCGGGTTGACGGATTTTCACCCGACCGTGGCCCCAAGGCACCGGTGGGACCGGTGCCGTTGACCGGGGGGTGAGCGGGCAGGATGGAGGCATGGATCTTCGCATCTTCACCGAGCCCCAGCAGGGGGCGACCTATGACACCCTCCTCGCCGTCGCCAAGGCCACCGAGGACCTCGGCTTCGACGCCTTCTTCCGCTCCGACCACTACCTCCGCATGGGTTCGTCGGACGGCCTGCCGGGACCCACCGACGCCTGGATCACCCTGGCCGGACTCGCCCGCGAGACCAAGCGCATCCGCCTCGGCACCCTGATGACTGCAGGAACCTTCCGCCTGCCGGGTGTGCTCGCCATCCAGGTCGCGCAGATCGACCAGATGTCCGGCGGCCGGGTCGAACTCGGCCTGGGCGCGGGCTGGTTCGAGGAGGAGCACAAGGCGTACGGCATCCCGTTCCCCAAGGAGAAGTTCGGCCGCCTGGAGGAACAGCTGGCCATCGTCACCGGCCTGTGGGCCACCGAGGTGGGCAAGACGTTCTCGTACGAGGGCACCCACTACCAGCTGACCGACTCGCCCGCGCTGCCCAAGCCCGCGCAGGCCAAGCTGCCCGTCCTCGTCGGCGGCCACGGCGCGGTCCGCACCCCGCGGCTCGCCGCGCGGTACGCCGACGAGTTCAACATGCCGTTCGCGTCGATCGAGGACAGCGAGCGCCAGTTCGGCCGGGTCCGCAAGGCCGCCGAGGAGGCCGGCCGCAAGGGCGACGACCTCGTGTACTCGAACGCCCTGGTCGTCTGTGTGGGCAAGGACGACGCCGAGGTCGCCCGGCGCGCCGCCGCGATCGGCCGTGAGGTCGACGAGCTCAAGGCCAACGGCCTCGCCGGCTCCCCGGCCGAGGTCGTCGACAAGCTCGGCCGCTACCGGGCCATCGGCTCCCAGCGCGTCTACCTCCAGGTCCTCGACCTCGACGACCTGGACCATCTGGAGCTGATCTCCGGCCAGGTGCAGTCGCAGCTGTCGTAAGCGCGCATTCCGTCCCGCGCCCCGTCAGGCGCGGGACGGTGAGGCGCGGGACGGTGGAGGCGCGGGACGGTGCCGTCCGCAGCGGTCCCGGCCAGGCCCCGGAGCACCGGGGGCCGCTCCGATATCCGAAGCGTCCGGTTGTTGTGCAAAACGTTTTGGATATCTAGCTTGTGCCGCATGAGCGACAGAACGCCCCCTTCCGTCACCCGGCGCCGCCTCCTGGTGCGTGGCTGTGACGTGCTGCGCGTCCCGGTGGAGGGCGAGTGCGACGTCCTGTCCGGGCGGGACATCGTGGTGGCGGACGGCGTCATCGTGGACGTACGGCCGACGCGGGCGCAGCGGGCGGAGGAGCCGGGCACGGAGGTCGTCGACGGGCGGGGCCTGCTGGCCCTGCCCGGGCTGGTGAACGCGCACACGCACAGCCCGATGGTGCTGATGCGGGGCGCGGCCGAGGACGTCACGGTCGAGGGGTGGTTCAACGACCGCGTCTGGCCGATGGAGTCCAATCTGACCGCCGAGGACGTGCGGACCGGTGCGCTGCTGGCCTGTGCGGAGATGATCCGGTCGGGCGTCACCACCTTCGCGGACCACTACTTCTTCCCCGACCGCATCGCCGAGGCGGTGGCCGAGACGGGGCTGCGCGCCGACATCGCGCCCACCTACTTCAGCAGCGGCGGTGCGTCGGCGCTGGAGGCCGGCGTCGCGTTCGCCGAGGCCTGGCACGGCGGGGCCGACGGCCGGGTGACCGTCTCGCTCGGGCCGCACGCGCCGTACACCGTCGACGACCAGGACCTGCGGACCCTGGCCGACCACGCCCGGCGGCTCGGGGTGCGGATGCACATCCACGCCGCCGAGCACCTGGAGCAGACACAGTCCAGCCTGGAGCGGCGTGGGATCACCCCGGTCCGGGTGCTGTACGACACCGGTGTCCTGGACGCGGGCGCCCTCATCGCGCACGGGTGCGGGATCGTCGAGCGGGATCTGTCGCTGCTGGCCGAGTACGCGGACAGGACCGCCGTGGCCTGCTGCCCCAAGGTGTATCTCAAGCACGCGCTGTCCCCGCTGACGCCGGTCCGCGACCTGCTGGGCGCCGGGATCACGGTGGCCGTCGGCACGGACGGCGCCGCCGGGCACAACACCCTCGACGTGTGGGAGGCGCTCCGGCTGGTGGCGCTCACGCAGAAGCAGGCGGTGCGGGACGCGACCTGGATGACGGTCTCCGACACCCTGCGGACGGCCGTGCGGGGCGGGGCCCGGGCCCTGGGGCTCCAGGACCGGATCGGTGCGCTGGAGCCCGGCATGCGCGCCGACATCGTCCTCACCGACCTGTCCGGCCCGCACTGCCGTCCCCTGCACGACGCGCGTGCCGCGCTCGTCTACAGCGCCCGCGCCAGTGACGTCCGCACGGTGGTCGTCGACGGGCGGGTGCTGATGCGCGACGGCCGGCTCCTCACCGTCGACGAGCCCGCGCTGCTCGCCGAGGCCGACGCGCGCGTGGCGCGGATCCTCGACACCTCCCACGGGAGGGCGGTGCAGCACTATGACCCGTGACACCGCCCATGACCGGTCCGCCGTGCGCCGGGCCGCCTCCATCAAGGACGTGGCCGCGGCGGCCGGGGTCAGCCCCACCACCGTCTCGCACGTGCTGAGCGGGAACCGTCCCGTCAACGAACAGACCGCCGCCCGGGTGCGGAGCGTCGTCAACCGGCTGGGGTACGTGCCGGCGTCGCTGGCCCGCAGCCTCCAGGCCGGTGCCACCTCCGTGATCGGCCTGCTGATCCCGGACATCAGCAACACCTTCTTCGCCGAGCTGGCCAAGGGCGCCGAGGACGCCGCCCACGACCTCGGGTACGGGCTGATCCTGTGCAACACCGAGTTCGACGCCGACCGCGAGGACCGCTACCTCGGCATGATCCGCAGCCGGTTCATCGACGGCATGGTGTACGCCTCCGGGTCGCCCCCGTCCCGGCGGCGGCTGGAGGCGCTGATGGGCAAGTTCCCGATCGCGCTCGCCGACGAGGAGGTGGAGGGCCTGAGCGGGGCGCTCATCGCCAGCGCCGACCACGAGGCGGGCGGGCGGCTGGTCGGCGAGCATCTGCGGGCGCTCGGCCACCGCCGGGCCCTGATGCTGACCGGCCCCCGCGACCTGCGAAGCGGGGCGGCCCGCGCGCACGGCTTCCGTCAGGCCTTCCACGGCGATGTCGTCGAGCGGACGGGCGACTTCAAGGAGGAGTCCGGACACCGCCTCGTCGCCGAACTGCTCGACGACGGCGGGCTCGCGGACCGCACCGCCGTGTTCGCGGCCAACGACCTGATGGCGTTCGGCGCGCTCGCCGCGCTGCGGGAGGCCGGGCTGTCCGTGCCGGACGACGTCTCCGTCGTCGGCTTCGACGACATCCGGGCCGCCTCGCTGATCAACCCGCCGCTGACCACCGTCCACCAGCCCGCCTACGACGTCGGGCGCACGGCCACCGCGCAACTCCTCCAGTACGTCTCCCGGGGCGAGGTCCCGCCCGCGTCCCGGCACACCCTCCCCGTGGAGCTGAAGGTACGGGGGAGCACGGCGCCGCCCGCCGCCCGCTGAGCCACGCCCACCGCGACCGGGTCCCTCACGATCGCGCCCACCACGACCACACCCCACCGAGCACATCCACCACGAGCACACCCTCCGCGATCACGGTCACCGCGACGCGCGGCCATGTCCCTGTGCCCTGCCCGAGATGCCCGGACACGGCTCCGAGCCCCCCGATCCCCCGAGAGAAAGCGGTTCGCCCATGCCCAGAGTCCTCGTCGTCGGCGAGTCCTGGTTCACGTACACGGTCCACCAGAAGGGCTTCGACGCCTTCCACACCGCCGAGTACACCGAGGGTGGTGGCGTCTTCCTCGGCGCGCTGCGCTCACGCGGTCACGAGGTGACGTACGTGCCCGCGCACGAGATACCCGCCCGGGTCCCGGACACCCCCGACGGCCTCGACGCGTTCGACGTCGTGGTCATCAGCGATGTCGGCGCGAACAGCTTCCAGCTGCCGCCGGAGACCTTCAATCGGTCCGAGCCCGCGACCGACCGCTCGGAGCTGGTGCGGGACTTCGTCGAGCGTGGCGGAGGCGTGCTGATGATCGGCGGCTATCTGACCTTCAGCGGCATCGACGCCCGTGCGCGCTGGGGCCGTACACCACTGGCCGCCGCCCTGCCGGTGTCGATGCTCGACCGCGACGACCGGGTGGAGCTGACGGCCGGGGCCGTCCCCGAGGTGGTGGGCCCGCACCCGGTCGTCGCCGGACTCGACCGGACCTGGCCCGCGCTCCTCGGCCTCAACGAGGTCACCGTACGACCGGACGCCGCGCTGCTCGCCGAGTGCGCCGGACATCCGCTGCTGGCCGTCGGCGGCCATGGAAGCGGCCGCTCGGCCGCCTTCACCTCCGATGTCGCGCCGCACTGGGCCCCGCCCCCGTTCCTGGAATGGGACGGCTACCCCGAACTGTGGGACCGCCTCGTCCGCTGGCTCGCGGGGGAGGAGCTGTGACGGCCGCCGAGGCCGCAGCCGAACCCGTCGGCACCGCCGGGGCCCTCGGCGATCCCGGGGTCGTCGGCCCGTCCGCGTCCGTCGGCCCGTCCGTGTCCGTCGGCACCCCCCACATCTCCGCCGCCCCCGGCGACTTCGCGCCGCTCGTGCTGATGCCCGGTGACCCGCGGCGGGCCCGGCGGATCGCCGAGACGGTGTTCGAGGACGCGCGGCTCGTGACCGAGGTGCGCGGCATCCTCGGCTACACCGGCACGTACAAGGGTGTGCCGATGTCGGTGCTCGCCTCCGGCATGGGCATCCCGTCGGTGTCGATCTACGCGACGGAGCTGTTCCGGCACTACGGGGTCCGTCGGATCGTCCGGGTCGGCACGGCGGGCGCGCTGTCCACCTCGGTCGCCCTCCGGGACGTGGTCATCGCCTCCGCCGCGCACACCGACTCCAGCGTCAGCCGCCTCCTGGTGGACGGCGTGACCCTGTCCCTCGGCGCGTCGTACCTGTCGTTGCGCGCGGCCGTGGACGCGGCGGGCACCGTCGAACGGGAGGACCGGCACGGCCCGGACGCACCGCGAGGACGGGCGGACTCCGGTGGCGGCTCCGGTGGCGGCTCCGGCGGATCGGAACGCCCGGCCGTGCACATCGGCCCGGTGTTCTCCAGCGATCACTTCTACCTGGACCGGCCCGCGGTCCTCGACGCCCTCGAACGCCGGGGCACCCTCGCCGTCGAGATGGAGGCGGCCGGGCTGTACGCCGTGGCCGCGGCGGAGGGCGGCGAGGCGCTGGCCGTACTGACCGTGTCGGACCACGTCCGCACCGGTGAGGCCCTGTCCGCCGCGGACCGGGAGACCGGTTTCGACCGGGCCGTTCGCATCGCCGCGGCCGCACTGCTGCCCGACGACTGAAATTCCCCTGGAAGAAATCAAACAGAAACCGTTCGACGTAGCCAAAACGTTTTGCACTTCTTACTGTCGCTGTCAGCGAGTAAAGAGAAAGCAGGGAAAATGATCAGGAGACCGAGGGCGATGAGAAGTTACGGGCCGGGAGCCGCTGCCGTGGTGGCGGGAATGCTCGTGCTGAGCGCGTGCGGCGGATCGGGCTCGGACGATTCCGGGGAGGCGTCCTCCGGAAAGCCCCGGATCAAATTGGTGGTCAATGGCGGGCTCGGCGACAAGTCGTTCTTCGACTCCGCGTACGAGGGGCTGAAGCGTGCCGAGGGCGAGCTCGGCTACGAGTTGAAGGTGGTGGAACTGGGGCAGGACCGAACCAAGTGGGAGCCGGGATTCGAGGACGCGGCGGCGGCCGACGACTACGACATCCTCGCGGCCGGCACCTTCGACGTCACCGACTACATCGGTGAACTCGCCCCGCAGTACCCGGACAAGAAGTTCTGGGTGTTCGACTCCGCCGTCGACTACACCGGCAAGAACGGCTGTTCCAACAAGTGCGAGAACGTCTACTCGGTGACGTTCAAGCAGAACGAGGGCGGATATCTGGCCGGATTCCTCGCCGAGAAGCTGGTCGCCGAGAAAGCCCTCAAGGGCGCCGAATCCCTGAACAAGGTCGGCGTCGTCGGGGGCGTGAAGATCCCCGTCATCGAGGACTTCATCGTCGGATTCAAGGCCGGATTCAAGGCCGCCGGCGGGAAGAACTCCGACGTCCTCACCCAGTACGTCGGGGGCGACAAGCCCTTCGGCGACCCCGCCAAGGGCAAGGAGATCTCCACCGCGATGTACGGGCAGGGCGCCGCCCTCGTCTGGCCGGTCGCCGGGCTCTCCGGACTCGGCACCTTCGAGTCGGCCGCGAAGGCCGGCCGCTACACCTTCGGCGTCGACTCCGACCAGTACCGGACCCTCACCGACAACGCCCAGAAGAACACCGTCGTCACCTCGATCCTCAAGAACGTCGGCAACGCCCTCTACCAGGCCGCCGAGGACGACAAGAAGGACGCCGTGAAGTACGGCGCGGTGGAGAGCGTCGGTCTCGCCGAGGACGCGGTCGGTTACGTCGACGACACCCACTTCCAGGAGATCGTGCCGGAGAAGATCCGCACCGAGCTCCAGGAGGCGGCCGACCGCGTGAAGTCCGGTTCCCTCACGGTCCCCAGCGCCTTCTGACCCCCGAACCCACCCCGAACGGCCTTGAGATGAACGAGTCATGGGACCCGGCCGGGCCCGCCGTCGCCACCCGCGCGGTCACCAAGACCTACGCCAACGGCGTCCGCGCGGTCCGGGGCGTCGACCTCGACGTACCGGCCGGCGAGATCCGCGCGGTCGTCGGCGAGAACGGCGCCGGCAAGTCCACGCTGATGAAGCTGTTCTACGGTCTGGAGCAGCCCACGTCCGGCGAGATCCTGATCGGCGGCCGGCCCCGCGTCCTGCGCGGCCCGGCAGCCGCGATCGCGCTCGGCGTGGGCATGGTCCACCAGAACCTGATGCTGGTGCCGTCCTTCACCGTCGCCCAGAACGTCGTCCTCGGCGTCGAGCCCGGCCGGCGCGGCCTGGTCGACGCCAAGGCGGCCGTCGAGGCCACCGCCCGGCTCGCCGAGGAGGCCGGCCTCGCCGTCGACCCACTGGCCCGCATCGACGAGGTCTCGGTCGGCATGCGCCAGCGCGCCGAGATCCTCAAGGCCCTCCACCGCCGCGCCCGGACCCTGATCCTGGACGAGCCCACCGCCGTCCTCACCCCACAGGAGACGGAGGACCTCTTCGCCGCCGTGCGACGCCTGCGCGACGGCGGGATGACCGTGCTGTTCATCTCCCACAAGCTGCGCGAGGTGCGGGAGATCAGCGACCGGGTGAGCGTGATGCGGGCAGGCGCCCTCGCCGGGACCGTCGCCACCGCGGACACCTCCGAGCGCGAACTCGCCGCGATGATGGTCGGCCGCGAGATGTCCCTCGACGTGGACCGGGCCCCGCCCCGGCGAGCCGGGACCACGCTGCGGGTGCGGGACCTGGGATACACCGCCCCGACCGGTCAGTCCCTGCACGGCCTCGACTTCGATGTCGCCGCCGGCGAGATCGTCGGGGTGGCCGGCATCGAGGGCAACGGGCAGACCGAACTCGCCGAGATCCTCGCCGGGTTGCGACGACCGAGCACGGGGACCGTACGGGTCGGCGACACCGACACCGCCGGGCTGGACGTCGCGGGACACCGCCGGGCCGGCATCGGGTACGTCCCCGAGGACCGCCTCCACGACGGGGCCGCGCTCGACGAGTCCATCGCCGACAACCTCGTCGTCGACCGGCACGACCGCCCGCCCCTCGCGCGCCGCGGCGTGCTGCGCCCGGCAGCCGTGCGGGCCCACGCCGAGGGACTCGTCCGGGACTACGCGATCCGCACCCCCGACCCGTCCGTCCCGGTGCGCGCCCTGTCCGGCGGCAACATGCAGAAGGTCGTCGTCGCCCGCGAACTCTCCGCCGAGCCGAGGCTTCTGATCGCCTCCCAGGTCACGCGCGGCGTGGACATCGGCGCCATGCGCTTCATGTACGAGCGGCTGGTCGCCGCCCGCGACGGGGGCGCCGCGGTCCTCCTCATCTCCGCCGACCTCACCGAACTCCTCGCCCTCTCCGACCGGTTGCTCGTGCTCAAGGACGGCCGGCTCGTCGGCCGCTTCGACGACACGACGGACCTCACGGAGAAGCGGGTCGGCCTCTACATGCTCGGCGTCGAGCACCACGCACGGGAACGGCTGAGAACCGGGTTGGACGACGGCGGTTCCGGCGACCCGGGGAAGGCGGCGGCCTCGTGACCAGCACCCTCATCGAGAGCGAGGACCGCAGGGAGTACCGGGCCACCCGGCGCCGCGGCCTCGTCGTCGACCTCAGCATGACCCTGGCGACCATCCTGGCGGCCCTCGTCATCGGCTTCCTCGTGATGCTCGCCACCGGCAAGGACCCGGTCGCCGCCTACGAGGCCCTGCTCACCGGCCCGTTGGAGCGCTCCTTCCGCGTCGGCCGCTGGCTGGAGGACGCGACCACGCTCACCCTGCTCGGTCTGTCGGTGGCCATTCCCTTTCGGGCCCGCCAGATCAGCCTGGGCGCCGAGAGCCAGCTGTACGCGGGCGCCCTGGCGGCGGCCACGGTCGCGATCTTCCTGCCGCTGCCGCCCGTCGCCGCCGTGATCGTCCCGTTGGTCGCCGCGGCGGCGGCCGGGGCCGGCATGGGCTTCGTACCCGGGTCGATGAAGGCACGGCTCGGCGCCAACGAGATCGTCGCGACGCTGATGCTCAACGCCATCGTCGTCCGCGTCTACGACTACCTGGTGAACGGACCGTTGAAGGAGTCCGGCAGCAGCGCCGTCCATTCGGAGCGCATCCAGCCGGACTCGGCCCTCACCCCGCTCACCGAATGGCTCGGCGTTCCCCTCGGCCGCGCCAACGTCGGCTTCCTGGTGATGCTGCTCACCGCCGTCGCCCTGTGGCTGCTCATCACCCGCACCCCGCTCGGCTACCGCATCCGCATGACCGGATCCAATCCGCACTTCGCCGAGTACGGCGGCATCCGGGTGCCCCGCGCCATCGAGTGGAGCTTCGTCATCGGCGGGGCCGTCGCGGGCCTGGCCGGAGCGCATCTCGTGCAGGGCGTGTACGGGCGCCTCGAACCCGGGCTCGCCGGGAGCCTCGCCTTCGAGGGGATCGTGGTGGCGCTGCTCGCCCGGAACAACCCGCTGGTCGTCGTGGTCGCCGGCCTCTTCTACTCCTATCTGCGTGCCGGGGGAGACATCATGGAACAGCAGACGGACGTGGGCACGGAGATCGTCGTCGTGATCCAGGCGGTCATCGTCCTGCTGGTCACCGCCCAGGCCCTCCCGGACCTCCTCAAACGCCGCCTCGCACGCAGGCAGGCCGACACCTCGCGAGGGCAGGCGGGCGCCGCGCGCGGGAAGGCGGGCACCCGATGAACTCCGTCCTCGACGTCGTCCTCAGCAGCGCCTTCCTCGCGGCCGTGCTGCGCGTGGCGACCCCCTACCTGCTCGCCGCCATGGGCGGACTCGTCGCCGAACGCGCCGGCATCAGCAACATCGCCCTGGAGGGCCAGATGCTGAGCGCCGCCTGCACGGGCGCGCTGGTCGCCGGCTACAGCGGATCGGTCGCGGCCGGCGCCCTCGCAGGCGTGACGGTGGCCGTCCTCCTCGGCCTCCTCCTCGCCGCGCTCCGTCTCGAACTGGGCGCCGACGCGATCATCGCGGGCATCGGCCTCAACCTGCTCGCGTCCGGCGCCACCGCCTACGCCGTCTTCACCCTCCTCGGCGACAAGGGCGGCACCTCGGGCCTGAAGAGCGGAACGCTTCCCACGGTCACCCTGCCGGGCATCGAGGACATCCCGGTGGTGGGGGACGTGCTGAGCGGCCAGAACATCCTGACCTGGCTGGCCTTCCTCGCGGCCCCCTTCGTCGCCTGGCTCTTCTACCGCACCCGCTTCGGCTTCCACCTCCGCGCGGTCGGCGAGATGCCGGACGCGGCCGCCTCGGTCGGCATCGCGGTGCGGCGCGTCCAGTACGCGGGCCTCGCCCTCAGCGGCGCGCTGGCCGGCCTCGCCGGGGTGTTCCTCAGCATGGGGTACGTCTCCTTCTTCGTCCGGGACATGACCGCCGGCCGCGGCTTCATCGCGCTCGCCGCGGTCTTCCTCGGCGGCCTGCGCCCCTGGGGCGTCTTCCTCGCCGCCCTCGGTTTCGGCGCCGCCGAGGCCCTGGCGGTACAACTCGGCACCCTCGACGTACCACCGCAGCTGGTGTCGACCATCCCGTACGCCATGACGCTCGTCGCCCTCGCGCTGTACGCGTGGCGCAGGAAGCGGCGGGGCGTGGGCGAGGTGGCTCCGGCCTCGCTCTGAGCTCACCCTCCCAAGGTTCGACCGACCGCGTGCGCAAGGCGGTCGAGCCGTCCGTTGCTCCGGCCTGCCCGGAAGACCACCCTCACCCCACCCGGAAGGGACCCACCCATGCCCCGACACCGACAGCGGGTGCGCCGCGGACACGTCGCGCTCGCCGGCCTCACCGCCTCCGCCCTCCTCGGCGGCCTCGCCCACGCCGGCGGCTTCGCGGCGGACGCCGCCCCCGCACCGGGCGGCCCGCGGAAGACCCAGAACGGTGTGACCCTCCTCGACACGCTCACCGTCCCCGCCGGAACGACCGAACTCGGTATGCCCTTCGGTGGCCTGTCCGGCATCGACTACGACCCGAAGACCCGCACGTACGCCGCCCTCAGCGACGACCGCTCGGAGAACGGCAAGGCACGCTTCTACACACTCCGACTGCCCCTCAGCGGACAGAAGTTCGCCGAGGACAAGCCCACCCTGGACGCCCTGACCGTCTTCGACGACACCACCGGTGAACCCTTCGCCGCCAAGGCCGTCGACCCGGAGGCCATCCGCTGGAACCCCGGCGGCAAGGGCCTGCTGTGGACCAGCGAGGGCGCCTCCGCCTCCGGGCAGCCGGCCTTCGTCCGCGAGACGTCCGCGTCCGGCGCGTATGTACGCGAACTGCCGCTGCCGAAGGCGTACGCCCCCGTCCGCGCGGAGTCGGGCACCCTCACCGCCGGCGTCCGCAACAACCAGGCCCTCGAAGGGCTGACCCTCTCCCCGGACGGCCGCAAGGCCGTCACGATCACCGAGAACGCGCTCGTCCAGGACGGCCCGGCGGCCGGACTGACCGCGAAGAGCCCCTCACGTCTGCTGGTCATGGACCGCCGCACCGGCAAGCCCGAGGCCGAACACGTCTACGAGGTCGACCCGATATCCGCCGCGCCCACCGCCCCGCTGCCGGCCCCCGTCGGCACCTACGCGGCGGACCGGGGTGTCTCGGAGATCCTCGCGATCAACAGGACCGACTACCTCACCGTCGAACGCTCCTTCGCCTCCGGCGTGGGCTTCGCGATCCGCCTCTACTGGACCACCACACGCGGCGCGACGGACGTGCACGGCGAGCGAAGACTGTCCGGCACGGAGCGACCCATGCCGAAGAAGCTGCTCTACGACTTCACCCTCTCCGGCACGGACGCCGACAACGTCGAGGGCATCACCTGGGGCCCGACCCTCCCCGACGGCTCCCGCACCCTCGTCCTCGTCGCCGACGACAACTTCGGCTTCAACGGCAGCGTCACCAAGTTCCACCTGCTCTCGCTGCGCCCCGGCACCCTGGCCGACGGTGCCCCCGCCACCCCGAAGCAGCCGGACACCGTCGACGTCCAACTCCTCTCCTTCAACGACTTCCACGGCAACCTGGAGCCGCCCACGGGCCGCGACGCCACCCTCGGCTCCAAGCTGGACCCGAAGTCCACCCCGGTCGGCGGCTCCGAGTACCTGGCGACCCGGCTCGGACAGCTCCGTGAGGGCACCGACGCCTCCCTGACCGTCGCCGCGGGCGACATCATCGGTGCCAGCCCCTTCCTCTCCGGCCTCTTCCACGACGAACCGACCGTCGAGGCCATGGAGAAACTGCGGCTGGACGTCACCGGCGTCGGCAACCACGAGTTCGACGAGGGCACCGAGGAACTGCTGCGCATCCAGCACGGCGGCTGCCACCCCGAGGACGGCTGCTACATCGAGGGCCGGCCCTACGACGGCTCCGCCTTCCCGTGGCTCGCGGCCAACGTCCTCGACCGCACCACCGGCGAGCCGCTCCTCGCGCCGACCTGGGTCAAGGAGGTCGACGGCGTCGAGATCGGCTTCATCGGCATGACCCTGGAGGGCACCCCCGCGGTCACCGGCCAGTCCGGCATCACGTCCGTACGCTTCACCGACGAGGTCGAGACCGCCGACGCCGCCGCCCGCGCGCTGCGCCGCCAGGGCGTCGAGGCGATCGTGGTCCTGCTCCACGAGGGCGGCGTCCAGGCCGGCTCCTACGGGCAGTGCGACGGCATCTCCGGTCCGATCGTCGACATCGCCGAGCACCTGGACCCGGCCATCGACGCCGTCGTCACCGGCCACACCCACCAGCCCTACATCTGCTCCCTGCCCGACCCCGCCGGCAACCCGCGCACGGTCACCTCGGCCTCCTCCTTCGGCCGCGTCGTGACCGAGACACGGCTCCCGGTGGACCGCCGTACCGGCGACGTCGTACGCGAGCAGGTCGCCGCGATGAACCACCTGGTCACCCGCACCGGCACCAAGGACACCGACCAGAGCGCCGTCATCGACAAGTGGAAGGCACTCGCCGCGCCGCTCGCCAACCGGGTCGTCGGCAGCGTCACCGCCGACATCACCCGCTCCGAGACCCGCGACGCCGAGTCGGACCTCGCCAACCTCGTCGCCGACGCCCAGCTGGCGGCGACATCGGCACCCGAACGGGGCGGCGCGCAGATCGCGTTGATGAACCCCGGCGGCGTACGGGCCGACCTCACCCACGCCACCTCGACGGGCGGCGAGGCACCCGGCGAGATCACCTACGCCGAGGCCTTCGCCGTGCAGCCCTTCGCCGGGTCCCTGGTGTCGGTGGACCTCACCGGAGCGCAGATCGAGAAGATCCTGGAGGAACAGTTCGACGACTCCGGGACCCGCGCGCCCACCCTGATGCTGGGTGTCTCCAAGGGCCTGACCTACTCCTACTCCCGCAGCGCCCCGGTCGGCGACCGCGTCGACCCCTCGTCGATCGAGCTCGACGGCGAGACCCTGGACCCGGACGCCACCTACCGGGTGACCGCCAACACCTTCCTCGCGGCGGGCGGTGACGGCTTCACGACCTTCGCCGAGGGCAGGAACACGGTCGGCGGCGGCGACGACATCACCGCCCTCACCGACTACCTCACCGCGAGGAGTCCCGTCGCCCCACCGGGCACCGACCGGGTCACCGAACTGCCCTGACGTCCGGACCCACGTCGTGGCCGCGGGGCACGGCCGCGGCCACGACGTGGCGAAAATGCCTGAGTGCGCCCCGATCCTTCGCTGTACGTTGGGCGTCCATCAGACACCCACCATGAGGCCACTCCACCGTGTTCCTGACGATCAGTACCACCGGCTCCCCAGAGCGCCCAGCGACCGACCTCGGTTTCCTGCTGCACAAGCATCCCGACAAGACGCAGGCGTTCAGCACCTCCTACGGCAAGGCGCACGTCCTCTATCCGGAGGCGGACGTCGAGCGGTGCACGGCCGCGCTGTTGTTGGAGGTGGACGCGGTGGCATTGGTCCGACGGGGCAAGGGCAAGGGCCGCGGCGGCGCCCCGGACGCGGCGCTCGCCCAGTACGTCAACGACCGCCCGTACGCGGCCTCCTCGCTGCTCGCCGTCGCGCTGAACGACGTCTTCTCCAGTGCCGTGCGCGGCCAGTGCAAGGCCCGCCCCGAGCTCCCGGAGCAGGTCCGGCCGCTGCGCGTCGAGATACCGGCGCTGCCCGCCCGCGGCGGGCCCGACCTCGTCGTCAAGCTCTTCGCGCCGCTCGGCTGGAGCGTCACCGCCGAGGCGGTGCCGCTGGACGCCCAGTTCCCCGAGTGGGGCGCCTCCCGCTACGTACGGCTCGTCCTGGAATCCGAGTCGCTGACGCTCGCCGAGGCGCTGCGTCACCTCTATGTCCTGCTGCCGGTCCTCGACGACGCCAAGCACTACTGGGTGTCGTCCGACGAGGTCGACAAGCTGCTGCGGGCGGGCGAGGGCTGGCTCCCGGCCCACCCGGAGCACAAGCTGATCACCAGCCGCTACCTCTCCCGCCGCTGGTCGCTGACCCGGCAGGCCATGGAGCGCCTGGAACTCGTACGGCTGGCCGAGGCCGACGACAGCGAGGTCGAGGACATCGACAACGCCGTCGAGGAGCCCGCGGACGACGAGGCCGAGGAGAAGCCGACGCCGCTCGCCGTGCAGCGCCGGGACGCGATCATCGCCGCGCTCAAGGACTCCGGGGCCGCCCGCGTCCTCGACCTCGGCTGCGGCCAGGGCCAGTTGGTGCAGGCGCTGCTCAAGGACGTCCGCTTCACCGAGATCGTCGGGACGGACGTGTCGATGCGCGCGCTCACCATCGCCTCCCGCCGCCTCAAGCTCGACCGCATGGGCGAGCGACAGGCCTCGCGCGTCCAGCTCTTCCAGAGTTCCCTCGCCTACACCGACAAGCGGCTCAAGGGCTACGACGCGGCCGTGCTCTCGGAGGTCATCGAGCACCTCGACCTGCCCCGGCTGCCGGCCCTGGAGTACGCGGTGTTCGGCTCGGCCCGTCCTCGCACCGTCCTCGTGACCACTCCGAACGTCGAGTACAACGTCCGGTGGGAGACCCTGCCCGCCGGCCACGCCCGTCACGGGGACCACCGCTTCGAGTGGACCCGTGAGGAGTTCCGGACCTGGGCGTCCATGGTCGCCGAACGGCACGGCTACGACGTCGAGTTCGTCCCCGTCGGCCCCGACGACCCGGAGGTCGGCCCGCCCACCCAGATGGGCGTGTTCAAGCAGCGCGACACCGACAGGACCGACGAGAAGGAGGCGAAGGCAGCATGAGCGAGACCACCCAGCAGACCGGCAAGGGGCGCACCCTGCCCGTCACCGACCTCTCCCTCGTGGTCCTGATCGGCGCCTCAGGCTCGGGCAAGTCCACGTTCGCCCGGCGCCACTTCAAGCCCACCGAGATCATCTCGTCCGACTTCTGCCGGGGCCTCGTCTCCGACGACGAGAACGACCAGAGCGCGACGAAGGACGCCTTCGACGTGCTCCACTACATCGCGGGCAAGCGCCTCGCGGCCGGCCGCCGTACCGTCGTCGACGCGACCAGCGTGCAGCAGGAGTCCCGCAGGCAGCTGATCGACCTGGCACGCAAGCACGACGTGCTGCCGATCGCCGTCGTGCTCGACGTACCGGAGGAGGTGTGCGCCCAGCGCAACGCGGCCCGCACCGACCGCGCCGACATGCCGCGTCGTGTCATCCAGCGCCACATCCGCGAACTGCGCCGCTCCCTCAGGCAGCTGGAGCGCGAGGGCTTCCGCAAGGTGCACGTGCTGCGGGGGGTCGAGGAGGTCGACAACGCCACGGTGGTGACCGAGAAGCGCTTCAACGACCTCACCCACCTCACCGGCCCGTTCGACATCGTCGGCGACATCCACGGCTGCGCGAACGAACTGGAGACGCTGCTCGGCACGTTGGGCTACGTCGACGGCGTCCACCCGGAGGGCCGTACGGCCGTCTTCGTCGGTGACCTCGTCGACCGGGGCCCGGACAGCCCGGCCGTGCTGCGCCGGGTGATGTCGATGGTCGGCTCCGGCAACGCGCTCTGCGTGCCCGGCAACCACGAGAACAAGTACGGCCGTTACCTCAAGGGCCGCAACGTCCAGCACACCCACGGGCTCGCCGAGACCATCGCGCAGATGGAGGACGAGAGCGAGGAGTTCAAGCAGGAGGTGCGGCAGTTCATCGACGGGCTCGTCAGCCACTACGTCCTCGACGGCGGGAAGCTGGTCGTCTGCCACGCCGGTCTGCCGGAGAAGTACCACGGCCGCACCTCCGGCCGGGTCCGCAGCCACGCCCTGTACGGCGACACCACGGGCGAGACCGACGAGTTCGGACTGCCGGTGCGCTACCCGTGGGCGGAGGACTACCGGGGGCGCGCGGCGGTGGTCTACGGCCACACCCCGGTGCCCACCGCCACCTGGCTGAACAACACCATCTGCCTCGACACGGGCGCCGTCTTCGGCGGCAAGCTCACCGCGCTGCGCTGGCCGGAGCGCGAACTCGTGGAGGTCCCGGCGGAGAAGGTCTGGTACGAGCCGGCCAGGCCGCTCGCCACCGAGGCGCCCGGCGGACACGAGGGCCGGCCGCTGGACCTGGCGGACGTGCACGGCCGCCGGGTCGTCGAGACCCGGCACGCGGGCCGGGTCTCGGTGCGCGAGGAGAACGCGGCCGCCGCCCTGGAGGTGATGAGCCGTTTCGCGGTCGACCCGCGTGTGCTGCCGTACCTGCCGCCGACCATGGCCCCGACCGCGACCTCGCGCGTCGACGGCTATCTGGAGCACCCGGCGGAGGCGTTCGCGCAGTACAAGGAGGACGGTGTCGCGCGGGTCGTGTGCGAGGAGAAGCACATGGGTTCGCGGGCGGTCGTCCTGGTCTGCCGTGACGCGGACGCGGCCCGCTCCCGCTTCGGTGTCGACGGGCACACCGGCTCTCTCTACACCCGTACCGGCCGCCCGTTCTTCGACGACGAGGCGCGCACCGAGCTGGTCCTCGCCCGGATCCGCGAAGCCGTCACGGCGGCCGGACTCTGGGACGAACTCGACACCGACTGGCTGCTGCTGGACGCCGAGCTGATGCCCTGGTCGCTGAAGGCGTCCGGGCTGCTGCGCACCCAGTACGCGGCCGTCGGCGCCGCCTCCGGCGCGGTGTTCCCGAGTGCGCTGACCGCCCTGGAGGGCGCCGCGGCACGCGGCGTCGACGTGGGCGACCTGCTGGGCAGGCAGCGTGAGCGGGCCGCCGACGCGGCCGCGTTCACCGAAGCCTACCGGCGCTACTGCTGGCCCACCGAGGGCCTGGACGGCGTCCGGCTCGCCCCGTTCCAGATCCTCGCCGTGCAGGGCCGCAGCCTGGCCGGGCTCCCGCACGACGAGCAGTTGGCCCTCCTCGACCGGCTCGTGGAGTACGACGTCAGCGGCCTGCTGCAGACCACCCGGCGCCTCTTCGTCGACACCGGGGACGAGGCCTCGGTGCGGGCGGGCGTCGACTGGTGGCTGGAGATGACCGGCCGGGGCGGCGAGGGCATGGTCGTCAAGCCGGTCGGGGCGCTCGTGCGCGACGGCCGGGGACGACTGGTCCAGCCGGGCATCAAGTGCCGGGGCCGGGAGTACCTGCGGATCATCTACGGCCCGGAGTACACCCGCCCGGAGAACCTCGCCCGGCTGCGCGGGCGTTTCCTCAACCACAAGCGGTCCCTCGCCCTGCGCGAGTACGCCCTGGGCCTGGAGGCGCTGGACCGGCTCGCCGAGGGGGAGCCGCTGTGGCGGGTGCACGAGGCGGTGTTCGGGGTGCTGGCCCTGGAGTCGGAGCCGGTCGACCCCCGGCTGTGAGAGCGACGCCCGCCACGGACGACCCTCGTCCGTGGCGGGCGGACCCGCGCCCGGGACGTGACATTGCGGCTGATAATGTCGCGAGCAGGCGTGGCCGTGTTCCGCGTTCGAGAGGTTCCGGCGGTGCTCGGGGGGACAGCGATCGCAGCCGATCGCAGGCGACCGCTGTCACCCGAGTCGGTCCCATCGGTCCCAGTCGAAGGTATGTGGGGTTTCCCATGCGTCGCACCACCACGCGGTCCGGAACACGGCCCGGAACGCGGTCCGGACGAGAGCTGTCGGCACTCGACGCCGCGTACGACGAGTGCCGCCGCCTGGTCCGCACGACCCGGCCCACCGAGTACGCCCTGATGCAGCTGATGCCGCCGGTGGCCCGCCCTGTCTCCTGGGCCCTGTACGCCGCCTTCGCCTTCGCCGACGACCTGCTGGACCGCTCCGTCGAGGCCCCCGAGGAGCGGGGCCGCCTGCTGCGGGAGTGGCGGGCCGCGCTGGAGGCGGACCTCGCGAGCGGGACCAGCGACGACCCGGTCCGGCTCGCCCTGACCGACGCGGTGTGGCACTGGGGGCTGGACCTCGGTGATCTGCTCGGCGCCCTCGACGCGCTCCAGCGCGACGACGACCGCGGGTCCGTCGCGACCTGGGCGGAGTGGCGGGAGCGGGCCCACGCCCAGAACATGAGCTGGCCCGAACAACTCATGCGGATGCTGGTCCGCGTCGGACTCCCCGTCCCCGTGCGGCTGAGGGATCTGCCCGGCTTCACCCGGTTCGTGGAGGGGCTGTTCCTGACCGACATGCTCCGCGACCTCCCGGAGGACCTCGACGGCGGGCACGTGTGGTTCCCGACGGAGGTCCTCGACCGTTTCCAGGTCACCCGGGCGGAGCTGCTGGCCCGTGAGTGGACCCCCGCCGTCCGCCGACTCGTCGCCCACCTCGCCGACCAGGCACGGGAATGGCTGGAGGATTCCCGTCGCGCGCTGCGGAACACGCTGCCGCTGGGTCCCGCCATCGTGCTCGACTCCGCCGTCGCGCTGTTCGGTGCCGAGCTGGACGCGTTCGTCCGGGCCGGCTCGGCCGCCCTGCACCGGCAGGTACGGGTGCCCCGGCCCATCGAGTGGCGGATCCTCGGTCCGGCGCGGGCGCGGGCGGCCGTGGTGTGGCGGCTGACGCTCCCGCCCGGCAGGGACGCGGCCGCCGAGGCGTCGAGGACGGCCGCGCACCGGCCCGCCGGTGCGTCGGGTGACGACTCGGCACCGGCTCTGCTCGCCGGGCCCGAACGGCTCACCACGCGCGTCGCCGAACCGCCGCTGCCCCCGCGCCCGCACCGCGACGGCGCCCGCCCGCCCGCCATAGCCGAGGCACACCTCCCCCAGCACGTGGCGATCGTCATGGACGGCAACGGCCGTTGGGCCACCGGGCTCGGGCTGCCCCGCGACGAGGGACACCGGGCCGGAGCGGTCGCGCTGCGTGACGTGGTCCAGGGCGCGCTGGAGATCGGCCTCGCCCATCTGACGGTCTACGCCTTCTCCACCGAGAACTGGAAGCGGTCGCCCGACGAGGTCTCCAAGCTCTTCGCGATCATGCGCGCCGAGCTCCTCGACGGCGAACTGCTCGACCACGACGTACGCCTGCGCTGGGTGGGGTCCCCCGACGGCCTCCCGGAGGACGTGGTGGAAGTCCTCCGTGCCCAGGAGCACGCCACCCGCAACCGCACCGGCCTCACCCTCAACGTCTGCGTGAACTACGGCGGCCGTGCCGAACTCGCGCAGGCGGGCGCGTCGTTGGCCCGGGCCGCCCTCGCGGGTGAGGTCGATCCCGCCCGCGTCTCCGAGCAGCTCTTCGCCGCGCATCTGCCCCACCACGCCCTGCCCGACGTCGACCTGCTGTGGCGCACCAGCGGCGAGATCCGCACCTCCAACTTCCTGCCCTGGCACGCCCACTACGCCGAACTCCACTTCACCGACCAGCCCTGGCCCGACGTCGACCGCCGCGACCTGTGGGAAGCGGTGGTCGCCTACACCCACCGCAAACGCCGCAAGGGCGCGGCGTCGGCACCGGCCCCGGCGGAGGGGGCGGAGTAGCTCTCGCCCAGTTCCCCGCGCCCCGTCAGGGCCGCGCCCCGTCAGGGGCCTGCGGCCCGGTAGGGGCGCGGGGAACGGCGCGAGAAGCCCCCCCCCCCCCCACCCCAAGAAACGGCCGCCGCCGGGGCCGCCGGGGGGCGCGCCCCCGCCGG
>NZ_JAVRFJ010000120.1:0-472 GCF_031845845.1 Streptomyces gottesmaniae
GCTCGCGGCCGCTGGTCCAGAAGGGCTGGGCCACCTCCGACCGACAAATCGGCCAGACCGGGAAAACCATCCGGCCAAAGCTCTATATCGCGGCCGGCATTTCCGGCGCTATCCAGCATCGCGTCGGCGTGGAGGGCGGCGACCTCATCGTTGCCATCAACACTGACAAGAACGCTCCGATCTTCGACTTTGCCCATATCGGCATCGTCACCGACGCCATTCGACTGTTGCCGGCGTTGACCTCTGCATTCCGCGCGCAGCTATCGCCGCACTCGCACGACCGCATCGCTGGCTAGGGGAGCTTGTTATGATTCAGGAAAGATTCGACGCCATCGTCGTCGGTGCTGGCATGGGCGGGAACGCGGCGGCTCTTACAATGGCCGAGCGGGGTCTGAAAGTGCTGCAGCTGGAACGCGGCGAGTATTCCGGGTCGAAGAACGTGCAAGGGGCCATCCTTTATGCCGACATGCTG
>NZ_JAVRFJ010000121.1:0-470 GCF_031845845.1 Streptomyces gottesmaniae
ATCGTCGGCATAGCGGGTTGTGCTCCTGAGGTGGGACTCGGGAGTTCGGGAATCGCGAGCCGGTGCGCACGGTTCGTCCACATATGACAACAAACGGCGATGTTGCGTCCTTCGGTCCTAACGCGCCCGGATACGTGTGGAAGTCGGCAACGGACGTCGAACCGATCGAAGTCTCTCCCGGAATCACCGTGCAGCCGCTCTGGCGGGGAGCCACCGGTGCGAAGGCGGCGGTGACAACCATCGCGGCGGGCGCTGTCTGGGACGGCGAAGACCTACATGACCCCGGGCCCGAAGCGGTCTACGTCGTCTCGGGCGTCTTCACTGACGGCGTCAACGACTACACCGCGGGAACATTCCTGCACGCCCCGGCCGGGTCGTGGCATGTCCCGCAGTCTGCCGAGGGGTGTGTGCTGTTCCTTTTCTACCCAGAAGGCTAGGTAGGAACCAGCATGGTTAACCCCCGATAGCAG
>NZ_JAVRFJ010000122.1:0-469 GCF_031845845.1 Streptomyces gottesmaniae
CTGCGGTGAACGGGCCGCGTGCGGTGGTGTTGTCGGGCGCGGAAGCCGCGGTGATGCCGGTGGTGGAGGTGTTGCGTGGGCGTGGGGTGAAGACCAAGCGGCTCGACGTCAGCCATGCTTTCCACTCCCCGCTGATGGAGCCGATGCTTGCTGAGTTCGGTGCGGTGGTGGAGGGGTTGTCCTTCCACGCGCCGTCGCTGGGTGTGGTGTCGAACGTGACGGGTGCCGTGGCTTCGGCCGAAGAGCTGTGTGTGCCGGAGTACTGGGTGCGGCATGTCCGTGAGGCGGTGCGTTTCGGTGATGGTGTGGAGGCGTTGGTCGCTGCTGGTGTGTCGTCGTTCGTGGAGTTGGGTCCGGACGGTGTGCTGAGTGCGATGGCACGCGAGTCGCTGGCTGAGGGCTCGGATGTGGCGTGTGTGCCGGTGATGCGGCGCGACCGTGACGAGGTGCGGGAGTTTTTGACCGGCCT
>NZ_JAVRFJ010000123.1:0-468 GCF_031845845.1 Streptomyces gottesmaniae
TGCCGTCTGAAAGCATCAGGCGACAAACAGGTGGATTGAAAATAATATCAGGCATATTATAACGTTATCCGCACCAAACCCGCAGTGAAATTTTTGACGCAGCAACAAAAATACCGTTCATATTGTTCACAATCAAAGGAGAAAACATGGGCAGCAACGCATGGCTGTTTTGGGCATTGGCATCGGCAGGCTTCGCCTCATTGACCGCCGTTTTCGCCAAAATGGGCTTGCAGGGCATAGATTCGGATTTCGCCGCCTTTATCCGCACCTTGGTCATCCTCGCCGCCTTGGTATTGTTTTTGACCTACACCGGCAAATGGCAGGGCGTAAACGGCTTCACGGGGCGCAACCGGACGTTTCTGGTTTTGTCCGGACTCGCCACCGGCGCATCTTGGCTCGCCTACTTCAAAGCCCTGCAACTGGGCAACGCCCCGCAAGTCGCGCCCGTCGACAAATTCAGCCTGGTCT
>NZ_JAVRFJ010000124.1:0-466 GCF_031845845.1 Streptomyces gottesmaniae
GAGCGCTAGCTCGGGTGCGGATCCTTTGGCTGATTCCTTCGTGTTTGTCTTTGGGGCTGACCATCAGGGCTTCCAGGGCTATGACGTAGTCCAGGTGCAGCTCATCGGTCTCTTGCTCCCACACGCCGAGGTCACTGTGGGTGCGCTGGTATGCCTGCAGTAGGTGCCGGGCGGCCCGTTCCAGACGCCTGGCACGCTTTCCGGGCAAGCCTGGACTGGTGAGGCCGTCCATGACGGCATTGATCCTCGCCGACACGGCGGAGCAGAAGGCCTGTAGTCGCGGAATCTCTGCCTGCGTGATGCAGAAGCTGCCCAGCTCGCGGACTTCGGCCTCCGCCTTCCTGCCGTAGCGATCCTCGTAGGTCAGCAAGGTGGTGGGTACTTGGTGTTGCTGCAGGCCGAATTCACGGCCGCGTTGGACGTCGAACACCGCGTCGACGTGCAGGGTTTCGGGGCTCCACAGAAT
>NZ_JAVRFJ010000125.1:0-465 GCF_031845845.1 Streptomyces gottesmaniae
GAACACGAGCTGGCGGTGGCCTCGGTCACCGGGCGACTGGCCCAGGCCGGGCTGACTGATCCTGTCATCCGCGGTCCTTTCCGTGTGGAGCTCCCCAATGTCGTCCACTTGGCGACCGATGTCACCGCTAGGGTGAACGGCTCCAACGCAGCGCGCATCGTCGATGCAATGCACCCGACCGCCGCCGTGTGTGGCACCCCCCGCGAGGCCTCTTACGAGCTCATCGCGCAGATAGAGCACTTGGACCGGGGACGGGTCGCCGGGCCGGTGGGCTGGATGAGCTCGGACGGGTCGGGACAGTGGGCCCGAGCGCTGCGCTGTGGACAGTTCAGTGAGGACTCGCGCCAGGTGAGAATGTTCGCTGGAGCCGGAATCTTGCCAACCTCTGACCCTGCTAAGGAGTGGATCGAGGTTGGCGCCAAGATGGAAGCCTTCGGCGACGCCCTGCCCAACGGTCAGGTGAGT
>NZ_JAVRFJ010000126.1:0-463 GCF_031845845.1 Streptomyces gottesmaniae
GTGTTATAAATAGGCTTGCTTTCGGGCTTTTCGGGCAAAGTCGGCACAAAGTCTTCAGGTTTCAGATTGTCGGAATGCTCAAAAGGCGCTGTTTCTGATGATGCCGTCTGCTCCGTCATCGTCTGCACAACGCTTTCTTTTTGCGCTTCCTGCTCAATCCGGCTGTCTGTGGCTTTGCTGTAAACTTGAAACATGCCGTAACTTTTCCAGCCTACAAACCCTACAACCGCAATCAACGCCCAAACCGCCCAAGGCACTTTTTTCTTGAACTTTTGGTGCCGGCTTGATGATTTATAGTATTTGAAGGCTTCTTTAGGCGGTTTCCAATTTGCGGCTTCTACGCCGCTTACGCCCGCGGGATTGTCCAACGAGGTTACGCATTTATACCAATAATACTGTTTCATGCCGATTGCCTTGCGTTCAAGGTGTACATGCTTTGAAACAAGGTTGCGGACGAATATAT
>NZ_JAVRFJ010000127.1:0-463 GCF_031845845.1 Streptomyces gottesmaniae
CCAGGGGGCCCCGCTACCAGCCGGACGCAGGTGGTACGTCGTCGCAGAGCCCTCACCAGGGAGAGCGACTACGACACCCACACGGCCATCGCGAGCGCTGTCCGTGGCGAGGTCGCCGAGCAGTGGACGGAAAGGTGCCGCCGTGCCTAACTCGGTTCCCTGCGAAGGAAGATGAGAAGAACGTCGTCGCGTCATGCCCCGAAGTTAGGGACAGGACGAGCCTCGAATATGAGCCGGAGGAATACGACCCCTATCCGTCCAGGTGAAAGCGGTCGGACATGTGCCGCAGCTTCTCCCTCGTGGCTGCTCGTTCCGCGTAGACGATGCTGCGAAGCGTTGAACGGGCGATGGGATGGTTCCGCACGAGCTGCGGCGCGATCCGCTCAGCCGTCTCCAGCTCGGTGAGGGCCTTTGCCCGGTTTCCGTCCCACAGCCAGGCCCGCGCCACGTCCATGTGGTGGTG
>NZ_JAVRFJ010000128.1:0-462 GCF_031845845.1 Streptomyces gottesmaniae
GATTCCGCCGCCGCTTCCGCGGCAGAAGGTTCTGCCCAAGACTCAGGCCGGCTTTCCAAACCCAAAGCCAATACCTCGTCTATCCATTTGACCGGATGGATGGTTAATCCGGTTTTCACGTTTTCAGGGATTTCTTCCAGGTCTTTGACATTGTCTTTCGGAATCAGGACGTGTTTGATGCCGCCGCGAAGCGCAGCCAACAGTTTTTCCTTCAGACCGCCGATCGGCAGGACTTCGCCGCGCAGGGTAATTTCGCCCGTCATGGCAACATCGGCACGCACCGGAATTTTGGTAAAGGCGGACACCATCGCCAAAGTCATAGCAATGCCTGCGCTCGGACCGTCTTTCGGCGTTGCACCTTCGGGAACATGGACATGAATGTCTTTTTTCTCGTAAAAATCAGGAGCCAAACCTACTGATTCCGCACGGGAACGGACAACAGACCATGCAGCGGATACAGAT
>NZ_JAVRFJ010000129.1:0-459 GCF_031845845.1 Streptomyces gottesmaniae
TCGCAATACGAAGCAGAGTCGCTCCCACAGCGGACTCCAGGCTAGCTAAGGCCAGCAACGGGGCAAGGACGACTACCAGGGCAGAAGTGATGCCGACGTACAACGGAAGAGTGCGGGCCGCACGTAGTTCATGCCGCAGCAGGGGGACCAGTAGTTCTCTGGCCGTCAGCATCCGCCTTCACCGCCAGCGGATGTGACCGGTGGCGCCGGGAAATCCAAGAGCTCTGCTGCTCGGTCGAGCGGGGTGCTGGGGTCTGCAAGCTCTCCCCACGAGTCAGAGACACGTGCCCCGACCTCGTCTGCCGGGCGCTCCAGCAGCGTCAGGGCTGCGGAGGCCCCGCGACGGTCTACCGAGAGAGCGTGCACTCCATCCACGGGCCGGAAACTGACCGCAGTTCCACTGACCACAGTGGTCAACCGGTCACGCAACGCCTGCCGGGTCTCGGGAGTGGCCTGAGC
>NZ_JAVRFJ010000012.1:0-227207 GCF_031845845.1 Streptomyces gottesmaniae
ACCCCCGCCCGACCGAAGACCCCCGCCCGACCGAAGACCCCCGCCCCACCGGCGCAATCGACCCGTTGCAGGACCCCGCGTTCTTCGCCGACCCCTACCCCACGTACGCCCGCCTGCGCGAAGCGGCACCGGTACGAAAGGTGCCCACCGGTTCAGGAGGCCGCCACAGCTACCTGGTCACGGGCTACGCCGAGGCCCGGGAGGCGTTCACCGACCCCCGGCTCTCGAAGGACACCACGCAATTCTTCGCCGGCCGGCCGTCGCAACGCGATCTCCACCCGGCCGTCTCCCGGAACATGCTCGCCACCGACCCCCCACAACACGCCCGGCTACGGGCTCTGGTGACGAAGGCGTTCACCACCGGGGCGGTCGCACGGCTGCGCCCCTACATCTCGGGCCTGGTCGACGAGTTGCTCGACGCCTGGCCGGACCACGGAACGGTGGACCTCGTCGCCGACCTCGCTGTCCCGCTGCCCGTCACGGTCATCTGCGAGCTGCTCGGGGTGCCCGAGTCCGACCGCGCATCCGTACGCACCTGGTCGAGCGACCTGTTCGCCGCCGGAGACCCGCAACGGATCGACGCCGCCTCCCACGCCGTCGGCGACTACATGACCGCCCTGGTCGCCACCAAGCGCACCGCACCCGGCAACAGTCTGCTCGACGACCTCATCGCCGTACGCGACGGCCAGGACCGCCTGTCCGAGGACGAACTCGTATCGCTCGCCGTACTCCTGCTGGTGGCCGGCCACGAGACCACCACCAACTTCATCGGCAACGCGGCCCTCGCCCTCCTCCGGCACCCGGAGTCGCTCGCGCGCCTGAGGGCCGAGCCGCAGCTCCTCGGCAGCGCGCTGGACGAGCTGCTGCGCTACGACTCGCCCGTCGGGATCGCCACGTTCCGCTACAGCACCGAAGCCCTCACACTCGGCGGTACGGAGATCCCCGCAGGCGCCCCGGTCCTCATCGCACCAGGCGCCGCCAACCGCGACCCGGACCGATTCCCCGATCCCGACCGCCTGGACCTCACCCGCCCCGCCGCCGGTCACCTCGCCTTCGGCCACGGCATCCACCGATGCCTGGGGGCCCCTTTGGCCAGAGCCGAGGCCGAACTCGCCCTGCAAGCCGTCCTCACCCGCCACCCCCACGCCAGCCTGGCGGTCCCCGTCGAAACCCTCCCCTGGCGCCACACCCGCCTGACCCGAGGCCTGCAAACCCTCCCCCTAACCCTCTGACCTCTCACACCCCACACCCCACACCCCACACGCCCCACCTCGGAACCGAGGACGGCGCGTTCGCTGTCGTGTCATGTCGTGCACACATCCGAGCCGAGTTCCATCTCATGTCTTCCCTGGGCGGGCTCCGCCTTGCTCGGCGTCGCCATGGGCTGCGCCGCCTGGTCACTGACCGTTTGGGCGCGCGCGTACTGCGACGCGGGTTACGACGCCGGCGGACGCCTCGAACTCAACTTGCTGCTCCCTCTCGTCGTGGGAGCCGAGGCACTCGTCGGACTCGTGGCGCTGGCCATCGGCCGACGCCTGACGCTTCGCGCACCGAGGGCGCTCCGCGCCACACTGCCGACGCTGCTGGTCGTCGTAGCGACGGTCGGGCTGGCCTGGTGGCTCTTCGCAACCCGAGGCACCCTGGACGGCTACCCCGCCGACTCCGGCCTCTGCCCCATAAGCAACGTCCCACCCCAGTGGCCCACCTGGCTCCCCGCCTGACCACCGACCCACGCTCCCGCTCCCCGATGCCCGAGCCCCGTGTCACCCCATCGGCACCGGGTCCACCCCGTCACACACGTCGCAACGCCAGAGGGCCCTTACCGACTCGGCAAAGGCCCTCTGAACTGCTGTTCATCTGTCGGGGTCGTGGGACTATTCGGCGACGTTCGCACAGATGACGAAGAAGCGGCCCTGAACCGAGCTATCGCCCTCGTTGGTCACCCCGACCACCCATTCTCTCGGATCGATCTGGTGTGGGTAGGAGTAGTTCAGGCGGAGGTTGTCGCCCACTCCGCCGTCAACTTGCGCGCCGCCACTGAGGGGGCGCTTCCCCTCGGGACAGAAGCCGGCAGCGGAATCACTCTCGCCCGCGGCCAGATCAAATGTGCCGGCGTTGATCACCTCGTAGCCGGTGATGCCTCCCCCGCCATTACCGCCGCCGCTGTCCGTCTGGGTGGCGCTTTGGCTGCAGTGGACGTTCTGCGTGCCGTTGAAGTGGTTGTTCGTTCCTGTCTGCCCACTGGGGAAACAGGCCAGGACGACTGACGGGCTGTTGAGGAGCGGGAGGGCAGAGTTACCCAAGAGCTTGGTCGATGCGCCGTCGAGAAGAGAGACGAGCGAGCCGTCATTCTGAGCGTGAGCACTCTCGACACCCAAGCTCCCCAGAGCAACTGCCGCTACCAGCGCGAACGACAGGCGAAACCGGCTCCGCATACGCATCTCCTGACCCACTGTGCACTTCGACCGGACTGGCGATGAATGTACGGTCAAGGGGCCGGCCAGAGGTGATCAGACACTGCGGGATCATCCGTTCAGCCCAGGAGCCGGCAGCGTGCGAAGCGAACCGCCCTGAAGGTCGTTTGAGCGGTTCCGCAGGCGCAGTGGGTGTGACGGTTGATGTCAGCGTCGGCTGAGAGGATCACGGGATGCCTCTGCCTCAGCCTGATGATCTGACCTCGCTGGTGCTGCGTACCGACTTCGGTGACGACGGAGCCTGGGACGCGGTTCGAACTGTGCTCGACGCGGCCGGCGAGTACCCGCATGCCACATATGTCAGCGAACTTCGCTTCGCCGACGTGGGGGTCCAGGCATTGATGGATGAAGAGGACGCCGCGGATGAGGATGCCCGGATCATCCACGTCTTTCTGGCGGACGCGACCACGATGAAGGAACCGGGGCATCCGCTTCTGGCCGTGGATCTCTCGGACGAGCCCGGGCGAACGTTCAGGCTCCCTGCGCAGTGGTTCCCTGACGTCTCGGCCAACCTCAGCATCGCCAACATGGACTTCGCCGAGTTCGCCGACGCCGCTGACGGATCAGGAACCTTCCGCGGCTTCGACAAAGGCTGACACCTGACCGCCGAGGCCTGTCCGGGCGAGCCATGTGCCGCGCCGGTACAGCGTGACTTCGCGGGTGAGGCGACGCTCATCAAGCCGATCATCGCAAGGCGGGTGATGGTTCCGGAGAGGTGTGGGTGGCCGTGGTAGTCGCGGGCCAGGCGCCGGTGGTGCACGAGCCGACCGCAGGTCCGCTCGACGAACCAGCGCCACGGGACGACCCTGCTGGAGCAAGCGAAGGCCCCGCACGGCAGAGGCGCGGCCCCTCACCTGGGAAAAGGCTGGCCTGAATCCGGAGTGGACCCCAAGAAACTCCGGCACAGCTTCCTGCCCCTGCTGTCCGACCACGGCATCCCCCTGGAGAGGATCGCTCTGCTGGTCGCACACGGCAGTCACCTCCGGCCCGTGATCATGCTGAGGGCCGAAGGGATGAACGCGATCTTCCGCCAAGATCAGGAAGAGGAGGAGACGGGGAGCAAGGAGAGGGTGACGCAATGGCCTGATCAAATTCGTCTGGCCCTCTGTTTGGCCCCCGAACACGACAGAGGCCACATACGGAAATCCGTATGTGGCCTCTGACCAGCGTCGGGGTGGCGGGATTTGAACCCACGACCTCTTCGTCCCGAACGAAGCGCGCTGCCAAGCTGCGCTACACCCCGATTGTCGCTGCTTGTCGCGGCGACGTCGTTTACTTTAGCCCACCGGTGGCCGGAGACGAAATCCGGTTTTCGGGGTGGCGGTCACGGCGGTCGGGGCGCCCCCGGCGGGGGTGCACCGGGTCGGGGCGGAGGTGGTCGGCGACGACGAGGAGGAGGGCGATGGCGCAGAAAGCCAGGCCCAGGAGGAGGGCGTTGCCGAGGACATCTCTGTAGCCGTGGCGGTCGACGTCCAGGAATGGATAGAGGTACGGGGCCGGCCAGTCGGCGGTCACCAGGGCGGCACGGCCGAGCGTGGACGCCAGGTACACCAGGGGGTAGATCAGCCAGGCCACCGCGTGGATCAGGCGGGGTGGGGTCGGGCGGGTCAGCAGCAGCCAGTCCACCACCACCGCGAGGGGGATCACGGTGTGGAAGGCGAGGTCGGTCAGGGCGAGCCAGCCGGTCGGGGTGACCGGGGCGCCCGTCGACGTCACCGTCATGGAGAAGGTCGCCGGGGCGTTCGTGAGGAGCAGGTGGTACACCGACGCCGTGATCACGGCGTAGAAAACCGTGCCCCCCGTCACCGCGGACGGGAGCGGGCGGCGGGCCGACCAGGCGCGGCGTGCCGAGGCGGCGAGGACCAGTGCCACCAGGGCGGTGCTCTGGACCGAGAAGTGGCTGAACGCGCGCAGCGGGCTGCCCAGCACCATCTCGGTCACCACGGCCGCTGCCGCCGCCAGCGCGACCAGGGCACGGTACGTCCCCGCAAGCGGGCGCCGTGCCGGTGCCACCACAGCCGTCGCGGGGACGACGGACGTCACCGGCGCGGGCATGCCCGAGATCGCGGGCAGGTCGGGGATGTCCCTGGGTATCGGTGCGGTCATGCGCTCACGCTAAGGCGACCGGACGAAACGGGCGATCCGGGGCGATCCGTACGGGTGGGCGTCCGTGTCGGAGGCACCCTGCACGCCAGGGCACCGAACCCGCACGCCAGGCACCGGAGAGGGCCTCGCCGCGGCCCAGGCGCAGGCGCAGCCCTACACCTCCCGCCCCACCAACGTCAGCAGCGAAGCCTCCGGCGGACACGCGAACCGCACCGGGGTGTAGCGGTTCGTGCCGCAGCCGGCGGAGACGTGCATGTAGGCGGTGCGGCCGTCGGCCGTATGGGTGGAGAGGCCCTTGACGCGGTCCGTGTCGAGGTCGCAGTTGGTGACGAGGGCGCCGTAGAAGGGGACGCAGAGCTGTCCGCCGTGGGTGTGGCCGGCGAGGATCAGGGGATATCCGTCGGCGGTGAAGGCGTCGAGGGTGCGGAGGTAGGGGGCGTGGACGACGCCCAGGGAGAGGTCGGCGGAGTCCGACGGACCCCCGGCCACCCGCGCGTACCGGTCCCGCTTGATGTGCGGGTCGTCCAGGCCGGTCAGCTCGACCGACATGCCCTCGACCTTCAGCGTGCCGCGGGTGTTGGTGAGGTTGAGCCAGCCCGCCCCGTCGAAGCCGTCCCGCAGGTCCTCCCACGGGTTGTGGATGGCGCCGACCACCGGCTTGTTGCCGTTCAGACCGTGTCGTCCCTGGACCTTCTCCAGGAGGTAGCGCGCGGGGTTCCGCAGCTTCGGGCCGTAGTAGTCGTTGGAGCCGAAGACATAGGCGCCGGGGAACTCCATCAGCGGGCCCAACGCGTCCAGCACCTCGGGGACGCCCCCGGGGTCGGAGAGGTTGTCCCCGGTGTTGATCACGAAGTCGGGGCGCAGCCCGGCCAGGGACCGCAGCCAGCGCTGCTTCTTGCGCTGCCCGCTCACCATGTGGATGTCGGACACCTGGAGTATGCGCAGCGGCCGCATGCCCGGTGGCAGCACCGGCACCGTCACCCGCCGCAGCCGGAAGGAGCGGGCCTCGAAACCCGCCGCGTACACCACACCGGCGGCACCGACCGCCGCGATCCCCAGAGGTACTCCGTATCGCGCTCGCATGTGTCCATCGTGTCAGACCCCGCCGAGCCCGAGCGCCCGCCTGTGGACAACCGTCGGCCACCACCGCCGATCGTCACCGATCGTCAACTCTCCCTGTGGACAACCCACTCCGGCTTCCGTACCCGATCCGCACACACCAGCGAAATCAAGGCGCGCTTCTCACGCCACACCTGCGACAATCGACGCCATGACCACGCTCAAGTCGAAGCTGCAGGAAGACCTCAACGCCGCCATCAAGGAGCGCGACGAGCTCCGCTCCTCGACGCTCCGGCTGACGCTCACCGCGATCACGAAGGAAGAGGTCGCGGGCAAGGAGAAGCGTGAGCTCTCCGACGACGAGGTGCTCAAGGTGATCACCAAGGAGGCGAAGAAGCGCCGCGAGGCCGCGGAAGCCTTCGCCCAGGGCGGTCGTACCGAGTCGGCCGAGCGGGAGAAGGCGGAGGGCGAGCTCCTCGCCGAGTACCTGCCCAAGCAGCTGTCCGACGAGGAGCTGCGGCAGATCGTCGTCCAGGCCGTCGAGGAGGTGCGGGCCGCCGGTGCCGAGGGTCCGCGCGCGATGGGCCAGGTCATGAAGATCGTCAACCCGAAGGTGGCCGGGCTCGCCGAGGGCGGCCGTGTCGCCGCCATCGTCAAGCAGCAGCTCGCGGGCGGCTGAGCACCCTCCGGCCAGCGTCGGCCCTCCGGCCGGCGGCGGCCCTCCTGCCTCCGCAGGGTCCTCCGGCTGGCGTCGCCCCTTCGGCTCCCGCCGGGCCCTCCGGCCCGCGGCGCCCCTCCGGCTTCCTCCAGCCCTCCCGCACGACGGCGGTGGGGGCGCCCCTTCTCCCGGGGCGCCCCCACCGCCGTTTCTCTTGGCCGTATCTCTTGGTCCACCGCCATGGCCGTCAGCGGACCGCCGACCTGACCACGACCGTCACCGAACCGCCGGCACGACCAGGGCTCTCACCCGAAGCGGGTCACAGCCACGGCTCTCATCCGAACCGCGGCCGTATCCCGATCGGTCACCCGAACCGCGGCCGTATCCCGGTCGGTCACCCGAACCGCGGCCGTATCCCGGTCCGTCACCCGAACCCGCCGTTGCCGTTCCCGTTGTTCCCGCCGTTCGTCTGGCCCTGGAACCAGTTCTCCGGGATGGTGAAATCCGGGGTCGGGAAGGTGGTGCCGCCGTCGGAGCCGTTGTTGCCGCCGTCGTCACCGTTGCCGTTGTCGTCGCCGTTCCCGTTTCCGTTGCCGTTGTCGTCGTCCCCACGGCCGCGGTCCGGCCGCTCGTCGGGGATGTAGACGCGGTTGAAGTCGGGGTTCGGTTTGCCCTCCAGGGCGCCTGACATCATGTCGCGCCAGATCGGGCCGGGGACCCTGCCGCCGAAGACCTTGTCGTACCGTTCGCCGCCGATGGTGATGTTCACCATGCGGCGCTTGTGTGCGGGGTCGCCGACCCAGACGGCACCGGCCATGTTCGGGGTGTAGCCCACGAACCAGGCCGCGTAACGGAAGTCCGTCGTACCGGTCTTGCCGGCGCTGGGACGGCTGCTGCCGAGGCCGGCCTCCCTGCCCGTACCGTCCTCGACCACGCCCTCGAGGAGGGTGCTGATCGTGTCGGCGGTCTTCTCGGACATGGCACGCGAACACGTCGACTTCGGGACCTCCAGCGACTTCGACTTCTCGCCGACCCGCTGGGTGATGGAATCGATGGCGACCGGCGTGCAGTACATGCCGCGCGCGGCGAAGGTGGCGTACGCGTTCGCCATGGTCAGCGGGGACATCTCCTGCGTGCCGAGCGCGATCGACGGAGCCTGGTCGATCTTGCGGCCGTCGGCCCGCTCGACGCCCATCTTGCCGGCCATCTTCGTCACCGGGCAGATGCCGATGTCCGCGATCATCTGCACGAAGTAGGTGTTGACCGACAGCGCGGTCGCCTTCTCCATCGAGTACGGGCCGACCTCGCTCGCGCTCTCGTTCTCGAGCTTCGCGGCGTTGGTGCCGGTGCCGTTGCGCCAGGTGCCGCCGTCACAGGTGGAGATCGGGCTCGGATACGCCATCTCGTACGGCGCGGAGTAGATCTTCCCCGGGGACATGCCGTCCTCGATGGCCGCCGCGGCGACGATCGGCTTGAACGTCGAACCGGGCTGGTAGCCCGCTCCGCCACCCATCGACTCGTCGACCGAGAGGTTGATCGACGTCTCGTTCTTCTTGGTGTCCAGGCCGTACGGCCTGGACTGCCCCATGGCGAGGATCTTGCCGGTGCCCGGCTCCACGATGGTGGCGGCGGTGGCCACCTCGTCCTTCTGCCGGACGTGTTCCTTGACGGAGGCCTGGACCGACTTCTGGGCCTGCGGGTCCATCGTCGTCCGGATGGTCAGACCGCCCTGGTTCCAGATCTTGGCCCGGTCTTCCTTGGTCTTGCCGAAGATCGGGTCGTTCAGGAAGACCTCGCGGACGTAGTCGCAGAAGAAGCCCGCGCCCTTCACCGCTGTGATGCAGCCGTTCTTCGGCTTGCTGATGTCGAGGCCGAGTGGCTTCTTCTTGGCCTTGTCGGCGTCCGTCTGCGAGATGTCGCCGACATCGGCCATGCGCTGCAGCACGGTGTTGCGCCGCTTGGTGGCCTCCTGCGGGTCGTTCACCGGGTCGTACCGGCTGGGCGACTGCACGATGCCGGCGAGGAGTGCGGCCTCCTCGACGTCCAGGTCCTTGGCGGACTTGGAGAAGTAGCGCTGGGAGGCGGCCTCGACGCCGTAGGCCTGCTGACCGAAGAACGTGATGTTCAGGTAGTTCTCGAGGATCTTCTTCTTGCTGAGTTCCTCCTCGAGCTGGATCGCCTTCTTCAGCTCGTTGATCTTCCGGCCGAGGGTCTGCTGGGTGGCCTGGGCGACCAGCGTCGGGTCGTCACCGGCCTCCTCCACCGCCACGTTCTTCACCAGCTGCTGCGTCAGCGTGGACGCGCCCTGGGCGACACCGCCCTCCCGCGCGTTCCGGTTCAGCGCGCGCAGGACGCCCTTCAGGTCGACCGCGCCGTGCTGGTAGAACCGGGCGTCCTCGATGGCGATGATCGCCTGCTGCATGTACGGCGAGATCTCCTTGAGATCGACCACCGTACGGTCGCGGCTGTACACCGTGGCGATCGAGTCGCCCTTGCTGTCGAGGATCGTGGTGCGCTGGCTCAGCGGTGGCTGCTTGAGGTTGGCGGGGAGTTCGTCGAACCCCTCGACGGAACCCTTGGCCGCCAGCCCGAGGGCGCCGACCGCGGGCAGGGCGATGCCCGCCATCACGGCACCGGCGAGCACGCTGACACCTAGGAACTTGGCGGCCTGCTGTGTGGGGGACAGACCACCACCCGAGCGCTTGTTTGGCATGGAGGCAGCCTAATCCGTACCGATGACCGTTCCGAAGGAGCGGGTGCGTCCAGAGGGGTACGGGTGCCGGATCGTGACATCCGTTGCCCACGGCGCGACGGCACTGAGGCATGACGGCACCGAGGCGTGACGAGAAGAAGAGAACATGAGTGGTTGTCTACGTTCTCATTCGCCGGACACGCGCGCAGGCCTTGGCCTAAGCTGCTCTCAACTGTCACAGCCGTAGGCCCTTGTATCAAGTACGTCCAGCGAGCCCGAATCGTTCTGACGTTCTTCCGATTTTTTTCCGGTGCCGTGTCCGAATCCACCTCGTGTGTCATTCGGTGTCCGTTGTGACGCATGTCAACTGCCCCGTTCTGACGGGATAGTCACGTATGTCCTCAGGTCACTCCCGCGGGTGATCTGCCGCTTACGCATAGTCCGTTCGGGCCATTCAAGATTGGGCCCGAAGGGGGTGTTGCGCTGTGCCCACCTTCCGTAACGTCCTCAACTGGCGGCGGTGAATATGCCGCTGCCGCCGTGGGGGAGCCTCGATTCGGGAGAGGACGGCGCCGGTATGGGCTGGGTAACCGACTGGAGTGCGCAGGCTGCCTGCCGCACTACCGATCCGGATGAACTGTTCGTTCAAGGAGCAGCGCAGAACAGGGCCAAGGCGGTGTGCACCGGATGCCCGGTGCGGACGGAGTGCCTGGCGGACGCGTTGGACAACCGCGTCGAGTTCGGCGTGTGGGGAGGAATGACGGAGCGCGAGCGCCGCGCACTGCTGCGCAGGCGACCGACCGTCACGTCGTGGCGCAGGCTGCTGGAGACCGCGCGCACGGAGTACGAGCGTGGCGCGGGCATTCTGCCGCTCGACGATGACGAGATGTACGAGAACTACGCGGCGGTGAGCTGAGAGCGAGGCCCCTTCCGGGCCACGTCGGTCGAGGGCGCCCTTGAGGTGTCGGCGCGTCGGGCAGGTGTGCCGGCTCTCGGGTGCCCCGAGGCGTGGATCGGATTTCTGGCCACGGACGGCTCCTCAGCCTTCCGCCAGCCAGCCAGCCAGACATGCATGCCCTGAGTCAGCCAGACATGCCGTGAGTCGGGCAGGCAGCCAGTCAGTCAGTTGTCGGAGGTGGGCAACTCCGGCCTTATGGCCGCGAGCCGGGCCCCGATGTCCCGCAGACCCGCCAGGTCATGGACATCACCGGGCAGCGCGGCCACTTCGGCCACGGCCACCTCGGGATGAAGCGCGGTGAAGCGGTCACGCGTGCGCTGTTCCCGGGAGAGCAGGCGCATCCGCTCGGCATGCAGTCGGAGCAGGCCGGCTGTGAGTTGTTCCACCGTCAGGTCCGCGGCGGGGGAACCGTCCTGCGGACCGGTCGTTGCGGGCGGTTCTGGACTGGCTGAACTGTCGTACGTGTCGGGAGAGTTACGAACTGCTTTCCCGTCCATCTGATCCACAATGCGGGGCTCGTCAAGATTTTCAGCGGCGGCGAGCGCGCGCTCGGCGGACAACTGGGCCGCGCCGCTGCCATGGACACGGTTGAGCACGAGCCCCGCCAGTGGCATGTCCTCGGCCGCCAGCCGCTCCACGAAGTACGCCGCCTCGCGCAACGCGTCCCGCTCCGGCGCCGCCACCACCAGGAAGGCCGTGCCGGGCGCCTGGAGCAGCTTGTACGTGGCGTCGGCGCGGGTACGGAAGCCGCCGAACATGGAGTCCATGGCGGCCACGAACGTCTGCACGTCCCTGAGGAGTTGACCGCCGAGCAGCTTGCCCAGGACGCCCGTCATCATCGACATGCCGACGTTCAGGAACTTCATCCCGGCCCGCCCGCCGACCTTCGCGGGCGCCAGCAGCACCCGGATCAGCTTGCCGTCGAGGAACGAACCCAGCCGCTTCGGCGCGTCCAGGAAGTCCAGCGCCGAACGCGACGGCGGGGTGTCGACGACGATCAGGTCCCACTCGTCACGGGCCCGCAGCTGGCCCAGCTTCTCCATCGCCATGTACTCCTGCGTGCCCGCGAAGCCCGCCGAGAGCGACTGGTAGAAGGGATTGCTCAGGATGGCGGAGGCCCGGTCGGGGTCCGCGTGCGCCTCGACGATCTCGTCGAAGGTGCGCTTCATGTCGAGCATCATGGCGTGCAGTTCGCCGTCCCCGTCGATGCCCTTCACCCGGCGCGGGGTGTTGTCCAGCGAGTCGATGCCCATGGACTGGGCGAGCCGCCGGGCCGGGTCGATGGTGAGCACGACCACCTTGCGGCCGCGCTCGGCGGCCCGCAGTCCGAGGGCGGCCGCCGTGGTCGTCTTGCCCACACCGCCGGCGCCGCAGCACACCACGATGCGGGTCCGCGGGTCGTCCAGCAGGGGGTCGACGGCCAGCGGCCGGGTCGAGCTGATCACGCGATGTCCGTCGGGCGCATGGGACGGGGCGTGGTCGGGGTCCGAGGCGTGGGCGTGCGCCGCGTCGCGCGAGGCGGCCGGGTCCGGAGTCATGAGATCCCTTGCTGACGCAGTTCCGTGGCGAGTTCGTACAGGCCCGCGAGGTCCATGCCCTCGGCGAGCAGCGGCAGTTCGTGCAGTGGCAGGCCCAGCTCGCCCAGTACCGCCCGCTGTTCGTGCTCCAGGGTGTACCGCTCGGCGTACTCCTCGGCCTGCGCGAGCAGCGGCTCCACCAGCCGTTCGGCGTTGCCGCCGCGCCGCGCGCCGCCCAGGCCCGCCGTGGACAGGGACTTGGCGACGGCCGTACGCGGCACCGCGCGCGCGAACTCCAGCTCGTCGGCGTCCAGTGTCTCCGGCCGCACCATGTTGACGATGATCCGCCCCACCGGCAGCTTCGCGGCCCGCAGCTCGGCGATGCCGTCCGCCGTCTCCTGGACGGGCATCTCCTCCAGCAGGGTCACCAGGTGCACGGCCGTCTCGGGGGACTTCAGGACCCGCATGACGGCCTGGGCCTGATTGTGTATCGGGCCGATCTTCGCCAGGCCCGCCACCTCGTCGTTGACGTTCAGGAAGCGGGTGATGCGCCCGGTGGGCGGCGCGTCCATCACCACGTAGTCGTACGTGAACCGCCCGCTCTTCTCCTTGCGGCGCACCGCCTCGCAGGCCTTGCCCGTCAGCAGTACGTCCCGGAGACCGGGCGCGACGGTGGTGGCGAAGTCGATGGCACCGAGTTTCTTCAGGGCCCGGCCCGCCCCGCCGAGTTTGTAGAACATCTGGAGGTAGTCCAACAGGGCCAGTTCGGGGTCGATGGCCAGCGCGTACACCTCCCCGCCCCCGGGGGCCACCGCGATCTTCCGCTCCTCGTACGGCAGTGCCTCCGCCTCGAAGAGCTGTGCGATGCCCTGTCTGCCCTCGACCTCGACCAGGAGGGTGCGCTTCCCCTCGGTCGCGAGGGCGAGCGCGAGTGCGGCGGCGACCGTGGTCTTTCCGGTCCCGCCCTTGCCGCTGACGACCTGGAGCCTGCTCACGTATTCGAGCCTAACCAGTCCGCGCGCGGCATACGCGGGAGGCTGTGGACAACTTGTGCCCTCCTCGCCTGTCGGCCCCCCACCTGTCGGCCCACGCGCGGCCCACGCTGCTGGGTGCTCCTGCCCGCCCGCCCAGGTCGTCACGCCCACCGGGACGGCGACGGAAACCCGTGCCGGACGGCGAGGAACCGGTGCCGGACGGCGGCCGGGCAGCGGATAAAGTCGGCCACATGACCAAGTGGGAATACGCAACCGTGCCGCTGCTCGTCCATGCCACGAAGCAGATTCTGGACACCTGGGGCGAGGACGGCTGGGAGCTCGTCCAGGTCGTGCCCGGGCCGAACAACCCCGAGCAGCTGGTGGCCTATCTGAAGCGGCCCAAGCCGTGAGCGCCGTCGAAGCGAAGCTCGTGGAACTCGGGCTGAGGCTGCCCGAGGTCGTCCCGCCGCTCGCCGCGTACCAGCCGGCCGTCCAGTCCGGCGTGTATGTGTACACCGCCGGGCAGCTGCCCATGGTGGACGGCAAGCTGCCCGTCACCGGCAAGGTCGGCGCCGAGGTCACCCCCGAGGAGGCCAAGGAGCTCGCCCGCACCTGTGCGCTGAACGCGCTCGCCGCGGTCAAGTCCGTGGCGGGCGACCTGGACCGGGTCGCACGTGTGGTGAAGGTGGTCGGCTTCGTGGCCTCGGCCTCCGACTTCACCGGCCAGCCCGCCGTACTGAACGGCGCGAGCGAACTCCTCGGTGCCGTCTTCGGCGACAGGGGCGTCCACGCGCGCAGCGCGGTCGGTGTGGCGGTCCTGCCGCTGGACGCGCCGGTCGAGGTGGAACTCCAGGTGGAGCTGACCGAAGCCTGACGGCCACCAAGATCGCGGAGGCTCACTCGAACATCAGCCCGTTACGAGTTAGCCTCCGCCCATGGCAAACGGGCAGTGGTACCCAGCCGAGTGGCCGGACCGCATCCGCGCACTCGCGGCCGGCACGCTGACACCGGTGACCCCCAGGCGGGCCGCCACCGTCATGCTGCTCAAGGACACGGCCGACACGCCGGTCGTGCACATGCTGCGCAGACGCGCCTCCATGGCCTTCGCCGGGGGCGCGTACGCGTATCCGGGCGGCGGGGTGGACCCCCGCGACGACGACCACCAGATCCGCTGGGCGGGCCCCACGCGCGCGTGGTGGGCGTCCCGCCTCGGCGTCGACGAGACCGACGCCCAGGCCATCGTCTGCGCGGCGGTCCGGGAGACGTACGAGGAGGCGGGCGTCCTGCTCGCCGGGCAGAGCCCCGACACCGTGATCGGCGACACCACGGGCGACGACTGGGAGGCCGACCGCGCCGCGGTGGCCGCCCGGGAGCTGTCCTTCGCCGAGTTCCTGGAGCGCCGGGGACTGGTCCTGCGCTCCGATCTCCTCGGCGCCTGGGCGCGCTGGATCACCCCGGAGTTCGAGGCCCGCCGCTACGACACCTGGTTCTTCGTGGCCGCCCTCCCGCAGGGCCAGCGCACCCGCAACGCCTCCACGGAGGCCGACCGGACGGTGTGGATCCGCCCCCGGGACGCGGCGGACGGCTACGACAAGGGCGAGCTGATGATGATGCCGCCCACCATCGCCACCCTGCGCAGGCTCGCGGAATACGACTCGGCCGCCGCCGCGCTCGCCGCCGCACCCGCCCGCGACCTGACCCCCGTCCTCGCTCGGGCCCGTCTGGAGGACGACGACGTGATCCTCTCCTGGCCGGGCCACGACGAGTTCACCAAGCGCGTTCCGGCCGCCGGTGACCCCACATGACCGCGGCGACAGCCCTCCCGGACCGGTCGGGCGGCCGGCCCGGGGCTCCGCCCGCGGTCCCCGCACCGCCGCGCGCCCGCCGGGACGCCGCGCCCGCCCGCCACCGTGGCACTCCTCCCATCCCGCTGGAAGGCTCCTCCGCATGACCGACGCAGCAGCCCTTCCCGGCCAGCCCAGGGGCGGTGTTCTGTCCGGCCCCGCCACGGCGCGCGCCGTCAACGTGCTCGCGCCGAACGCCTCGGTGATGACGCTGGACGGCACCAACACCTGGATCGTCTCCGAACCGGACTCCGAACTGGCCGTCGTGATCGACCCCGGTCCGCTGGACGACGCTCATCTGCGCAACGTCGTCGACACGGCGGAGAAGGCCGGCCGGCGCATCGCGCTGACCCTCCTCACGCACGGCCACCCCGACCACGCCGAGGGCGCCGCCCGCTTCGCCGAGCTGACCGGGACGAACGTACGGGCCCTGGACCCGGCGCTGCGGCTCGGCGACGAGGGACTGGGCGCGGGTGACGTCGTCGCGCTCGACGGCCTGGAACTCCGTGTCGTTCCGACCCCGGGCCACACCGCCGACTCGCTCTGCTTCCACATTCCGGCCGACCGGGCTGTCCTGACCGGTGACACCGTCCTGGGTCGCGGCACGACCGTCGTGGCCCACCCCGACGGCCGTCTCGGCGACTATCTCGACTCCCTGCGCCGCCTGAGGTCCCTCACGGTCGACGACGGCGTCCACACCGTCCTCCCCGGCCACGGCCCCGTCCTGGAGGACGCCCAGGGCGCCGTCGAGTTCTATCTCGCCCACCGCGCCCACCGGCTGGCGCAGGTCGAGACAGCGGTCGAGAACGGTCACCGCGCCCCGGGCGAGGTGGTCGCCCACGTCTACGCGGACGTCGACCGCTCCCTCTGGCCCGCCGCGGAGCTCTCGGTACGGGCACAGCTGGAGTACCTGACCGAACACGGCCTGATCTGACCGCTCGCGAGCCTGAGCGCCCGCCTCCGGGCTTCAGGGCACCCGGGGTGTCACACCGGACCTCAGCACCCTCACGGGCCCCAGAGACCCCTCCCAGGCGCTTCCAGGGGGTCGAGAGCGCGTTCGGGCGCCACTGGACACCCTGGGCACAAGCTCCTGGACACCCTGGACACAACAAGACGGGGCCCGCCCCGAGAAACGGGCCGAACCCCATCGGCGTACGGGCGGCCGCAGCGACCACGGCCTGACGTACCTGGCGGAACCGGTGTACCGCCGGCCCCGCGTCAGCGAGACCGCTTGGCCAGTCGCTCCACGTCCAGCAGGATCACCGCGCGGGCCTCCAGGCGCAGCCACCCGCGCTGAGCGAAGTCCGCCAGCGCCTTGTTCACGGTCTCCCGGGACGCGCCCACGAGCTGCGCCAGCTCCTCCTGGGTGAGGTCGTGCACCACATGGATGCCTTCCTCCGACTGCACCCCGAACCGGCGGGACAGATCCAGCAGCGCACGAGCGACCCGCCCGGGCACGTCCGAGAACACCAGGTCGGACATCTGGTCGTTGGTCCTGCGCAGCCGCCGCGCGACCGCGCGCAGCAGCGCCGCCGCCACCTCGGGCCGCGCGTTCAGCCAGGGCTGGAGGTCGCCGTGGCCGAGGCCCAGCAGCTTGACCTCGGTCAGCGCCGAGGCCGTCGCCGTCCGCGGTCCGGGGTCGAACAGCGACAGCTCGCCGATCAGCTCACCGGGGCCGAGCACGGCCAGCATGTTCTCGCGGCCGTCGGGCGAGGCGCGGTGCAGCTTCACCTTGCCCTCGGTGACCACATAGAGGCGGTCTCCCGGGTCGCCCTCGTGGAACAGAGCGTCACCGCGCGCGAGGGTCACCTCACTCATGGAGGCGCGGAGCTCCGCGGCCTGCTCGTCATCGAGCGCCGCGAAGAGCGGGGCGCGCCGCAGAACGTCGTCCACGAGTTCTCTCCTTGTCGACCTGCTCAGGGGATCTTGCTCCCCGTACTACCAGGGGACCGTGTTCCCCATCTTGCCGGACGGTCCAAACAGTGTGATCTGTCACAAGGATGCCGCACACATGTCCCGGGGTAAGCGTCAGGGGTCCAATTGGGGGCCGATCTTCTGGGCCCGGGGCGGATGTCGGTGCCGGGCTTTAGGCTGGCCGGGTGTCCAAATCGCCGGTGAGAGCACAGGCCGAGGGGGCTGGGCGGGTGGTTGTACGGCGCGATTCCGCTGTGGGCGAACAGGGCCCCATGGGAGCGAACAAAACGGCAAAGGCGACGAAGGTGTCCGATCCATCAGCGGCGGAGAATCCCGCCCGGAAGACCACGGCCCCGGCGAAAGCGGCTCCGGTGAGGAAAGCGGCCCCGGCGAAAGCGGCCCCGGTGAAGAAGGCCGCTACCGCCCGGAAGACGGCAGAGGTGGCGGAGGCGGCCGCGACGCGAGGGGCTCCCTCGGCCCGGAGAAAGGCCCCGGCGGTCAAGCCAGAGTCCCGGACGGCCCTCGTCCGCCGTGCGCGCCGCATCAACCGCGAACTCGCCGAGGTGTATCCGTACGCGCACCCGGAGCTGGACTTCGAGAACTCCTTCCAGCTGATCGTGGCGACGGTCCTGTCCGCGCAGACGACCGACCTGCGGGTCAACCAGACGACACCGGCGCTCTTCGCGAAGTACCCCACCCCCGAGGACCTGGCCGCGGCCGACCCGCAGGAGGTCGAGGAGATCCTGCGGCCCTGCGGGTTCTTCCGTGCCAAGACGAAGTCGGTGATGGGGCTGTCGAAGGCCCTGGTGGACAACCACGGCGGCGAGGTGCCCGGTCGTCTGGAAGATCTCGTCAAGCTGCCCGGCGTGGGCCGCAAGACCGCCTTCGTCGTGCTGGGCAACGCCTTCGGCCGCCCCGGCATCACCGTGGACACCCACTTCCAACGGCTCGTACGGCGCTGGCGATGGACCGAGGCGACCGACCCGGACAAGATCGAGGCCGCCGTCGGCGCGCTCTTCCCGAAGAGCGAGTGGACGATGCTGTCGCACCACGTGATCTTCCACGGCCGCCGCATCTGCCACGCCCGCAAACCGGCCTGCGGCGCCTGCCCCATCGCCCCGCTCTGCCCGGCGTTCGGCGAGGGTGAGACGGACCCGGAGAAGGCCAGGAAGCTCCTGAAGTACGAGAAGGGCGGCTTCCCCGGCCAGCGCCTCAAGCCTCCGCAGTCCTACCTGGACGCGGGCGGCATCCCGGCCCCGCCCCTCGGAGCCGCCGGATGACGGACCGTACCGAGCGCCCGGACGCGCACACCACCGCACCCGTCCGCTTCGGCACGCACGCCGGCGCGCACATCCCCCTCGCTCCGTACGCCGCCTCGCGCCCTCCCCGCCCCGGTCTCCGCCACCCACAAGGGGGACGTGGGCGTCATGTGGAACGATCAGCGGTCCTCCGGGCGTTGGGACCGGAAGAACGACGGGGGTGGCTATGACACGCATGAGCCGGACGGACGGCGGCACGGACACCGGCAACGGGCACCACGCGGGGCGGAACCACGAGTGGGCCGACCACGTCGTCCTGGACAAGGCGGGCCTGCCCACCTGGCTGGACCCGGTGGTGCGCGCCGCCGAGACGGTCGAGCCGCTACAGCTGAGCCGGTTCCTGCCACCGGAGAACGGCTCGGGTCGGCAGTCGGCGGTCCTGATCCTGTTCGGCGACGGCCCGGACGGACCCGAGCTGCTGCTCATGGAGCGCGCCGGTTCGCTGCGATCGCACGCGGGCCAGCCGTCCTTCCCGGGCGGCGCGCTCGACCCCGAGGACGGCGATCCGCAGACCGACGGCCCGCTGCGCGCCGCCCTGCGCGAGGCCGAGGAGGAGACCGGCCTCGACCCGGCAGGCGTCCAGCTCTTCGGTGTGCTGCCCAAGCTCTACATCCCGGTCAGCGGCTTCGTCGTGACCCCCGTCCTGGGCTGGTGGCGCCGCCCCACCCCGGTCCGGGTCGTCGATCCGAACGAGACGGCCCGCGTCTTCACCGTCCCCGTGGCGGATCTCACGGATCCCGCCAACAGAGCCACCGCCGTGCACCCCCGCGGGTACGCAGGTCCGGCATTTCTGGTCGAATCAGCCCTGGTGTGGGGTTTCACGGCCGGAGTGATCGACCGTCTGCTGCACTACTCGGGCTGGGAGCGCCCCTGGGACCGGGAGAAGCAGGTCCCGCTCGACTGGCGCTCATGACAGGGTGTCTGCCGTGCTGCGTCTTCTGGGGCCTGCTGCGTCCCCCTGTCGCCGCGCGGCGGACCGGTCCCCCGGTCGGCCTGTAGTGATCGCGTAGTGACGAGGCGAGGCTTGAAGCGGTGAACGTGCTCGACATCCTGTTGCTGGTCGCCGCCGTCTGGTTCGCGATCGTGGGCTACCGACAGGGCTTCGTCGTCGGCATCCTCTCGGTGATCGGCTTCCTCGGCGGCGGTCTCGTCGCGGTGTACGCCATGCCCGTGATCTGGGACTGGATGACCGACAACTCCGAGGTCAGCACGGCCGCCGCGGTCGTGGCGGTAGTCATCGTGATCGTCTGCGCCTCCGTCGGCCAGGCCCTGACCACCCACCTCGGCAACAAACTGCGCCGCTACATCACCTGGTCCCCGGCCCGCGCCCTGGACGCCACCGGCGGCGCCCTCGTCAACGTCGTCGCGATGCTCCTGGTCGCCTGGCTGATCGGTTCCGCACTCGCCGGAACGACCCTGCCGACGCTCGGCAAGGAGGTCCGCAACTCCAGGGTGCTCCAGGGCGTGGCCGGTGCCCTGCCCACCCAGGCGGACACCTGGTTCGCGGACTTCTCCTCGGTCCTCACGCAGAACGGTTTCCCGCAGGTCTTCAGCCCGTTCTCGAACGAGCCGATCACCGAGGTCCAGCCCCCCGACCCCGCACTCGCCGGCAGCCCGGTCGCCCAGCGCGCCAAGCGATCCATCGTCAAGGTCATGGGCACCGCCCAGAGTTGCGGCAAGGTCCTCGAAGGCACCGGCTTCGTCTTCGGCGAGCGCCGGGTGATGACCAACGCACACGTGGTCGGCGGAGTCGACGAACCCACCGTCCAGATCGGCGGCGAGGGCCGCAAGTACGACGCCAAGGTCGTCCTCTACGACTGGGAGCGCGACATCGCCGTACTGGACGTGCCCAGCCTCAAGGCGCCCGCGCTGAAGTTCACCACCAAGGACGCCGTCAGCAGCGACGACGCGATCGTCGCGGGCTTCCCGGAGAACGGCGCGTACGACATCCGGCCCGCGCGCGTGCGCGGTCGCATCACGGCCAACGGCGCCGACATCTACAAGCGCGGCACCGTCCACCGTGATGTGTACTCGCTCTACGCGACCGTCCGCCAGGGCAACTCCGGCGGCCCGCTGCTCACGCCCGACGGCAAGGTCTACGGCGTGGTCTTCGCGAAGTCCCTCGACGACCCGGAGACGGGCTACGCCCTCACCGCGGACGAGGTCGAGGAGGACATCGCCAAGGGCCGTACGGCCAACCAGCAGGTGGACAGCGACAGCTGCGCGCTCTGAGGCCGGGCGGGGCCGGGGGTGCGAGATCCTGTGCGGGTCGCCCCGTACGGGTCAGGGACGAGGATGGCGCAGCCGGGCCGAGACCCAGCGGGCCCGGCGGCGCAGGATGCGCGGAATGCCCAGCCGGGGATCGGTGCCCTGCAGTTGCGGACCGCCCCTCTGGTGGGAGCTCAGGCCCGAGGCCGAGCGGCGGTTGCGTGCTGCGTCACTGTAGTCGTGCGTCCAGCCCATACCCCGACGTGTGCCCCCGCCCCAAGGTCGATAACCGCCCCCACGCCCCCCAATTGGCCTATGCGCCGGGCAAGTGGCTCTCCGTGGAACAGGTGTTCACGTCCGGATAGCGGGCGACCTGGCCGACTCACCGGTCGGGCTCGGGATCCTTCAGCCAGTTGATGAGTTCGGTCGAGAACGCCACCGGGTCCTCCTCGTGCGGGAAGTGTCCCAGACCGTCGAACAGCCGCCAACGGTACGGCGCTTCGACGTACTCCCCGGACCCGGCCGCACTGCGGGTGCGCATCACCGGGTCGAGCGAACCGTGCAGGTGGAGGGTGGGCACCCGGACCGGCCGCTTCATCCGGCGGTTGAACTGGATGCCGTCCGGGCGGGCCATGGACCGCACCATCCACCGGTACGGCTCGATCGAGCAGTGCGCGGTCGAGGGGATGCACATCGCCCTCTGGTACGCCTCCACGGCCTCGTCGTCGGGCAGCCGCGGCCCCGACCAGTCCCGGATCAGCCGGCCGACGAGGGCGCCGTCGTCGGCGGTGAGCTGCCGCTCGGGGATCCAGGGCCGCTGGAATCCCCAGATGTAGGAGCCCGCGGAGGTCTGCTTGACGTCCGAGAGCATCGCCGAGCGCCACCGCCGCGGGTGCGGCATGGACGACACGGCGAGCCGCCGGACGAGCTTGGGGCGCATCACGGCCGCCGTCCACGCCAGATAGCCGCCCAGGTCGTGGCCGACCAACGCGGCGTCGGGCTCGCCGAGGGACCGTACGACCCCGGTGATGTCGAGGGCGAGGTTCGCGGGGTCGTAACCCCGAGGGGTGCGGTCGCTGCCGCCGACCCCGCGCAGGTCCATGGCCACGGCCCGGAAGCCGGCCTCGGCGAGGGCGACCAGCTGGTGCCGCCAGGTCCACCAGAACTGTGGGAAGCCGTGCAGCAGCAGCACCAGCGGTCCGTCGCCGACTTCCGCGATGTGGAAGCGTGCGCCGTTGGCGGCCACGTCCCGGTGGATCAGCTCCTTGGCGCCGGGCACGTCGAGCCGTACGGGAGACGCGGGCTGATTCCAGGGGGCGGCCGGGGTGGTCGCGGGGTCCGTCATGACGTCGAGCGTGCCACAGCCTCGACGGCGCCGTCGGCCGGGGCGGGCCGACGGGGGTGCGGCTTGGCGTTCTGCAGCACACCCGCCGACTCCTTCATGGACGCGGCGACCTTCTGCGGGCCCTGGCCCTTCTTGGCCTTCTTGGAGAAGACGACGCCGATGAGTGTCAACACGAGGGCGACCACGACGTTCGCCGCGAACGACAGCAGGAAGCAGATCGCCAGGTTCCATTCGCTCCAGGTGCGGATGCCGTACGCCAGCGCGAAACTCAGCATCGGCAGGGAGAAGATCAGTACCGCGCCGGCCGCGGTGAACGCCCCGCCGCCGATCACTCCTCGCTTGACGTCCTGCCTGAGCTGGGCCTTGGCCAGCGCGATCTCGTCGTGCACCAGCGCGGACATCTCGGCCGTCGCCGAGGCGACCAACTGGCCGACGCTGCGTTCGGCTCCGACCGGGCTGCCGTCGGGTGCGCTCATCGGGGTCTCCCTCATATGCGTTTGTACGGTCCTGTCTACGGTCCTGTCAGATCATGCCGGACCGTCGTCGCCGACGCCTGCCCCGCCCGCCACTTCGGCAAGCCTGCGATGTTCTGCGGCCTTGCGTTCGTGGATCTCCGCCATGCGCAGGTGGTACGCCGGGTCACCCTGTTCGTAGATGTCGGGGATGCCGTCGAGGTCGTCGTCGCGCTCCTCCGCGGCCCACAGGGCCTGGTACTTGGCGTTCCGCAGCTTCAACAGGACGGTCGCCAGGACCGCCGCGACGAGGGAACCGGTGAGGACGGCGGCCTTGACGCCGTCGGTGAGCACCTGGTCACCCTCGAAGGCCAGTTCACCGATGAGCAGCGACACGGTGAAGCCGATCCCGGCGAGGGAGGAGACCGCGAAGACGTCCGGCCAGGCCAGGTCGTCGGAGAGCGAGGCCCGGGTGAAGCGGGCGGTCAACCAGGTTCCGCCGAAGATCCCGACCGCCTTGCCGACCACGAGGCCGAGCACCACCCCGAGCGTCTCCGGTTGGGTGAACACCTTCGCCAGCGTGCTGCCCGACACCGCGACACCCGCGCTGAACAGGGCGAACAGCGGCACCGCCAGACCGGCCGACAGCGGGCGCACCAGATGCTCGATGTGCTCGCCGGGGGAGCGCTCCTCGCCTTCGCGCCGGGTGCAGCGCAGCATCAGCCCCATCGCGACCCCGGCGATGGTGGCGTGCACGCCGCTGTTGTACATCAGCGCCCAGACGACGAGCGCGAGCGGCACGTAGACGTACCACCCGCGTACGCCCTTCCTCAGCAGCAGCCAGAAGACGGCGAGACCGGCCAACGCGCCGCCGAGCGCCGCGAAGTTCAGGTCGTCGGTGAAGAACACCGCGATGATCAGGATCGCGCACAGGTCGTCGACGACGGCGAGGGTGAGCAGGAAGGCCCGCAGCGCGTTCGGCAGGGAGGTGCCGATGACGGCGAGCACGGCCAGTGCGAAGGCGATGTCGGTGGCCGTGGGCACCGCCCAGCCGGCCAGGGAGCCGCCCCCGGTGAGGTTGGTGAGCATGTAGACGAGCGCCGGTACGGCCATGCCGCACAATGCCGCGATCACGGGCAGCGCGGCCGTCCGGGGGTCCTTGAGGTCACCGGCGACCAGTTCGCGCTTGAGTTCGATGCCGGCGACGAAGAAGAAGATGGCGAGAAGGCCGTCGGCCGCCCAGTGAGCCACGGACAGGTCGAGGCCGAGTGCTGCGGGTCCGAAGCGGAAGTGGCTGACGCTCTCGTAGCTGTCGTGCAGCGCGGGGACGTTGACCCAGACCAGCGCGGTGACGGCGGCCAGGAGCAGCAGCACACCGCCGACGGTCTCCGTGCGCAGCGCGTCCGCCACGAAGGTCCGCTCCGACAGGGAGAGTCGGTCGAGAACCCTGCGGGTGGGGGTGGTGCGGGACGCGGCCACGGTGGGGACCTCCGGTGGGTGGACAGCACGGAACACTCGCCGACCAGACTTCCCGGCACACCTGTTCTTTAGCTTACCTAAGGGGCACCCGGCATGCCGCTCGCCGGGTGCCCCTGGAGGCCGTACGGGGCGCGTCAGTCCTCGCTGGGCGCCGCCGGCAGCTTGGCCTGGATGAGGTCCATGACCGTGGAGTCGGTCAGCGTCGTGACGTCGCCGAGCTGACGGTTCTCCGCCACGTCACGCAGCAGCCGCCGCATGATCTTCCCGGAGCGGGTCTTCGGCAGCTCCTGAACCGGCAGGATCCGCTTCGGCTTGGCGATCGGGCCGAGGGTGGCGCCGACGTGGTTGCGGAGGTCGGAGACGAGGCTCTCGTCCTCGGCGTTCGCCGTGCCGCGCAGGATGACGAACGCCACGATCGCCTGCCCGGTGGTCTCGTCCGCCGCGCCGACCACGGCCGCCTCGGCCACGGACGGGTGCGAGACGAGCGCGGACTCCACCTCCGTCGTCGAGATGTTGTGGCCGGACACGAGCATCACGTCGTCGACGCGGCCGAGGAGCCAGATGTCCCCGTCGTCGTCCTTCTTCGCCCCGTCACCGGCGAAGTACTTGCCCTCGAACCGCGACCAGTAGGTGTCGAGGAAGCGCTGGTCGTCGCCCCAGATGGTGCGCAGCATCGACGGCCACGGCTCCGTGAGGACGAGATAGCCACCGCCGCCGTTCGGCACCTCGTTCGCCTCGTCGTCGACGACCGTGGCGGAGATGCCCGGCAGCGGCGTCTGCGCGGACCCCGGCTTGGTCGACGTCACACCCGGCAGCGGGGAGATCATCATCGCGCCGGTCTCGGTCTGCCACCAGGTGTCCACGATCGGCGTCGTGTCGGCCCCGATGTGCTTGCGGTACCAGATCCACGCCTCGGGGTTGATGGGCTCACCGACGGAGCCGAGCACGCGGAGCGAGGACAGGTCGAACTTCGCGGGGATGTCGTCGCCCCACTTCATGAACGTACGGATGGCCGTGGGCGCCGTGTAGAGGATCGTCACCCCGTACTTCTGCACGATCTCCCAGAACCGCCCCTGGTGCGGGGTGTCGGGCGTGCCCTCGTACATGACCTGCGTCGCGCCGTTCGCCAGCGGCCCGTAGACGATGTACGAGTGGCCGGTGACCCAGCCGACGTCGGCCGTGCACCAGTACACGTCCGTCTCCGGCTTGAGGTCGAAGACGGCGTGATGGGTGTACGACGTCTGCGTCAGGTAGCCGCCGGAGGTGTGCAGGATGCCCTTGGGCTTACCGGTGGTGCCGGACGTGTACAGGATGAACAGCGGATGCTCGGCCCCGAACGGCTGCGGCGTGTGCTCGCTGCTCTGCCGGTCGACGATCTCGTGCCACCACACGTCACGGGAGTCGTTCCACGCGACGTCCTGGCCGGTGCGGCGGACGACGAGGACGTGCTCGACATTGCCGGCCCGGTCGGCCGCGTCGTCCACGGCGGGCTTGAGCGCGGAGGGCTTGCCGCGCCGGTAGCCGCCGTCGGAGGTGATGACCACCTTGGCGTCCGCGTCCTGGATACGGGTCGCGAGCGCGTCCGCGGAGAAGCCGCCGAAGACGACGGAGTGCGCGGCGCCGATCCGGGCGCAGGCGAGCATCGCCACGGCCGTCTCCGGGATCATCGGCATGTAGACCGCGACCCGGTCGCCCGCCTGGACACCCAGCTCCAGCAGGGCGTTGGCGGCCTTGCTCACCTCGTCCTTGAGCTCGGCGTAGGTGATGGCCCGGCTGTCCCCGGGTTCGCCCTCGAAGTGGATGGCGACCCGGTCGCCGTTGCCGGCCTCCACATGCCGGTCGACGCAGTTGTACGCGACGTTGAGTTCGCCGTCCTCGAACCACTTGGCGAACGGCGGGTTCGACCAATTCAGCGTCTCGGTCGGCTCCTTGGCCCAGGTCAGCCGCCGGGCCTGAGCCGCCCAGAAGCCGAGCCTGTCAGCCCTGGCCTGCTCGTACGCCTCGGCCGTGACGTTGGCGCTCTCCGCCAGGTCAGCGGGCGGCGCGAAGCGTCGCTCCTCCTTCAAGAGGTTGGCCAGGCTTTCGTTGCTCACGACATCTCCCTTGCGGTGCTTTGCCGGGGCGTCCGTTGTGTCCCAGGCCACAGCTCATCAGACCCGGACCCCCGATGACAAGGGCCTTCTTCGGATTGGTTTAGACCTGTGGGCGGGTGGCCCTGCGGCCAGGACGCCACCCCTTCCCACGGACCCGGAGGGAAATCGGTTCACGCGCGCGTGTCGTGCAGGACCGTCCCGGCGGGATCGGACGGGTCGGTCGTGCCGGTGACCCGATCGAAAACGCCGCTCTCGGGTGCTTCCTCCGTGAGCAGGTACGCCTGTGCCTCGCCCACGTGGAAGTACATGCCGTGCAGTTCGAGCGCCCCCTCGCGCAGTGCGCGGGCGACGGAGTCGTGGGCTCTCAGGTGTTCCAGCTGCTGGATGATGTTGGTCAGGCACAGCTGTTCGACGGCGTCGGCGGGTTCGCGACCCGCGAGACGGGCCCAGGGGCGGTTCTTGTCGGTCGCGCGCTCCAGGCTGGGCCGGCCATGGCGCAGCCAGCGCTTGAGGGGGGTCTGGGCGCCGTGCGGATCGGCCTTGAGCAGGGCCTGCATCGCGCCGCAGCCGGAGTGCCCGCAGACCGTGATGGACCGTACCTTCAGCACGTCCACCGCGTACTCGATCGCCGCGGCCACCGAGTCGTCGCCGCTCTCCTCGCCGGGCAGCGGCACGAGGTTGCCGACATTGCGGACGACGAAGAGGTCGCCGGGACCACTGGAGGTGATCATCGACGTGACGAGCCGAGAGTCGGCGCAGGTCAGGAAGAGCTGCGAGGGCTGCTGCCCCTCGCGCGCCAGCCGAGCCAGCTCCCTGCGGACCAGGGGAGCCGTGTTGCGCTGGAACGCGCTGATGCCGCGGGCCAGTTGATGACCGCTCGGGCCTTCGGCCGCCTCCTCCTGCGGCGTGCCCGCGGTCGGGGTGGCCGGGGCCTCGCACTGGTGGTTGCGCCAGGGAGTCCAGGGCCGGCAACGGCAGCCGGCCGCCGAGGTGCTCGCGGGCTCGGCGATCCGGGTGCCGGCGCGGCCGGTGATCTCCACGGTGCCGCCCCGCGCGTGGTGCGCGTGCTGCCAGTCCTGCAGCGACTCGTACGCCGCGTGGTCCATGAACGACCCGTCCAGCTCCACCACGGTGGCGGCCCCCACGGGGACCTGGTGCAGGGCACGGCTGAGGCGGGGCACCGCCAGGAACGTCAACTGGCCGCGCACATGGACGTGATGGACTCCGTCCCTCTCGTCGCGGGTGATGCGGGTGCGGGTGAGGCGGTGCAGGGCGACGGCGACGGCCACGGCGATACCGAGCGCGACGCCCTCCAGGACACCGAAGACGACGACGCCGAGGGTGGTGACGGCATAGACCAGCACCTCGCGGTGGCGGGTGACCGTGCGGATGTGGTGCAGGGACACCATCTGGACCCCGACGGCCATCACCAGGGCGGCCAGTGAGGCGAGGGGGATCTGCTCCAGGACGGGCACCATCAGCAGGGTGGCCGCGACCACCCAGACGCCGTGCAGCATCGTGGAGTTTCGGCTGGTGGCGCCGGCACGGACATTGGCCGTGCTGCGGACGGCGACGCCGGCGATCGGCAGGCCGCCGAGGGCACCGGAGACGACGTTGGCCGCGCCTTGGCCGCGCAGCTCCCGGTCGAGGTCGGAGCGCCGTACGTCGGTCCGCCCGGCCGCCAGTTTGTCCATGGCGACGGCCCCGAGCAGCGACTGCACGCTGCATACGAGCGTGGTGGTGAGGACGGCCGCGACGAGGCCGAGCACCGGCCCGTCGGGCACGCCGGCCAGGGCGTGGCTCCGCCAGGACGGCAGCTCGACCTTGGGCAGGCTCAACGCGGCGACCGCGGCAGCCGCCGTGGCGCCGGCGACCGCGACCAGGGCGGCCGGGATCGTGCGCAGTTGCCGACCGACGGGGCCGGGGAGCCGGGGCCAGGCGAGCAGCAGGGCGAGGGTGAGGACGCTCACGGAGACCGCGGCGGGGTGCAGGTGCGCCAACTGGGCGGGCAGCGCCCCGAGGTTGGCGCTGACGGAGCTCTGCGGGGTGCCGCCGAGCACGATGTGCAGCTGGGCGACGGCGATGGTGACGCCGATGCCGGCGAGCATGCCGTGCACGATCGCGGGGCTGACGGCGAGCGCCGAGCGGGCCACGCGCAGGTGGGCCAGGCCCAGTTGGGACAGACCCGCGAGGACGGTGATGGCACAGGTGGTGCGCCATCCGTACTGGTGGATGAGGTCGGCGGTGACGACGGTGAGACCGGCCGCGGGGCCGCTCACCTGGAGGGGGGATCCGCCGAGGCGTCCGGCCACGATTCCGCCGACGGCGGCTGCGACGAGGCCGGCCTGGAGCGGTGCGTCGGTGGCGAGGGCGATGCCCAGGGACAGGGGGAGGGCGATCAGGAAGACCGCGATGGATGCGGACAGGTCGGCGGCCGAGACATGGAACCGACGGCGCGGCCCCTCCGGCGGGCTGTGCGGTCGGTGATCACGCTCCGTTCGGCTCGAGTCCGGGTCGGTGGTGTGGGTGGGTACGCAGGCGGACATGTTCTCCCGTCTCCTCCGGGGCTGCGCGGACGCGTCGGTTCGCGGCCGTGGGGCACGGCGTTCAACGGTGGGAATCCTCAACGCTCAGTAAACGAATCGTAATGCAGAGTAAAGGACACGCCAGGACATTAGCGGCAAATAGGTCATTAGATCACTCGCGGGGGTGAATGAAGCCTTTCATCGGCTTGTCGTATTAATCATGATCGGAACTCTGTGTGACCTTGGCTGCTCTGCCCCTGAGCGAAGGAAGGTGGGCGGGACATGGCCGTCACCCAGAGGATCGCCGCTGGAGTCACGCTCGCCGCGACCTGCGCCGCGACGCTCGCCGGATGCGGGATCGGTGAGCCGACGACGACCGTCGGCTCACCCGGCGCGAACACCACGGAGCAGGAGGGCCGGCAGGGCGGGCCCACGAAGGGAGGTGCCCCGGCGCCGCCCAAGACCGCGGTCCGGCTGATCGGCGACGGCTCCACCGCCTACACCGGGGTGCAGCCGCACCTGACCAGGCCGGAACGGCTGAAGCCCGGTCAGCGCCCCCCGCAGTTCGTGGTCTTCTCCTGGGACGGCGCGGGGGAGGACGGCCAACGGCTCTTCTCGCACTTCCGTGAGGTCGCCCGGGCCAACGACGCGACCATGACGTACTTCCTGAGCGGCGTGTACATGCTGCCGGAGGAGAAGCGGGACCTGTACCGGCCGCCCCAGCACTCACCGGGTCGCTCCGACATCGGGTTCAACGACGTCCGCGGAATCAAGGACACCGTGGACCAGCTGCGCGGTGCGTGGCTGGAGGGCAACGAGATCGGCACCCACTTCAACGGCCACTTCTGCGGCCCCGGCGGTGGGGTCGGCGAGTGGTCGGTCGAGGAGTGGAAGAGCGAGATCGCCCAGGCCAAGTCGTTCGTGAAGTCCTGGAAGACCAACACCGGCACGGAGAAGGCCGAGCCCCTGCCCTTCGACTACGACAAGGAGCTGATCGGCGCCCGCACACCCTGCCTGGAAGGGCAGGCGAACTTCACGCGGGCCGCCCGCGAACTGGGCTTCCGCTACGACACCAGCGGCGTCGGGACCCAGGTCTGGCCCGAGAAGAAGGACGGGCTGTGGGACCTGTCGATGCAACTGGTCCCCGTCCCGGGGCGGGACTTCGAGACGCTGACCATGGACTACAACTTCTACGTGAACCAGTCCGGCGCCCGGGCGGGGGCGCCCGACCGACGGGAACAGTGGGGCGACCAGTTCCGTGACGGGCTGCTCGCGGGCTTCGAGCGCGCCTACGAGGGCAACCGCGCGCCCCTGATCATCGGCAACCACTTCGAGTCCTGGAACGGCGGCGTCTACATGCGCGCCGTCGAGGAGGCCATCGAGGCGGTCTGCGGCAAGGCCGAGGTGCGCTGCGTCTCCTTCCGGCAGCTCGCCGACTGGCTCGACGCCCAGGACCCGAAGGTCCTGGACAGACTGCGCGGTCTGGGTGTCGGACAGTCCCCGAAGGAGGGCTGGAAGACCTTCCTGTCCGCCGGACCGGCACCGGCCCCGAAGGGTGTCCCGGGGGCACCCGCCGCCAGGCCGTAGCCACGCTCACACGGCGGCGGCGACCTCTTCGCCGAGCACGAACTCGGGGTCGATCTGCGCGGCCAGATCGGCCCCGGTCCTCTCGTTGCCCCAACCGAAGGCGTTCTTCAGGTGGAAGTGCGCCATCTGCCGGGTGTAGCGCTCCCAGTCGCGCAGCTCGTACGTGGCATCGGCCGCTTCGTGCAGGAGGCGCAGGGAACGGCGGTTGGCCTCCTCCAGCTGCTCGAAGCGGGGAGGGCGGCCCTTCTCCAGGGCGCGCACCCAGTCCGAGTGCCCGAGGGCGACCAGCAGGTCGTCCCCGACCTCGGTGCGGAGGAAGTCGAGGTCGTCCTGGCCGTGCACCTTGTTCCCGACGACCTTCAGGGCGACGCCGTAGTCGGCGGCGTACTCCTTGTACTGGCGGTAGACGGAGACTCCCCTCCGGGTCGGTTCGGCCACGAGGAACGTCATGTCGAAACGGGTGAACATGCCGGACGCGAAGGAGTCGGAACCGGCCGTCATGTCGACCACCACGTACTCGTCGCGGCCGTCCACCAGGTGGTTCAGGAAGAGCTCCACCGCTCCCGTCTTGGAGTGATAGCAGGCGACCCCCAGATCGGCGTCGGTGAAGCGGCCGGTGACCATCAAACGGACGGCCCCGCCGTCGAGTTCCACCGGGCGGGCGCAGGCGTCGTAGATCGCGTTCGGCTCGCAGATCCGCACCAGACGTGAGCCGTCGCCCGGCGGGGTGGTCTTGATCATCGTCTCGGCGGAGGCGATCCGCGGGTTGGCGCCCCGCAGATGGTTCTTGATCAGCGTCAGCCGCTCGCCCATCGCGGGCAGTTCGGCGGCCTCCGACTCGTCGAGGCCGAGAGCGACGCCCAGGTGCTGGTTGATGTCCGCGTCGACGGCGACGACGGGGGCCCCGGAGGCGGCGAGGTGGCGGATGAACAGGGAGGACAGCGTGGTCTTGCCACTCCCGCCCTTCCCGACGAAAGCAATTTTCATGTTCACTAACGGTAGTGGGATGGGCGCCAAGGGTGTTCGCGCCGCCGGGAAGACCACTCCTTCGAGGGGTCGGCAGCCCATGCGCGTAGGGTCGTACTCATGAGTACGACAGGTGCGGCCGCCGATCCGCTCGCGGCCCTGGGAGAGCTTCCCGGTGTGGCCGAATCCGTGGAGTCCGTGCGCAAGTCGGTGGACCGGGTCTACGGCCACCGCGTCATGCGCCGTCGCAGCAACGCGGTCACCTCCGAGGCGGCCCTGCGAGGCGCGCGCGGCTCGGCGGCGCTGTCCGGCGCCGACTGGGCCCTCGAAGAGGTACGGCGCCGTACGGACTTCAGCGGCCAGGACGGTGACGACGAGGCCCGCGCCGTGGGTGCGGCACTGCGGCTCACCGCCGAGGCGGGCCAGTTGCTGTCCATCTGGCGGCAGTCGCCCCTGCGGGTGCTGGCCCGCCTGCACCTCGTCGCGGCCGGAAGCGACGACGCGCGCGTGGGACGTCCGCGACAGGACGGCGAGACCGTCGACGAGCCGCTCGTCGAACTGCCCCTGCCGGGCGCGGCGGAGGTCGCCGGCCGGCTCGACGGCCTCTCCGATCTGATCATCAAGGGCAGTTCGGCCCCGGCCCTGGTGACTGCCGCCGTCGTCCACGGCGAACTGCTCGCCCTGCGGCCCTTCGGTTTCCACAACGGCCTTGTCGCCCGCGCGGCCGAGCGGATCGTCCTGATCGGCAGCGGCCTCGACCCCAAGTCGGTCTGCCCGGCGGAGGTCGGCCACGCGGAACTCGGCCGCGCCGCCTATCTGGCCGCCCTCGACGGCTATGCCTCCGGCACCCCGGAGGGCATGTCCGCCTGGATCACCCACTGCGGCAGGGCGATCGAGCTGGGCGCACGTGAGTCGACGGCCGTGTGCGAGGCGCTGCAGCGCGGGGCGGCGTAGAGACACGGGGCGGGCGGCGGGAAACCCCCGGAAAAGGGTTGCGGCGGTACGAGAATTCGTACCGCCGCTGGCATGTCCACCCGGTTACCAAGCGTCCTCGATATATGCCCATCAGGCCGGGAACTGTGGCCCGTGACCTGGTGCGGCTGGCCCGTAATCGACGGGTCGACGTCGCGTGGGTGCCCGGTGTTCATGCTGGGTCCGTGGGGCCAAAATGAGTTGTTAAAGGTGATCCTCTCGGATGTCCTTTGGTCTCGCGGGCCTTGAATCCTTTCTACTCCAGGGACCGGTCAAGCGGAACCCCTCGCTGCGCTTCTTTACTTTTAGGTTCAAAGAGGGTGAATCGGCTGCCGTCGTGCGGACCGCCGTTCAGGCGGTCGCCACACGGCGCCGACTCGCGTACCAGACGAGGCCGGCGGTGGCCGCCGCGGCGCCTATGGCGGCCGCCGCGAGCAGGGCGGGCCGCGGCCGCACGGCCAGGCGCTGCTTGAGGCGGACCGGGCGGTGGAAGTCGAGAATGGGCCACCCGCGCGCGAGGGCCTCCTTGCGCAACGTGCGGTCCGGGTTCACCGCGTGCGGGTGGCCCACGGCCTCCAGCATCGGCAGGTCCGTCGCCGAGTCGCTGTACGCGTAGCAGTGCGCGAGGTCGTACTCCTCGGACTGGGCCAGGTCCCGGATCGCCTCCGCCTTCGTCGGCCCGTAGGCGTAGTACTCCACCTCACCGGTGAAACAGCCGTCGTCACCGACGACCATCCGGGTCGCCACGACCCGGTCCGCGCCGAGGAGCTCGCCGATCGGCTCGACGACCTCGGCGCCGGAGGTGGAGACGATGACGACGTCCCGCCCCGCTATGTGGTGCTCCTCGATGAGGGAGGCGGCCTCGTCGTAGATGATCGGGTCGATCAGGTCGTGCAGGGTCTCGGCGACGATGTCCTTCACCTGTTGGACGTTCCAGCCCCGGCACAGCGCGGACAGATACTTCCGCATCCGTTCCATCTGGTCGTGGTCGGCGCCGCCCGCGAGGAACACGAACTGGGTGTACGCCGTTCGCAGGGCGGCCCTGCGGTTGATCAGGCCGCCTTGGTAGAAGGACTTGCTGAAGGTGAGCGTGCTCGACTTCGCAATGACCGTCTTGTCCAGGTCAAAGAAGGCCGCTGTGCGGGGCAAGGAGTGGTTTTCCACGGCCCGAGCATAGGCGCCCGCCATTCGGGCTAGTGTGGGGCGCGTGGGTTTGCCTGAGAGGCCTCTCGGGTACACCATGGAAGTCACGGATCGTTCGCGACCGTGCTAACCCGGTCCGGCTCCTCCCCCCCCGAGTCGGCCGTGGAGACGACCCCCACTCTCCCCCCCGGTGGGGGTCGTCGCATGTCCGGACGCGTTTCCTCTCTCCCCTCCTGCCCGCGAGGTGCTCTCGTGCCCTCGTGGGCTTTCCTCTGCCTTGGCACAGGATCCGTCACCGTGCGTAGCCGTGAGGCTGCGCTGTGGAAGTCGCACAAGCGTCGCCTGTTCGGGTGACGGCGATATCCCCAAGGGCCCAGTTGTCCACAGTTATCGACCAAGATCCACTTCATTTCGCAGACCGCTGCACCGTGATTCCAGCGCGTCCCGACGACGGCGAGTTCATGGCCGGTTCCGTTTCGCGGATGCGTAGCGCCGGATTCCGCCGACCGCCTCCGCGGCGGCCGATCTCCGGTGCGTCCCACAGGAGTTGAACGGGACGTCGGGAACACCGGGCGACCGCGTTCACACAGCGAGAGGGGCTGGAGATTATGGCGGGAGCCATCACCGACGACCGGCCGTCCGCCGCCGAGGGGCGGCAGGGCAGGCCGTTGATCGTCACCGAGGACGTGGAACTGCTGGACGACCTGCTGCGCCTGTGCGCGGCCGCGGGCGCCCGGCCGGAGGTCCACCACGGGGTGCCGGACGGGCGGGGCCGGTGGGAGACGGCGCCGCTCGTGCTCGTCGGAACCGACGCGGCGCGGCGGCTGCGCGGGGCCGCGCGCAGACGAGGAGTGGTGCTCGTCGGCAAGGACCAGGACGACTCAGGGGTCTGGCAGCGGGCGGTGGAGATCGGCGCCGACCACGTCCTGATGCTGCCGGACGGCGAGCAGTGGCTCGTCGACCGTATCGCGGACGTGGCGGAGGGCGTCGGCAGGCCGGCTCTCACCGTCGGCGTCGTCGGCGGCCGGGGCGGTGCCGGCGCGTCCACGCTGGCCTGCGCCCTCGCCGTCACCTCCGCACGACAGGGCACCCGCACCCTCCTCGTGGACGCCGATCCGCTCGGCGGTGGCCTGGACGTGCTCCTCGGCGGAGAGAGCGCCGACGGACTGCGCTGGCCGGCCTTCGCCGCGTCACGCGGCCGGGTCGGCGGCGGCGCGCTGGAGGAGTCACTGCCCGAGATGCACGCCCTGCGCGTCCTCAGCTGGGACCGGGGCGACGCCGTGGCCATTCCGCCCCAGGCCGTCCGCGCGGTGCTCGCGGCGGGCCGGCGGCGCGGCGGCGCGGTCGTCGTCGACCTGCCGCGCCGCGTCGACGAAGGCGTCGCCGAAGCCCTCGCCCAATTGGACATCGGGCTCCTGGTGGTCCCCGCCGAACTGCGCGCCGTCGCGGCCGCCTCCCGGGTCGCCTCCGCCTTCGGCATGGTCCTCCGTGACCTGCGCGTCGCGGTCCGCGGACCGTACGCCCCTGGCCTCGACGACCACGAGGTGGCCCGTCTCCTCGGGCTGCCGCTCGTGGGTGAGGTGCCCACCGAGGCCGAGTTGCCCGACGGCGGCAAACCACCCGGAGGCGTCCCCCGCGGACCGCTCGCGCGGTTCTGCGAGGGCTTCTGGGCGCGTGTGGCGGCTCGGGGTGAGGCGGCGTGAACCGGGTGCCGGGCAGCGGAGAGCCATGCGCGGCGGGGCCTCGCGGGCGCCGTGCGAGCGAGGGCGGGGCCCTGTGAACGGGATGGCCGACGACGGTCTGCTGGACGGTGTACGGCAGTGGCTCGTCGAGAGCGGGGCCGAGCCGACGCCCGCACGTGTGGCGCAGGCGCTGCGCGAGCGGGGCCGGGTGCTCGGGGACGCCGAGGTCCTCGGGGCGGCGGAGCGGCTGCGGTCGGAGCTGGTGGGGAGCGGGCCGTTGGAGCCGCTGCTCGCCGATCCCTCGGTCACCGATGTGCTGGTGTCCGCGCCGGACCGGGTGTGGGTGGACCGGGGCGGCGGCCTAGAGCTCACCGGGATCTCCTTCCCGGACGCGGCGGCCGTACGACGGCTCGCGCAGCGCCTGGCGGCCGTCGCCGGACGCCGACTGGACGACGCCCGACCGTGGGTGGATGCCCGGCTCCCGGACGGCACCCGGCTCCACGCGGTGCTCCCGCCGGTGGCCGTCGGTTCCACCTGCCTGTCCCTGAGGGTCGTCCGGCCCCGCGCCTTCACCCTCGCCGAACTCGTGGAGGCGGGCACGGTGCCGCCCGGCGGCGACCGCGTCCTGCGGGCGCTGATCCGCTCCCGGTTGTCGTACGTCATCAGCGGCGGGACCGGGACCGGGAACCCCAATCTTTTCCTATGACGCCTTTCAGTTGATCTTGTGCGGGCGCTGTTGTCGTGGCGGCATTCCGGCCTTCTGACCTGCGGTTATGCGGTCAATTTCCACAGCCTGTGGACCGGCCTTCGAATCCAAGGTTGCAGCGGAAATCGGCGCGTGGACGCGGCAGGGCCCGGACCTGCACCAAGGTCCGGGCCCTGCACCGAGCAGCCGCGCGCAGCCAGCAACGCGGATAGATACGGCCAGCCTACGAGCCCCCACTGACATGGAGCGGCCCCGACCGGATGATTCCTGGCCGGGGCCGCGGCGGCACTTCAGGTGATCAGGTCAGACGGCGGGCTGTCCGCTTCCGGGGCACATCTCTCGGCTGCCGACCGGCTGGTGTGGTGCGGTGGGCTGGCCGGGCTCCGCGCTGCCGTAGGCGCCGCATACGGGGCACGCGGCCGAGCACTGGCCGGGGTCGAAGCGATGGCTGCTCTGGTGGTCACACATGATCAGTTCTCCCTTGCTTGTCGGGATGGTGCTGATGTGTGGTGCACTCCCCGCGTCGCAGCTGTGCGGCGGGGAGGTCTCAGATGCGGCGGACGAACGCGCGCGACCCGTTGTGGAAGCTGACCGTCACGCCGACGTGGTCGGGTCGGCTGCGGTCCCTGGTGGACCATCGCTCAATGGAGGCGATGGCCGGGGACTCGGCTCGGCCGAGGACTGCCGCGAGCCACTCCTCGCCGCCGTCCGTCACGGTGGTGTCCGTCCAGGCCGCTGGCGTCCCTTCGACCTCGGCGGTAGGGGTGTCGTGCTTTTCGCCGTCCGCGAGTTGGCCGGTGACCTGCCACTGCACCTCGTTGGAGCCGACGGTCACTGCGAAGCCGAACGGGTACTTGTTGACCCCCGCTTCCGCGAGCGTCTGAACGCGGGCCACGCCCGGCGTGTTCTTAACGCAATCAATGACAAACGGAACAAAGCTATCGGGGCGCATCGTGGTCCTCTCCGGGCGAAGCGGCCAGTCTAGGCACTGGCGTGGCGACGGTTTCAAGGTTCTGGCGGCCCCGGCCGGGACACGCGTACCGGCCGGGGCCTGGTCCCGCCCGCCCCCAGGAACTCGCGGGGTGCAGGGACGGGCGGGTGTCATCGCCGTTCAGCCGGCGCGCTCTGGCGGGGCTTCGGCTTGCACCAGACCGTGCACACCTGGACGGTGCCCCCGGAGCCGCTCTCTCCCGGGTTTTCGATGGTGTCGAAGTTGCCCTTCAGGGGCTTGTCGCAGCGTGCGCAGAACATCAGGCGTCTCCTTGGATGTTGGTATCCGGTGTGGGGTCGTCGGTGCGGACGCAGTCCGAGCAGGCCCAGACCTCGACGCTGAGGTCATGGGCACCCATGCGCCCCGGCGCCCGGCCGAGGCTCACGGCCCCGCGCCATATGGCCTTGCCGCACAGGCAGCACGCCCACCCGGAGGACTGAGCCCACGTCAGGCCTGTGACGGGCGGCGGCTCGGGGAGATGGCTCACGGCTGGTCCGCCAGCGGGACGAGGCTGTGCGCGATGCGGCAGCGCTCGCACGCGAACAGCTTCCCTGCCTCGCCGACCTGTATGAGGCGCACGGTGTCGGACAGTCCGTCGTGCCAGGCGCACCATGCGATCGTGCGCGGGATCTCGGGCTGTTCGGTCATCGCCGTTCCCCTAACTGCGCCCAGAGTCCGCACTCGTCGGTCGTCATGCCGGACTGGCGGGCCAGGCCGGAGACGATCAGCCAGCCGGGGCCGTGGCTGTAGAGCAGGGGGATCTGGTCGGGGCCGCGCGCGGTGATGCGGATGCGGGGGCCGGCGGTCGAGAGGGTCATCTCGATGACGTCGGCTCCCGAGCCGAGCACGGCGACGAACAGTTCGTGTGCGATCTGCGGGGCGTCGGGGTGCTTGACGCGGCCAGCGGTCCACAGCCGGACGTGGGTGGCTTCGATGGGCAGCCCCTTGAAGGGCTTTTGCCACGTCTGGCCGGACTCGGGCATAGCTGACCCCCGGGAACCCTGGTTATCTGAGTACAGGTACTGCTTATCTGTACTCAGATTGTCGCCGAGATTGGCGCTGGTCAAGCGGGATGGGGATTATGTGTACTCAGATTGACTCGATCATTCGAAGTGGGGGTGTCTCGGTGGCACAGCCTGAGTACCTGCGAATCGCCGCCGACCTGCGGCGACGCATCTCCTCCGGCGAGTACGGGCCCGGCGACCAGATCCCCACGCTCCCCGCCCTGTGCAGGGAGTACGGCGTCTCCGACACCACCATTCGCAACGCGCTCCGCCTGCTCGCAGGCGAGGGACTCATCGAGACCCGGGCCCGCGCCGGAACCCGCGTGCGGCCCCGGCCGCCCGTCCACCGCATGGCCGCCGACCGCTACCGGGCCAAGCCCGGCGCCAAGTCCACGCCGTTCACTCGCGATCAGGGCATCGGCTGGTCCGAGTACCGGCTCGACAAGCGGTTCGAGGAGCTCGCGGCCCTCTTCGAGTGCGAGGTCGGCGAGCGGCTCCTCGCCCGGCACTTCGTGTTCCACGACAACGACCAGCCCACCCAGATGAGCACGTCCTACGTGCGGTGGTCCGACGTCGAGGGCACACCGGTGGCCGACCCCATCAGCGAGCCGTGGCCGGGCGGCACCAGGGCGCAGATGGCGAGCCTCGGTATCCGCGTCACCAGGATCACGGAGTCGTTCACCGCGGGCATGCCCACCGAGCTGGAGGCGGCGACGCTGCGGGTCGGCGCCGGGGTGCCGGTGCTGCGGTACACGCGGCGGCATATCGCTGACACGGGCCGGATCGTCGAGGTGGCGCACCCGATCGTGCGGCGCGGCGACACCACCGTCGTGGACTTCGCGATCGATCTCGACGACTGAGCCCCGGGCATGACGAAGCGCCCCCTGCACGGCCGCGTGGACCGTGCAGGGGGCGCTGTCGTGGGGCTACGGGTACTGGCGGCGGGTGGGATCGAGGGCGGCGAGCGGGTTTCCGTTGCCAGGCTCATCAGGCGGTGGGGCGCCGTCGCGGCGGCAGATGAGCGCGTCAGGGTCGTCGGCCGGCGCCTGGAGGCTGTAGCCGTCCGGGCAGGTCTGTCCGTCTTCGCCGTCGACCCCGTCGGACCCCGGCTCACCCCGGGGCCCGGCCGGTCCCGGCTCGCCCTGGGGTCCTGGCGGTCCGGCTGGCCCCGTCACGGACTCGCCGTCCCGGCCCGGGTGCCCCGGCTGCCCGGAGGCTCCGGGGGTTCCTGGGGTGCCGTCCTCGCCGTCTTCCCCGGGCTTGCCCGTGGCGCTCACCCCCGAAGGGCCTGGCGGTCCAGGCGGCCCGGCCGGTCCAGGCGGCCCGGTCACGGACGCACCCGGCTCACCCCGGGACCCCGGCGGCCCGGCCACGGGCTTCTCCCCGAGCTGCTGCACCTGCGACGCGAGGGCGTCCCGCGCCTCGTTCGCCGTGCGCAGATCCTGGGCTAGCTGCGAGGTCTGCCACCAGATGTACGCCACCAGCAAGGCCAGCAACCCGCCCAGCAGCAGGGCGACCGGGTCACGGCGGGGCAGTCTGTGCGCGCTCACGTCACGCCCCCTTGTTGGCGTTGTACAGCTGGATGGCGAGCAGCAGTACCGGTACGACGAGGCTGAAGAAGATCAGGCGGCGGTCGTTCTGCCGCTGCTTGTCCTTCTCCTCGGCCTGCTGTTCCAGCTTCGCGACGCGGGCGACGACTGCGGTGTGCCGCTCGTCCTGCGCCTGCTGCCCGAGGCGGAAGATCTCCGCGTCGACTTTCTGGTTGACGAGCCCGACGACTCCGTGAATGTCCTCCTTCAAATCCTGGCGGACGTCGTCCATGCGGCGGACTACTTCACCGGTCGTCGGGTCGGCCACGTGCGGCTCCGATCAGTCAGGCGTCCGAGCGCGGGGTGTGCGGCGCGGCCCACCCTGCGACCGCGGCGGACGCGGCCGGGATCAGCGAGAGCACGAACGGTTCCAGCGCGTCCGGCATGCTGCTGATGAGCGACGGGTCATCGGTGACTGCGCCGAGGATGGCCAGCGCGGCGAGGCTGACGAGGTACGTGACCGCGCTGGCGGCCTTGACCTTCTTCTCGATGGGGGCGGATGCAGAGGCCATGCCTACTCCTTGACGTCGAAGCCGCGGCGCTTGCCGAGCTTGGTGAGTGATGCGATGCCGGGGAGGCCGTCGGCGTCGTCGCCGGACCAGCCGCACCGGCGCTGCCAGAGGGCGTACGCGTCGACGGTGGCTGAGCCGAAGTGGCCGTCGGCGAGCGACCGGGCGAGGAGGCCCTCGGCGACGAGCGCGGCCTCGACGACCTTCGTCCCCGGGTACGAGACGGGGGTGCCCTTCTTCGGCGGGTCGGCCTTCGCCGCGGCGATGAGCTTCGAGAGGTCGACGACCGGCCGCTCCGTGGCCGGCGTCTCTGGCTCCGACCCACCGTCGTCGGGTCGGGGCGCGCCCTTCTTCGCCCAGGCGTAGACCGCGTCACCGGGGCACGTGGTGGCGTAGCCGTCGCGGTGCCCGCCGAGCCAGTCGCCGGCCGGACCGTTTGTGCGGCAGTGCTCGATGGCATCCCGCGCGCCGTGCAGCTGCTCGTCGGTCGGCTGGGTGCGGCCGGAGGAGCCGACGAGCAGGCACACCGCGTAGTCCTGCTCGTTGAGCGTGGTGTTGCCGTTCGCGCTGTTGCGGCGCTTGAGGCCGCGGCCCTCGTACACGTAGCCGTGGGTGCAGACCAGGAAGCTGTAGCCGATGTCGGACCAGCCGCGACCGTCCATGTGCTGGTCCTGGAGCAGCCGTATGTAGGCGCCGCAGCGGTCGTGCGTCCGGTCGGCGAATTCGGTGCCGAGGTAGTGGAGTTTCACGCCGCGGCGCGCCCGGCTGTACGGGGTCGCGCCGTTCGGCGTGCGGTAGTCGCGGGCACCCCACTGGGCGCGCGTGACGAGCTTCATGGGGTGCCTCCTGGGCATGAGAAAAGCCCCGGCCAGACGGCACGGGGCGAACAGAGAAGGCGAAGCGGTCAGTCCTCGGGGGTGCCGATTCGCACTGGCCGGACCACGACGGTCACGTTCCGGCTCGTGTCGTCGAAGTGGCCAGCCGCCTCCACGAGCGCCCCGTTCGGCGCCCCCGGGCCGGTCGGCCATGCCTCCAGCTCGGCCAGGACGAGCGTGCGGACGGCCTCGAACTGGGTGGTGTCGCCGTGGTTGTCGGCCGCCTCGATCTTGGCTACGACGTCCGCGACCAGGCCCTCGATCCGCAGGCTGAAGCTCATGTGCGTCCCTTCAGGAGATGTCGGTGGCCGTGGTGTTCGGCGTCGTCGACAGGTCGGAGAGGGCGCCGCCGGTGAACTCCGTGCCGCGCCAGTCGTTGCCGTTGCGGTGGATCAGCGTGCACGTGTTGGTGATGGACAGGCCGTTGATGGCCTCGTTGCCTGTGCCGTTGGGCCGCGTCTTGTTCCCGGACAGGCTGATCGAGGAGGCGGCCGTCGAGATGCGGACGCCGTAGTAGGTCGCGTTCGTCGCCCGGCCGGGACTCTTCACGTAGTTGTTCCGCAGGTGGATGTTGTTGCCGTCCTGTACCAAGATGCCGTTCTCGTCCGGGAACTTGACCTCGTTGCCGGTGAACGTCATGTGCTGGCAGGTCACCGCTGTGATGCCGTGGGAGCCGGGCGTGTAGACCTCGTTGCCGGTGATGCTGCCGTGGAGGCAGGTCTCCAGGCTGATGCCGGTGCCGTCGACGTTGGCGATCGCGTTGCCGCTGATCGCGAACCGCTGTACCTCCTGGCAGCGGATCCCGGCCTGCCCCGACGTCGAGCCGTCGATGGAGTTGCTGCCGATGGTGAGGTTGAGGATCTGCCCGGAGGTCTCGCCGAGCGCCACGATCGGCTCGTCATAGGCCAGGCCGCCCCTGAACGTGTTGCCGACCACCGATAGGTTCCGCATGGACTGTGAGGCGGACGTCTGGGTGCCGTCGGGGAGCTTGGTGTCCTCGGTGTCGGACAGGATGACCGTCCGCAGCCGCACCCCGGAGCCACAGCTGACGAAGGTGTTCGCCGCGATGGCCGCGTCCTCCCAGTTGTAGCCGGACACGGCGTACTGCAGGAGGCCCTCGAAGCTGTTGCCGATCACACGGATGCGGCGGTGATACTTCGTGATCGTCGCGCTGTGGGAGCCGACCCCGCGCGGCCACGCGGTCGTACCTGCCGTACCGGACGCGCCGAAGTGGCAGCCGGTCACGAGGATGTCCTCGCACGCCGTGTGGTCGTAGGGCCCGAACCCCCCGAACACGCCCACGCTCTTGGCGAGGTCGATCTGTACGGCCTCGCTGAAGTCCCTTGATCCGGGGTCGATGTAGCCGCGGAACTTGCAGTTGCGGATCACGCCGTGGGTGGTGCTGTTCATCTCGATGGCGTGGTAGCCGGGCAGGTCCCTGACTTCGAGGTCCTGGATGGTGATGTCGGTGGCGTGCCCGATCGAGATGCACATCGCGCTCGCGGTGAGCCCGGCGGTCGTGCCCCTCATGTTCCATAGGCCGCCCTCGATCGTGATCCGGGAGTGCCCGGTGTAGCCGCCGAACGACTGGCCCGCGTCCCCGTTGATGATCATCGTGGCGGCGACATTGCGGCGGAACTCGGCGCCGGCCATCAGGGTGAGCTTTGTGTTGTTGTAGATCCGCAGGGTCGCGCCGATCAGGTACACCCCGGGCGGGACGACGACCTGGGCGCCGCCGACGTCTCTCGCGGCGTTGAGGGCCAGCTGAATGCCGGGGTCGGCGTTCACGGTGCCGCTGCTGTCCGCGCCGTAGTTCGTGACCTGGAACGCGGAGCGCTGGTTCATGGACTCCAGGCGGCCGGCGGTGATGTCCATTCCGGCGAACCACTGCTCGACAGGCGTAGCCAACGGGTCCTCCTCTCTACAGGGACGCGATCGCCGGGTACGCCAGCGTCACGGGGGCGCCGGCGAGGTGGGCTTTGGTGACGCCGTTGTAGGAGCGGGCGCCGATGGTGAAGGTCTGCGGGTTGGACGTGCCGGAGATGGCGGTGACGAGCATCTGCTCGCCGTCGACGTCGATCAGGATCGGCATCTCGTTGGTGTCGGTGGTCCACCTCGGTCCGGCGGTGACGTTGACGCTGAGGGTGCCGTCGTCGGCGTCGACGCCGGCGGCCAGTTCGCTGCCGTCGGTGTTGGCCTTGGTCGGGGCGTGGCTGCCGACGATGATCCTGAGGTCGTCGATGTAGACGGCGTCCTCGCCGGACGTCGCGCTGTTGTCCTTGGCGTAGCGGAAGACGACCGCGGACTTGCCGGTGACGTCGACGGTGAACTTCGTCCAGGCGGTGGCTCCTTGGGCGCGCAGGACCTGGACGCCGTCGACGAGGACCAGGAGCCGGTCTCCCTCGAACCCGGGCCCCGAGGCTTCGCTGCTGGTGCGGTACCAGAACGACAGCGACGTGGCGGCCGCCGGCAGGGTGAGGGCGGCGTCGGAGGTCTGGTTGTTGCTGATGGCGCCGGAACGCAGGGAGTTCGAGCCGCTGTGCGCCTGCGCGGTCGTTCGCGTCCACGGCAGGTTGCCGCCGCCTGTGATCGTGACGTCGTAGACGCCGTCCTCGAACCCCTCCGCGACCACGTTGGTAGTGGCCAGGCGCCACGGCCCTGCCGGCGAACAGTTGAACGTGATCGTCCACTGCTGCAGCTCGGCCCGCTCGTGCCAGCCTTGGACGATCAGGTCGAGGTGCCCGAACTCGACGTAGCTCGGCAGGTTGATGATGCGGATCAGGTCGCCCTCGCGCATCCGCAGGATGTCGGGGATGAGCGCCTGGGCGCCGGGCTTGTGGAGCATGACGGTGACCGAGGGGTAGCGGGCGCCGTCGTGGGTGAGCAGGTGCAGCAGCCAGTACGCGATCGGCTCGGTCTGGGTGTCGGCGTCCAGCGATAGTTCGGGGGCGTGGTCGTAGGAGCCGATCCGGTCGGTGCCGTACTTCCCGCCGACGAGGACGGCCCGGCCCTCGCTCCCGCCGGAGCGTTTGACGGTGATGTCGTTGCGGACGAAGTCGGCCTCTTCCTTGGGCTTGAGGTTCTCGTCGTCGAGGCCGGGCTCGTTGCAGTCCAGGATCAGGGCGGGTTCCTGGGCGTACATGCTGGAGCGCTCGCGGTAGACCAGGCCGAGGCGGTCGCGGTCCTCGATGAGGATGCCGCCGTCGGCCTCGGCCGCCTGGTGCAGCAGTTCGAGGATCTCCTCGGGGCGCTGCGGGCCGACCCGTTCGGGGGTGAGGCGTCCGGGGACGCGGGCGATGGGGAGGCTCTCCTCGGTGGCGAGGCGGCTCAGGCGCTGCCACGCGGTCTCGCCGCTGTATGCGGAGTCGGAGCCGTTGTAGATGGTGTTCGCGGCGTCCGGCATGACCGACAGGTGCCCGAACGACCAGTTCTCGGTCAGGGCGCCCCAGTTCGCGGTGACGGCGGTGACATGGCCTGGCGAGCCGGTGACCGTTTCGTCGAACTGGAGGGTGTTTTCGTTGACGTGGGCCCAGCCGACGACCCATTCCATCTGGCCGCCGCCGACGTCCTGGACGTAGAAGCGGAGCCGGTGCCAGCCGTGGAAATGATCGCGGGTGAAGCTGATGCCCTGGTTGATGATGTCGGTGCCGGAGGCGTTGTACCCGGCGACGTGCGCGGACCCTGCCTTCATGCTGATGACCCAGCGGCGCACGGTGCCGGTGGTGGAGATGCTGAGGATCTCTGCCCGGGGCCCTGCGTCGGGCGGGGCGTTGTCGTCCGCGTTGTAGACGCATTCGACCTGCCACTGCCCATCGGTGGCGGTGGGGACGATCGCCGACAAGGTGGCGGCCGAGGACAGTTTCGGCAGCGCCTTGGAGCTGGGCAGGGTGTCGACAGCGGCCCACTCGATGCCGGTGACGGCGGCCGGCTGGACGCCGGTGATCGGCGAGGAGGCGCGGGAGGCCTCGCGGTCCTCCTCGAAGTGCCAGTACGCGATCGGGTTCCCGGACGGGATACGGCGGCGCAGCGTGGAGTTGAGGGCCTTGGTGCCCTGGTCGTAGCGGCGCAGGACGCCTGCGGCCTCCACCGAGCACCACACGTCCGCGCCGCCGGGCACCCACGCTTTGGGCCAGGTGGAGATCTCCCCGTGGAAGCGGTAGGCGCGGTTGCTGATGCGGGCGGTGCCGTTGTAGGTCCAGGCGCGGCCTGCGGAGTCGGTGAACCCGGCCGAGCCGACGGCCTGGGTGGTGAAGTCGGGGCTGGCGACCAGGACGCCGGCGCCGTAGACCTGGGCGGCGTAGACCTTGCCCTCATACGGGCGGCGCGGCGGGCTCACGTTCAGGTGCGTGGGGGAGATCGTCAGCGGGGCGGTGCTGGTGTGCACGGTGATCGGGCCGACGAGGGTGGAGGAGAACGTGTCCCCGATCTGTGTCCAGGGCCCGGCGATCGTGGGCGCCCAGTAGTGGCTGATCGAGAACCCGCCGCCCCCGTTGTCGGCGTCGAGGACGGTCCGCAGCGCGGCCCGGTCGGGCAGCACCGGCAGCGGCTGCGCGGCGAACACGAACGTCGTCGAGCTGTACTGCACCTGCATGTACAGCCAGCCGTCCTGCAGCCGCATGTGGTACGACCGCTCGCCCACTCCGCCCCACTTCCCGAGCAGCATGACCGCGCCGGGCCCGTACCAGTTGGCCTCGCCGTCCCACCGCAGCTCGATGTCGCCGGTGATGTCGAGGGAGGCGTGGTCGGGGGTGGAGGCGTAGGACGTCTCGGCGCCGGTGAGTTCGAGGTAGGAGGTGTCGCCGGGCACGGACACGCGCACGGCCGTGTTGGGGCCGAGCAGCCCCCACAGCGGCGATTCGGGGTTGCGGGTGGAGTACTTCCCGTCCCGGTTGTTCAGTGTGATCGTCAGGTTTCCCGGGTCGGTGCGGGAGCCGAAGTCCCGGCGGCCGTGGTCGATCTCCATGGCGTCGCGCTCGTAGACGTCGCTGGTGATGTCGGTCCAGACGCCGTCGAGCCGCAGCTCGGTGCGCCGGTCCAGCGGGGTGTGCGGGAACACCATGCGTAAGGCCCCCTTTCTAGTTCTGGCCGAAGGCCTTCTGCACGTTGCCGCCGCCGTCCTTGACGACGATGTAGCGGATGATCGCCTTGATGGCCTCGGGCCCGGCGACCTCGATGCGGACCGTGGAGGCCGCAGCCCCGGCCGCGCCGCCGCCGCGGCCGGCGCGGTTGGCGAGGGTGAGGCCGGGCATGGTGGCCATGCCGTCGAGGGCGGACTGCACCCCGGGGACGCCGTCGGTGATGCCCTGCCCGAACGCGTCGGCGAGCGCCTGGCCGGAGTAGAGGGTGTAGCCCTTGCCCGCGAACGGGCCGGTCTTGGCGGGGCTGAAGGGGAAGTAGTCCCGGGCCGCGCTCACGATCGAGCCGGCGGCGTTCTTGACCGAGCCGAGCATGCCCTTGATGCCGTTGATGAAGCCCTGGATCAGCGCCCGGCCCGCGCCCGACAGGACGTTTCCGAGGTTGCCCAGTCCCGACTTGACCCGGCCCGGGATGCCCTTCACCCAGTTGATCAGCTCGGTCGCCTTGCGGACCGTCGCGTTCTTCATCGACGTCCAGTGCTTGATCAACAATCCCAAGGCGGTCCAGTTCAAAAATGCCTGGTAGATCCAGCCGGGGATCTTCTTCACCCACGCGACGATCGCGTTCCAGATCGCCACCGTCTTGGACTGGATCGTCGACCAGTGCTTGATGACGAGCCCGATGATCGACCAGTTCAGGAAGAGATCCCAGACCTTCTGGGCGATGCCCTTGATCCACGTCCAGACCGCGTTCCAGGCCGCGATGGTGAACGCTTTGATCTCGTCCCAGTAGGCGATGATCAGCGCGACGAGGGCGATCACGGCCAGGATGATCCAGCCGACCGGCCCCATGGCGATCAGCCACTGCGCGGCCATCGTCGCGGCCCAGATGATCGCGCGGGCGGCCATCAGCACGAACTGGCGGACCGCGATCAGCGCCGTGCGGATCATCTGCGCGGCGAATGTCGCCATCGACCGCAGCGCGGCCCCGGCCCAAGCGGCGGCGGTGCGGGCCGCCGAGGCGACGGCGGCCGCCGCGATCCTTGCGTAGGCGCCGATGCCGACGGCCATCATCCGCGTCCACCCGGCGATCGCCCGGTAGGTCGAGGACGCCATCACCGTGTTGGCGACGGCGACGACCTTCGCTCCGGCCGCCCAGAGCTTCATCCCGATGGCGACCGCGACAATGCTGGTGGCCATCGCGGACAGCACGTCCGGCGGCAGTGCGTTGATGATCCGCGCGAGGACCAGGGCGACCTGGGTGGTGACCCCGATCAGCGGGCCGAGCGCGGCGAGCAGGTTCAGGGCCGCCTTGGCGACCTGGCCGAGGGTGGTGGCGCCCTCGCGGGCGAGGGCGATGAACTCCGCGAACCCCTCGCTGTTGTGCAGGCTCTGGCCCCAGCGGGCGAACGCGGCCGTGCCCGCTTCGAAGCCGCCGGACATCGTGGTCGACAGCGGCAGGAAGGCCTTGATGACGCCGCCGATCCCGACGGCGATGTTCTTCAGCCCGAACAGGAAGCTCTGCAGGTTCTTACCCGCGACCTTCGCCATGGAGTCGGCGAAGGCCTGCAGGCCCTTGCCGGAGGTGGCGCGGTCGATCTCGTCGACGAACGCCCCGAAGGCCTCGGCGCCGGCCTTGGCGAACGGTGTGAGCGCGGGCAGCAGACGGCGCATGAGCTGCAGGCCCTTGGTGAAGACCGGCATCGTCGTCGACGACAGCGAGTCCGACCAGGCGCTGTAGTCCTTCTTCAGCCCGATGAACTCCTTGGCCGTCGCGCGGGTGGCCGGGGGCAGCTGGGCGAGGGCGTCGTTGTAGGCCTTCTGTTTCTCGGCCGCGTCCTCGGCGCCGGCGGCCGCCGCCTTCTCCGCCTCCTCGGCGAGGGTGGCGACGTCGGCCACGGCCTGCATCTGCGGCCCGACGGCGAGCTGGAATGCCTTCGCCGCGATACCGGCGGAGACGAACGAGGCCGCCATCGCGCCGACACCGGCGGCCACGGCGGCCGCGACCGGCAGGCCGACACCGAGGCCGCCGACGGCCTTGCCGACGCCGGTCAGGACCTTCTTGGCCTTGTCGGCGCCCGCCTGCAGCTGGTCGGTGTCGATGCCCAGGCGCACCGTCATTGAGGCGAGGGTGGTCATGGGCGATCACCCCCTCGCGCTGTTCAGTTGTTGGTGATCACCCGCCCCTGCAGGGAGGCGTTCGCGACCATGGCCGCCTTGAAGAGTTCTTCCGGCGACTTGCGTACGGGTGTGCGGTCCCAGCGGGGCATGAAGTCGGCCAGCTTGGGCGCCCGTTGCCCCTTGCCGCGGTTCACCGCGACGATGGCGGACGCGATCGTCGCCGCGTTCACGTCCCCGCGGACTGCGCCCAGGGGGCCCGCGATCTGCTCGTACGCCCGCCACTCGGCGAGCTCCGCCGAGCCGATGTCGGCGAGCATGTGGCGCACGGAGCGGGCCTTGAGGTGCGCGGCCAGCCGGAAGTAGAACTGCCTGGCTGGCCGCGCCCTCAGTTTCCCGTCAGTTCCTTGACGTCCTCATCGCTCAGCCTCGACAGACGGACCGCGACGTCGCACACGCGCGTGAGCGCGGCCGCGGACTTCTCCCCCAGCCGCTTGGTCTCGGCCACCGACCGGAACAGCACCTTGCCGTCCGCGTCGACGATCGCCGCGGCGGCGAGCCGGGAGCGGAACCCTTCCAGGCCCTCGGCGCGGATCGAGGCGCCGTCCTTGCCGACGAACTGCGACTCGAACTTGTCCCGCTCGGTGCCCGGCAGCTCCCGCACACGGACGGTGCCGCCCCACTCGGGAACCTCGACGTCCTCATACGTGAGGTCGTCCGCGCCGAGGATCTGATCGGCGGACAGGTACTGGGTCATGGGCCGTTCACCTTCTCATTCGTCGTGCAGGGCGTCGGTCACTGTGACCTGGTCGGCCGTGAGGGTGACCGTGACGGTCGGTCGTTCGTCGGGGTTGACGGCCACCACCACGTGACTGTCGCGGGGTATGGCGGCCGGTAGTTCCACGCCGTCGACCAGGACGTGGCAGCCGGTGCCGCGCCGGATCACCTCGATCCGCTTGGCGCGCGGCATCAGGAGCCGGTGGTGATGGTGGGCTTGCCGGACACCTTGTAGGTCACGCTCGCGGCGAGCTTGTCGTCGTGCGGGGCCTCGGGTTCGAAATTGGTGATGATCGCCTTGAAGGCCCAGTTGCCCAGCGTTCCGGGCCAGACGACCTTGTAGCTGCGGGGCACCGCGTCGGCGAAGTCGGCGAGCAGCGAGTCGTGTTCGCGGGGGTCGTAGTTGAGGTCGAGCTCGACCTCGCCACCGTCCTTGAGGCCGCCGATGAACTCGCGCCAGGCGTCCTCGCTGTCGTGCGCGGTGACGTCGTAGGTCTCGCGCTCGATACCGGGCGGGGTGATGTCGGTGACGTTCGCGATGGGGGTGAAAATCTCGGGGGTGGCTCCGTCGCCGCGCTGCAGCTGGGTGCCGAAAGCGTCCAGACCAGCCATCGGTCTGCCTCCTTACGCTTTGGTCAGCCACACGCGATAGCTGACGTTGATGTGCCGGATGTCGGGGTCGGGGTCGCGCAGCTCGGTGTGCTGCTGGTGCGCGACCGACACGTCACGGAAGCCGCTGACGGTCAGAGGCTGGCGGTCCAGGACGGTGTCGAGGGCGGTGAGAATGTCGGCCGCCTCCTTGTAGCCGGGGTAGGACGACCAGATGTGGAGCTCCGCCTGGGCTTCGAGGCCGCGTTGGTTGTGGGCGTCGTCGACGGTCTCGGTGATCGAGCCGACGGTGACGTAGGGGTGCGGCTGGTTCTCGGGGACCTCGTCGAAGACGCCGGTAACCAGGGCTGTCAGCGGGGCGTTGGCGCGCAGCTGCTGCACGATGGCGAGCTGCAGCGGCCACAGGGCCGTTGTCACCCGCCCCTCCCTCGCTGCTTGTCGTTGGCGATCTTCTTCTCCAGCCGGGCGATCTTCTGCAGCGCATCGGCCCGCGCTGCCTCCGCATCGGCCAGGCGCCTGCGCTCGCGCGTCAGTTGCCGGAGCCAGGAGTCGGTCAGGCTCACCTGCTCACCCCCCTTCAGATGTGCCGACGGAACGCCGCCCGGTAGGTGCGGGTGACCTGCCTGCGGTGGTCGTTGAAAGCGGGCACTAGGTACGGCTGGGCGGCCATCTTCGAGGTGCCCTTCTCGACGTACAGGGCGTACTCCAGCTGGTCTTCCTCCCACACCCCCACCTCGGCCCGCCCGAAGTGGGCGTTGACGCGCTTGTCGAGGGCCTGGAAGAGGCCGCCCTCGTCACGCGGCGCCTTCTCCGTGGCGGTGCCCTTGACGTTGTCGGCCCACTCCTCCAGCGTCTCGGCGCGGGCCTGCCGCATCGCCTCGGGCACGCGCGCGACGGCGCGCAGCGCGTTCTGCAGGCCCTCCAGCCGCACCCGGGCCATGGCTCAGGGCAGCTGCAGGACGGCGACCGTGACGGAGGTGGCCGCGCTGTAGGTGACCGCGGCCCTGCCGGTGGCCGGGTCCCGGTAGGTGGACTTCAGCGGGATGAACGCGTCGCCGCCGGCGGGGATGACTTGTGCGGCGTCGGCGATCGCGAGGCCGCCGACGGTGCCCGGGGTGGCGACGGTGACGGTCTTCGCCGAGGCGTCGTCGTTGCGGACGTGCAGGACGAGCTTCTCGCCGATCGGGGCTTGGTCGCCGCCTCCGGCAGCGGCGGCGTAGGTGGGCTGCAGCCCGCCCAGGGGCATCGCTTGTGCGATCAGGACAGCCATAGCGGGGGCTCCTCACGTGGTGCTGTTCAGGGGTTGGACGAGCGTGCAGTCCGCCCGGAGGTAGGTGCCGTCCTCGGACGGCTCGAAGACGGCGACGACCTTGAGCACGCGCCCGGGCGGGCGCAGTTGGTCACGCCGCTGTACGTCGGTGCCGGGCGCGAAGTACCAGGTCTCGTTCAGCTCGGCGCCGGCCTGGTCGGCGGCCGTCCGCTCGCGTGCGGACGGCTGAGACCTGCGGGCGCGCGGGGTGGACTGGTGCACCCAGGTCGTCGCCTGGCCCCCGCCGCCGTCGTCGACGGACGCCTCGCGCCAGACCTCGATCCTGCGGTTCAGTAGGCGGCCGACGCGGCTCACCTCGACCTCACCACCGTGACGCCTCCGCCGAAGCGTGCGGCGAGCTGCTCGCGCAGGTAGTCGGGCAGCTCGATGTCGGTGATGCGGCCGCTGTCGCCGTAGGTCACGGCGTAGTCCCCGATGCGTTCGGAGCGAATGTCCCGCGCGGCCAGGCCCTCGCCGTCGGGCTGGGCCCGGTGGGCGACGAGGACGGCGGCCGCGATCCGGCACACCAGGCCGACGAGGTCCGCCGGCACCGTGGCCAGGCCGTGGGTGTAGGTGACGGTGACCTCGGACGGCTCGGGGCCGGGTGACCAGCCTGCCGCCCGCCACAGCTGCCCGGACCGCAGCTTCCAGTCCGTGACCGTCTCGCCGTCGATGGCGACGGAGGCGACGGAGAGGACGGGGGGCCCGGGCAGGCTCAGCCACTGAGAGTTGTCCGGGCCCTCCAGGGCGACGGTGGAGGTGGTCTGGCTGATCGGTACGCCGGCCGCCTCGCGAACGGAGGCCGAGGCCTCCGCCAGGAACGTGCCGACGATGGTCGTCTCGGAGACCTCGACAGTCAGCCCGCGAGCCTCCAGGTCCGCCACCGACGCCAGGGCTGCCAGTGCCACGGTGGCCTCCCGTCAGGTCGCAAGGTCGATCAGGTCGGCCTTGGTGTAGTTGGAGGCGTCCTCGGCGGAGAGCAGGCCCTTGGAGACGACGTGGGCGATCCACTCCGACTTCGGGGCGTCCTCGTCCGGGCGGGCGCCCGCAGGCGTAGGCACGGGCTCGTTGCCGGGGGTGGGGCCGGGGTGCTGGGCGTGGTCGGCCGGGAGGTCGATCAGCTCCTGGCGGGTCATGCCCTCGGCCCGCTCGGCGTCGAGGCCGAGCGCGGTCACCGCGTACAGCACCCAGTCCTTCTTCGGTGCCGACTTGGCCGGCCTCGGTACCGGCTCCTGGCCGAGCGGGCCCCCGGGCGCGGGCGCGGGGGTGTTCTCGCGCAGGGGCGAGCCGTCGGCGTTGACCTGCCGCAGGTAGCCCAGCCGCAGCCGCCGCTTGAGGTCCGAGCTCATCTTCGAGGGCGTCATCTCGAAGACGGAGCCGCCCTCGCCCCGGATGAAGACGGTGCCCTCATCCTTGACCGGCGGCCGAGCCTTGGACTGGGCCTGCCGACTGCGGAGGAGCTGCAGGGCGGCGGCCAGCTCCTCCTCGGTGAAGCCCTCAGCTGATGCGGAGCCGGCCATCACACGCTCCGCGGGATACGCAGGACGTCGATCGTCCCGGCGTAGCCGGTCTCGAAGTCGATGAGCAGGGTGCCGTCGTTCTGGAGGAACCTGCCGGACTCGAAAGGCCCGAAGTAGCGGACCCCGGACGTGGCGGCGACCTCGACGGTGAGGTCTCCCTGCCCGGCGGCCATCGCGGGCGGGTTGTCGCCGGCGCGCACGATGAGGTCGTGTGCGGCGCCGTCGGTGTGGGTGGTGCGGATCAGGGTGTACTCGGGCACGGCGTCGTTGATGACGACGCCGTTGGTGACGAGCGTGGCGTCCACGGTCGTCGGCCCGGTGGCTCCGTTGAGGGAGCTGTTGGCGACCAGGTTGCGGTACGCCACTGCGGTGCGGGGCATGGCCGGGTGTCCTTCCTGCTCAGGTCTGGGAGGCGGTGACGATGGCGATGCCGTCGGGGCGCACGAGCTTCGCCCCGTACAGGGCCAGGCCCTTGACGGCGTCGGAGAAGGAGGACTCCGGCCGGTAGGCCTCGGTCTTGTTGATCTGCTCCGCGAAGCTGATCGCCGCGTTGACCCCGGCCTGGATGACGTTGTCGTCGCCGGTGGGGTTCGGGGTGTTGTTGGACTGCGCGATGTTGAAGCCGGCCGCGCGTCCGACGAAGCCGTTGCGCAGGGCGTCGGTGGTTCCGGCCTTGTCGGCGGAGATGAACCGGTCGTCGCGCAGCAGGCGGCCGGTGAACCAGGGCGGGACCACGCAGTAGCGGCCCTCGGTGGGCACGTCGGCGTTGTCCAGGGCGACCTTCAGCGGCACGAGGACATCGTCGTAGGCGTCCGTGGGGGTGGCCGCGACGACGGAGATGGTGCCGAGGTTGTTGGCCGCGGCGACGCCGGTGTAGAGGCCGGCGATGTACCGGTCGGCGACGTCGCGCAGCCGGTAGGCCGCGCGGCTCATCGCCTCGGGCATGACGTTGCCCTTGGCCTGCCGCTTGTCGACGTCGTCGACCTTGAACGCCCAGTACTTGGACTGGTCGATGACGAGGTTGCGCTGAGCGTCGGTCAGCTCCTCCGGCGTGATGACCGTCGAGTTCGGCACGTAGTCCGAGATCGTCGGGTCACTGATGGAGGTGATCTTGACGACGTCGCCGGACTCGGCGATCTCGCCCTCGTAGTCCCGGTTGACCACCATGGGCCCGCCGTAGACGAGAGACCTGCGCCACGCGACCAGGAGCCGGGCGCTCCAGATCTGCGGCTTGAAGTTGTTGATGGACATCGGTGCCCTCCAGGGGTCATCCGGCGCCGAGCAGGTCGTCGAGTCGGCCGTCTTCCTGGGCCTTGACGATCTGTTCGGCGGACATGTTCTTGAGGTCGCGCTCGGTGAGCTGCTTCGGACGGCCCGCCTTGCGCGCTGCCCCTCCGTCGCCGGTGCCCTGGAACCTCTTCGCCGTTGCGGCGCCCAGGTAGGGCTTGTCCTTGATCAGGTCCTCGATCGCCTCGGCGATCTCCTCCGCGTCGACTTCGCCGTCGTCGCCGACCTCGAACTGTTCGAGGTCGATGAACCTCAGCGCGTCGCGGGGATCCGCGAGCTTCTTCGCCGCGGCCGCCCTGATCTCGGCCTTGAGGATGCGGGTGTTGGCGGCGGCCGTTGCGGCCGCGGTCGCCTTGGCCACGGCGTCATCGCCGCCGCCTTTGTCCTTGTCCGCCAGTCGGCGCTCAAGGTCGCGGCGCTTGTCCCGCTCGCTGCGCCACTTGCCTTTCATGGAGGCCAGGGCTCGCTTGCCCTTGTCGCCGAGCTGGTCGGCGCCCTCGGGGTCCGCGTCGTCCTCGCCTTCGCCGTCCTGGTCGTCGTCGCCGGCCTCGGCGTCGTCGTCCTGGCCGTCGTCGTCACCCTCGTCACCGTCGCCGTCCTGGCCGTCGTCCTCGTCGGGGGCGCCGCCGAGGATGGGCCAGACCGGGTGCAGCTCGTCGTCCTCGCCGGGGCGGGCCTTGCGCCAGCCGACGGCAGTGAGACCGGTGAGCGGGTGTACGGGCAGGGGTGCGTGCATGGTGGTGTCTCCCGTTGCGGGTGAAGGGGCCGGGCGTTGCGCCCGGTCAGACGATGTAGGCGTTCTTCTTCAGCAGCCGGATCGCGTGATCGCGGTCGCCGTCGGCCAGCCGGTAGATCTCCTCCGGCATCAGCCGCACGGCCTTGGTCCGGGTGCGGGCCTGGGTGCTCTCGCCGAAGCGGACACCGGCGGCCTTCTCGAACTTCGCCCGCCGCGAGGCGTAGAAGCCGCGCCGGGTGGTGCCCTCGGATGTGGCCTGGACGGAGCGCCTGTAGAGGGTCGCGGTCTTCATGCCCCGCCGAGCGTTGACGACCTGGGCGATGTCCGCGCCCTCGGCGATCGCCTGCATGCCCGCCTCGCCGAACGCACGCCGCTGCTGTGTCGGGTCCATCTGCGCGAACAGTTCGTCGGGGCCGAGCAGTTCCCACGTGTCGCCGGGACGGCGCGGCGCGAGCGTGCAGTCGCAGCGCGGGTGGCGCAGGAACCCGTCGGACAGGCTGTACTCGCTGCCCGCGAGGATGATGCAGCGCGCGCACGCGGGCAGGTGCACGACGCGCACGTAGGAGACCACGCGCGGGCGGGCGATCATCCCGGCCATGTCGGCGATCCGTCCGGCGTCCGCGACCAGGGAGCGGGTGACCATCTCCAGGAAGTACGCCCCGGACAGGATCGACATCGTCATCGAGAACCCGCGGCGCAGCCGGTTGAGGGCGATCAGCAGCGGATACAGCAGCGCCGGCGTCAGGTCCCCGGCGGCCGCCGCTGCGGTCTCCGGGTCCACCGTGCCTTCGCCGGGCCCGGCCTCCCGGTTCAGCCACGCGTCCGTTGTGGCGGCGGCCGCGACCTGTCCGGCGTGGATCAGCTCGGCGGCGAACATCGCGCCGGCCAGCCACGAGCCCTCCAGGTCTTCAGGGTCGGTGGCCATCCATACCGAGCGCACGGCGGCCGCCGTCACCGCGGCCTGGGCGGCACGCTCGGCCTGGTGTGCTTGCGCCTCGGGCGGGACCGTCATACCGGCGCCCCCTCCTCGGCCTCCGCCTCGTCCTCGACGAGGCCCTCCTCGACGGGGGCGGGACGCTGGGCGAGCATCTGGGTGGCAGCGGCGAGCGGGTCCATCTCGGCCTCCCGCTCGCGCATCGCGACGACATCCGCGACCTCGGTCGGGGTGAGGCCGTAGCGCAGGGCCAGCCACTCGAAGGGAAAGCCGATCGTCTGCAGCTTCACCAGGGCGTCGGCGAGCTGGGCGTGCGAGCGGGACTCCGAGTCGGCCCACAGCACCGCGCCCGCGCGCATCGCCCTGGCCTTCGCGTCTTCCCCGCGCGCGAGGTAGATGAGCCGGGCGACCTCGCGCAGGGCCTGACCGAACCACAGCTTCTTCTCGTCGACGCGCTTCACGAGGCCGGTCTCGGCGGCGAGCAGCGCGTCCCCGCTCAAGTTGGCCATCTTGCCGATGAGGTAGTGCTGCGGGGTGCGGGTCTGCGCGGCGAGGTGGCCGACAGCCGTCTCGATGATCCCGGTGTAGGCGGCGAGGTTCGCGGCCTGCCACTCGGCGATCTTGGCGTCCTTGCCGGTGATCCACGCGACGCGGTCGACGGCGAACTTCGCCAGGTCCACCGGCTGCTTGCCGACGATCTCCCCGGCAGAGTTCAGCTTGGGGATCATCGGCCGCTCGGCGCCTAGGACGACGCGCTGAGGGAAGGACGCGTAGTCGGAGGCGGTAAACAGCTGCGCCCAGATCAGGTTGATCGCGTCCTGCATCCCGACGACACCGGTGATGTCCGAGATCGGGTCGCCCACCAGCATCGGCTTATTCGGCAGCTCCACCAGCGGCACCAGCCCCATGGGGTTGAGCTGAGGGTTCGGCTCGCCGAGCCGGGCCTCGTCGCGAAGCTGCCACGACCTGAGCCGCCCCTCGGCCCCCGGCGGCACCCACAGCCGCATCGCCTCGTCGACATCGGCCATCTGCGGGGACTTGCTCTGCTTGAGCAGCGGCCGCTCGAACCGCCACAGCTCATCGGGGAGGTACAGCGTTGCGTAGTCGCAGTTGCCGTCCTGCCACCGCTTCAGGCCCGCCCGCCGCTTCACCCGCGAGCCGGGCACGTAGGCGACGATGCACTGCGCGGCGTCCTCGAAGGTGACGACCGGGGTGTCCTCATCGTCCGGGTCACCCCACACCAGCACGAACGACCGCGCGGAGTTGACCGCGCCGAGGAACCCCAACTGCGAGTCACCATCGAGGCCGTTGACCTGCCACACCTCCCACAGGTCCTTGTCCGCCTTCATCTCGCCGGAGGCCTGGAAGCCGGTCACGGTCAGCCGCTCGACCGGGCTGTCCGCAACGACCTGCACCCAGTTGTCGCTGAAGTCCTTGTAGCGGCCGCCGTGGTACTTCGCGAAGTCGTCGGATGCGAACTTCAGCGGCTGCTTGCCCCGGTAGTAGTCGTTGTTCTCGTCGATCTCCGACTGCCGGCGGACCAGCTCCGACTCCAGCAGGGACACCAGCTGCAGCGCCTCCCCCAGGGTGGCCATAGAACGCCCCCTTCACGAGCCGTAGTAGTAGGACACGTCCTGCTCAGCCAGGCCCGCCGCGATCACGTCACCGAGCGCCTCGTGCGCAAGCACCGACGACACCGCGATGTCGATCTTCTGGACGGGACTCGCCTTGCGCAGCACGTACAGCCCGCTCGGCCGCTCGGCCTGGCGGGCGTTCTCGATGTGCGACTGCGTCAGCTCACAGCCGTCGTGCGTGAACGCGGCAGCCCGCTGCCCGTCGGCGGTGTTCCGCTTCAGGACGTCGGTCTTCAGCCGCTCGGCCGCCGCGTGCATCTGCACCATGCGGCGCGTGTACCAGCGGATCACCCGCTCCTCGCCGTACAGATCCACCCACTCGTCGACCTCGGTGTCCCAGTACGGAGGGTCGGCGTAGAGCCGCACCACGTCGTAGCGGTTCATCAGCTGGTCCATCGCCGCGCGCACCTCCGCGCGCGGGACCTGGCCCCCGTAGTCGGCGGGGTTCCAGACGGTCGGCTCGTCGTTCGACCCGTACAGCGGGGTGAACTGGTAGCCGTCCATCGTCTCTGCCCGGATCGCCGTCCAGTCGTCCATGTCCGAGCCGTCGAAGCCGAGGACGATCCGCGCCATCGGGCGGACCCTGCGCGGCTTGGCCTTCGCGGCCCACTTCGTGCCGTCCAGCCAGCCCGCCGAACCGGCCACGCACCGGTTGCCGAAGAACCGCTCGGCCTGGGCGGGGTCCTTCTCCATGATCTCGGCGGCCTCGGCCTCGATGGCGTCGAGGTCGACGTGCGTACTGCCCGCGTACACCACCGCATGGATCTTCCGGCGGTCCCGCTTGTTGTTGTACGACAGCACCTTCGGGGCCTGGGGGTGGTACTTGAAGATGTCCCGTGCCTTGGCCTGAGACGTCGTCTGCGCCACCGACTCCTCGGACGGATCCCACCCGTTCGTCGTCTCCATCGACCGGCCGCCCATGCCGGCCGCGCCGCGGCGCTGGGTCTCCGCCGCCTTCCGCAGCTTGTTCGCCGTGGTGTACAGGCCGGACTCGTCCTGCATCGCGAAAATAATCGGGTTACCCAGACGGGACAGCGCCGACGACGTGACCGTTTCGATCTTGCCGTCCTCGCCGACCCGGGTGAACTCTTCGCCGACCCGCATGAGTTCCTTCAGCGGGCCCTTCTTCACCATCGACTGCAGCGGCCGGTAGACGTTGTCGACCTGGGACTCCGAGGTCGCCATCAGCTGGATCAGCGGGGTGGGCCACGGAGTGCCCATGGGGTCGCCCGGCTCGTACTGGTACCACCAGCCGCACGAGCAGCCGTGGTCCGCGCACCGGTACCTCTCGCCGCCGCGGGCCCACCCGTTGAAGACGACCGGGCCCGCGGCCTCGGCCAGGACGATGGTCGCCGACCACGGGCCCTTGCCGGTCTTCTGCGGCGCCACCACCTGCGAGCGCCGGTTGTGGAACGCGGGCGCCAGCTGGCCGAAGGTCGCCGTCGGCCTGACGCGGTAGTGGTTGACCGTGCACCACAGCTGCCACGGGTACAGCTCGAGGTCCTCGCCGGCCCGGAAGCCGTCGGGCACCGGGCAGTGCGCTTCGATCCAGTCCGGAACGATCCACAGGGTGGGGAAGTCGACGGCGAAGTCGAGGTCAAGCGCCTTCGCCACGAGGCACGACCCTCAGCCGGTCACGCGCGCTCGGGCGCCGGGGGACCTCCACCTGCGGCACCGGCTGCTCTTCCTCGACTGCCGGGGCGATCTTCCACCGGTTGCGCAGCATGCCCTGCACAGACAGGCCCAGCGAATCCAGGTACTGGCGCACCACCTTCTGCAGCTCGACCGACGCCTTCGGCAGCTCCGCCTCGGCCAGCTTCCGCACGAACATGGCGACCTCGTAGCGCTGGTCGAGGTCCTCCCACGCCACAGCCTGCGGGCGCGACCACAGGTCCTCCCACAGCACGATCTCCCGCTCGGTCTGCGTGACCAGCGGCCACTCCGGGGCGGGAGCAGTACGGCCTTCCGCAGGGAGCGTCGTCCAGCCGGCCGCGTTCGTCGGCCTCGACTGCCGCAGCGAGCGAGGGTCCGGCGGCGGGCCGGAGACAACGCGGGCTCCACCCTTGGGCATTGGTGATCACTCCTCCACGCTGCCTTGCGCAGCACTGGGCGTCGTCACCTTGCGTGACGATCTTGACCTTCTGAACCCGACGGACCTCCCGGAGCCCTCCCCGGCGTTCTGGGCCCCCTACTCGGTGGGGGTCCACCCCCACCCCCCGATAGGCCTCTGACCTGCGCTTTTGCATTCCTTTAGGCTTCTGACCTGCAACGATGCGATTTGGTCACTCTTCGCGGTCGTTCCAGCCTCCGGGCTGATGCTTCGCTGTCTCGCGAGAGTGGTGAGCCTTCGTCATCGCTTGCAGGTTGGTCCAGTCGTGACCCCTTGGCCCCAAGGGTCCGAGGCCATCACGGTGGTTGACCTCTGTAGCCCTGGGACGTAGCAGTGCGGACATGGCCTCGCACTCGTCGCACTCGCAGTACGGATGGGCTCTCAGGTACTCAGCGCGTGTACGTGTCCAGCGTGCGTCATAGCCCTTGGATGCTGCTGTGGGACGTGCGCGCTGTGCCCTGCCCTGGCATGCCTCGCAGCGTCCCCCAGGGGTGAGCGTGGGGCATCCAGGGGTGGGACAGACCTGCATCGCCCTGCGTGCCATGTCTGCCTCCGTGAGGGCCCGCTGCCCGGTCGCTGCGCGCACACCGCGACCGCGTTAGCGGCCGCGGGAGGATCTCCCCGGTCCCGTCGCCGGGCAGCGGACGGCTTGCACGACAGAGCCCCCGGGTTTGGTCACCAGGGGCTCAGTCGTGTGTCTGTGGATGGTCAGCAGGACTCGTCGAGCTTGACGGAGTAGATGGCGACGCGGAGGGCGTCCGTGGCGCCGGGCGCCGGGTCCTGGCGACAGACCTTCCAGTTGCTGTTGTCGAGGACCCAGCGGCCCTCGGACGACGCGTCCTCTTCGTTGACCATGAAGCCTTTGCTGCGCAGCAGGCTCTGCGCCTCGCCGTGGTTCATGCCGACGACGTCGGGCACCTCGCTGGTCCCCGGCTCGGCCTCGTCGGCGCCGGCCTCGGTGGCGGGCGCGTCCGTTTCAGTCTCGGTGGGGCTGGTGTCCTGTTTCGTCTGGCCGCTGGTGTCCTCGGCGGTGGTGTCCGGCTTGCTGGAGCTGCTGCCGCTGGCGCCCTCGCAGGCGGTGAGCGTGAGCAGGGCTGCAGCGGCGAGTGCTGCTGCGATGGTTCGGGTGTGCATGGTCCCCCCTGAGCGGTTTGTTGCTGAGGGGTCATCATGCGGCATGTGAGGACGGCGTGAAGCTGATGTGACTGTGCTGTGACACGACGAAGCCCCGACCGGGGGGACCGAGTCGGGGCTTCGTCGTGGGTCTGTGGTGCCGTTTCAGGGCACAGTTGTACACCCGGATCGTGACACGCGGCTGACCTGCGGTCAAGCGGCGTTGCGGGTGGGGCGCTTTGCTTGGAGGGAGGCGACGTCGGCGACGGCGTACCAGGGTTGCCGGTCGGTGCCGCCAGACCGGGCGAGTCGGCCTCGGCGGACGAGCTGGCGGACGCCGCCAAGGGTGATGCCGAGCTGCTGCGCGGTCTGGTGGGCGGTGAGGTGGCCGGGCCGGATCATCTGCGACTCCATGCCTCCAGTGTCCGTCAGCGGGCGCCGGCCTGGTGGGTGCGGCGCCAGTGGTTGTGGGCGCGGCGGCCGACGCGGAGCCGGAGCTTCTTGCCGAGGCAGCGCGGGCACAGCTTCGTCTTCCCGAACCGTTCGATCGCGCCCAGGCCGTCGCACCTGCGGCAGGGGGCGAACGGCTTGACGGCGCACTGGACGGCGTAGAAGCCGAGCCAGAGCACGAGGGCGGCCATAGCGAGCCACATGGGGTGTCTTCCTCTCCAGATGGGGGTGTTTCCGGGGTTCCAGCGGCGCCCCTGCTAGACGCTAGGCGCCTGCTCAGGGGGCGTATCCGGTGCTAGCGGGCCTGCTAGACCTAGCGTGGCGGGGTGCTAGGTCTAGCGACTGTTTCGGGGCCTACGCGGCCAGCCTGTCGGCCTCTCGGCGGGCGATCGCGGCGGCCACGTCGGCCCGTTCGATGCCGCGCCGGTTCTTGCCCTCGCCCTCGTCGGTCTGACCCCACACCTGCCCGGTGCGGACGCTCCAGGGCTTGAGCGCGACGGTGACGTTCTCGCCCTTCCACTCCCCGTAGGTGTCGGGGCGGAGTTCGGCGAGGCGGGCCGCGATCCGCTCGCACCACAGGGCCTTCTCCGTGGCCTTCATGACCTTCAGGACGTCGCCGAGGACATCCATGCCGATGGTGGCGGAGGGGCCCTCGCCGAGGGCGTGGCCGGTGACGTTGCCGTAGTCCTCGCGCAGCTGGCGGGCGCGGGCCACGACCACCTCGGCACCGGGGCCGTCGACGAACGCGGAGGCCGCGATGACCGGGTCGTCGCCCTCGCCGGACATCCAGCAGATGCCGCGGTCGGAGCGGGTGAACATGGTGGCGCGGATGCCGGCCTTGTAGGCGCCGGTCCCGAGGACCATGTCGTTGGCGGTGTGCCCCATGACCTTCAGGCAGAAGCGGAGCACGGCGTTCGCGCTGATGCCGGGCGGCAGGGACTTCGCGTCGGGCCGCTGGGTGGCGAACATGCCGACGATGCCGAGGGCCGGGCCGCGCTTGGCGAGGTCGGTGGCGATGGACTCCAGCTCGGCGCCGTACTTCTCGTGCTCGAACGGGACCTGGCACTCGTCGAAGCCGACGACGATGGGGTGCAGGCCAAGGCTCTTGTCGCTGGCCAGGGCCGGGGTGACCTTCGACTCGGGGCAGCGGGACTTGGGCAGGTTGCGGATCACCTTGGCGCGGCGCCGCAGCTCCTCCTTCAACTCCCGCATGGCGTGCACGACGTATTCGAGATCCTCGTCGTCCTCACCGGACCGGTAGCGGTGACAGACCGGCTCCAGCGGGCCGAGGTCGCCGGTGCCCTTGAAGTCGAACGCATACAGGGCGGCGCGCGGATCGAGGGCGGCGATGAGCATCAGCAGCCTGAGCAGGAACGTCTTCCCCATCCTGGGGATGGAGCCGATCACGACCGACGCGAACATGAGGGTGACCATGATGTCCCGCATGCGCTGGTCGTTGCCGAACACGACGGGCTTGAACAGGTCGACCTGGCCGTCCTTCAGCAGCGGCCACGGCGGCTTGCTGGTCTCGTTCATCGGCTTGTCGCCGACCCAAAGGATCAGCCGGCCCTCGTGCTCTGTCGGGTCGCCGGACGGCCACACGCAGCCCAGCTTGCGGCGCAGGCCGGACGCGAGGGCCTGGCGCTGCTCCATGACGTCCTCGGGCACGACGCCGTAGGGAAGGTCGAGGTCGGCGCGGTAGCCGGGTCCGTCGCGGGTGATTTCGCTGGTGAAGCGCATGCCGTTCATGTCGCCGCCCTTCTTCACAGCGGCGGAGATCTTCGCGTTGCCGATGGAGTCCAGGGCGCGCAACACGATGGTGCCGGTGAGCTTCTGCAGGTCGGTGCGCATGACGGCCGGGCCGATGACGGGGGCGTCGGGCTGCTGGCCGAAGTACCCCATGGTGAGGACGGCGCCGGCCGCGAACGCCCACAGGTAGGCGGGCGCCATGACGTACAGCCACAGCGCGAAGCCCGTACCGAACACGGCTGCGGTCATGACGACCAGGCCGCGGAGCCGTACCCGGTTGCCGCGGAGACGGGCGAGGTGCAGGTACTCGTCGACATCCTCGGTGCGGACGGCGTGCCCGCGGAGCGGGGCGGCCTCGCGGTCCCACAGCCAGCGGTTCGTCTCGGCGGCGAAGCGGCAGGCGCCGCGCGGGGACATCGCGGCGAGCTGTACTCCGTACCAGGGCAGGCGTACCCCGTGGTAGAGGCTGGCGTACCCGAGGCGTCCGCTGGCGTGTCGGGCCGTGGCCGCGAACTCGGTGCGGTCCTTCAACCAGGCGGGCAGGATCGGCCGGCGCTTCTCCTCGGTGACCCCCGGGGCGGGCAGCTTCGGGTTGTCGACGGGTACGGGCGTACTCGGTGTACCCGGCTCCTCGGGTACGGCGGGTGCGGGTGTACTCGGCGGGGCGGCGGTCGGGGCGATGGTGGTGTCCGTCATCCTGGCTTCTCCGGTCGTTCTTGAGGACGGTCGGGTGCACGGGGCGGCCGGGTGTACCTGGCCGGGTACGGCCGCCCCGTGGCGTACCTACTTCTTCTTCCGGCGCAGGGCCGCGTTCTCGATCCGCTCGACGCGACGCTTCAGGTCGGACAGGTCGACGCCGTCACCGGCCAGGCCGCGCTTGCCCATGCGGACGACCAGGCCAGCCAGGCGGACCTTCTCGCCGGTGGTGAAGTCGCTGAACTTGAGGTCGTCAGACTTGGGCATGGTCAGTTCCCCTTCTGGAAGTCGCGCCACATCGAGCGCAGGATGAGCAGGCAGGCAGTCGCGCAGGTCGCACCGATGGCGATGGCCACGGCGAACATCGCGCCAACCAGGCCGGCCGACACCACCACGCCGCCGATGACCAGCCACTTCTTCGCGCTGAAGTCCTGCTGCGGCTGGTGGTGTTGGCATGTCGGCTGCTGCATGGACTGCAGGCCGCGCGTGACCGCCTGGGCGATCAGGTCGTTGCGGATGGCGTCCAGCTGCTCGGAGTTCTTCGCGGCCTCGACCGCCTCCCTCACGGCCTTCTCCAGGGCGTCGCTCATCGCGTCCACCCCCGAGGCCGGTGCAGGTGCGGACGGGCGGCCAGGCCGAGGGCGAACGCCAGGACCACCGGCTGTGAGGCGATGGCGGCCACGCCGCCGATGACCAGCGACATCAGCGCCGGGTACACCAGGAGTACGCCGAGGAGTACACCGAACAGGAGCCACTTCATGACCGGCCCGCCGATCCGGCCAGCTGCCATGCGACCTGGGCCTGCTTGAAGCCGTCCTGGATCTCCTTGGCCCGGTTCTGGCCGACGCGCAGCCGGTCCTTGATGCCGCGGATGGACGGCATCTCGCCCGCCAGCAGCTCGGCCTTGAACTGCTCGGCAGCCCAGCCGAGACCCATCTGCGTGAGCGGGTCAGCCTGCGCCGGGTTGCCCTCCTCGTCGGCCTGGTCGCCGCCCGTCATGTACTCGTGATCGTCCTTCCACACCTCTTCGGGTACGTACTCGGCGTGTACCTCGGGGCGGGTACGCGTCGCCTCGGAGGCGAGTACGGCCGCCGGGATTTCGTGACGGGTTTCGTGTCCCAGCGCGCGGCGTAGTTCCCCGGGGCAGTCGAACGTCGGGAGCAGGCGGGCGCCTGCGGGTACTGCCTCGGGTACGTCGGGTACGGCCTCCTCGATCTCCGGGTACGCCTCGGGTACGGGGGGTACACGCTCGACCTCGACGGTCGGGGTGACCGGGACGGGCGCCTTGGCGCGCTTGGCGAGCGCCTGGTGGATCTGCCGCATCAGTGCGCCGAAGGCGAGCAGCGCCGCCGTGGGCGGCACGGCGGCCACCACGTAGTCGAGCAGCTGCGCGTCCGTGCCGACCCCGGCCACGTTCAACGCGATGGACGAGCCGGAGCCGACCACCGTCAGCCCGATCGCCCATTTGTCGACGGCGCCCGCGAGGGCGGCCCGGAGCATCAGCAGCTCCCCGGCGACGATGAACAGGTCGAGGGTCGCGGGCCACGCCCACGCCCGGATCTCCTTGTCCTCCATGCCGTGGGCCAGGGCGACCTCGGCCAGGTGCGCGTAGGACAGCCAGAACGCGGCGGCCGTGAGCGCGATGATGACGAGGCCGGCCGTGATGGCGAGCGCTCGGGACGGGTTGCTGATCATTCGCCGACCTCCAGCGCGGACAGCCGCGTGGCCAGGCGTCGCAGGTAGAGCGCGTGCCGGTGCATAGCGTCCGCCAGGTCGTCCAGGCTGGCGGCGTCGAGGGTGCCGGTGTAGCCGGTCTGCTCGACGTACACGCCGACCTGCGGGGCGCTGGAGAACGGGGACTGCGTGAGCATCGCCTTCCACAGCGTCTGGTCACGGAAGTCGAGGTCGTGCTCGGTGCCGTAGTGGGTGACGTCGGTCAGGAACTCGGCGCGGTCGCCGGAGTGTCCAGCGCACCAGTCGGGCTCGGCGATGGTGCGGCTCTGGGTGACGAGGATGTTGACGCTCGTGGTGTTGGGCTCGGCGCTGCTCACTGGCCTTCACCGGCCTCGGTGGCGAGGAAGGCGGCGACGGCGGGGAACGCGCGGTCGACGGAGGCGCGGGCGGCCTCCTCGGCGTCCTCGATCAGGTGTGCGTCGTCCCTGTGGTCCTGGACGCGGCGGTCGACGCTGCTCGCGTAGTCGTCGCGGCACAGGCGGTGCAGCTCGGCGACGGCCGGCGGCAGCGGCTTGGCAGCCGGCTCGGCGCCGAGGGCGCGGAGCAGGATGCGGATCGACTCGGAGAGTGCGCCGTGGGCCTGGGCGTAGCCGAATTCGCCGAAGTTCTTGGTGTCGCTGTAGGCGGCGAGCATCTTCTGGGCGACGCGGATGGCGACGGCCAGATCGGTGTCGGTTTCCAGCGCGCTGGAAAGAGTGCGGTTCATCGGGCGCCGCCCGTCTGGCGGGCGCGGCGCAGGGCCTCGTCCATGTCCGGGTCGGAGTCGCCGGGGCGGGGCGTGATCGCGGCGGTGCGGAAGCCGGTGCTGGCGGGGATGTAGTAGCCGGCGCCGGTGCCGCCCATCTCGCGGTCGGCGTACTGCCAGCTGCCGACGTCGACGGGCCGCTCGTGGGTGTGCCGCATGACGCGGAAGTGGTGGCTGATCGACTGGCGGGCCATGACGCGGAGCAGGCCGCCGAAGTCGCGGGTCGCGTCGAGTCGGCTGAGGTAGCTGTAGAACGCGAGGAACGTGTTCTGCGCGAGGTCGTCGACGAGGTGGGCGTCGCTGGCGGTCAGTCGGCCACGGATGGTGGCGCGCACCATCGGCAGGTACTGGCTGTAGGCGGCGGTGAAGCGCTCGCTCAGCTGCTCTGCCGGGGTGCCGCGGCGTGCCGCGGGCATGGCAAGATCGGCCATAGCCGGATCTCCTCCTGGTTAGGTCAGGTAGGCGGTGCGGTCAGGCCCTTGGCTGGGATTGCAGTCCCGGCCTTGGGCCGTCTTCAGTTGTGGGGCTACGTCTTCGGCTGTTTGTTCTTCAGCGCGTTGATGGCCCGGTTGATGCCGGCCCGGGTGACCCCGAGCTCTCGGGCTACTGCTGCTTGGCTTCCGAGTTCGGCCTCGCCGTCGAGGAGGGCCTGGGCCCGTTCGTCGGTGGCCTCTTGGTAGGCCTTCTGTGCGGCTTCCTGCTTGCGGACAGCTGCGTCATGGCGCTCTTTCCACGTAGTCACGTCCCTCCTAGTACCGGGACCGGTGGGCGCTCCGCAACTGTAACCAGGGGTGGCGACGCTCGTCAACACCCCTGGCGACATCATGCCTGTCCCGTGCGCTGCGCCCGCTGGAACGCCGCGTGGATGAGTCGCTGAGCCTCGCCGAGATGGCGGGCGCATATCTTCAAATCGGCGTCGGGGTCGACGGCCTCACCGGTGCACTGGTTGCCGCGGCCGGACAAGACACGGCAGGTCACGATGCGCTCGGGCACGACTCCTCCTTCGGCTGGAACTGCTGGAGCTGATGCCAGTCCTGCAGCGTCGAGTAGGCGTAGCCGCACCACCGGCACTGCACCCGGGTCTGCCCCGGCAGCCGCTTGATGACGGCCCCGCACACCACGCCCTGGTCGTCGACCGCCACGCACAGGCCGAGACGCTGCGGGCGCGGCACGGGATCGCCGACGACCGACCGCATGCCGGTCTCCAGCCCGCGCACCTCGCTCGCCAGGTCGCCGGCCGCCGGATACTCGACGGCGATCCAGTCGAGTTCCATCTCCAGCCACCGGGCAGCGACCGCTACCCGCCGGGCCATCCCGGACTCGACGGGCGGCCCCCCATGGCTGGGCCAGCGCACCCGCTGCACGTCTGCCCGCCACGACTCCAGCACCTCGGCGACGTGGCCGCCGTCGACCAGGTCGAGGACGTCCTCGTCGAGGGGGGACCGCGGCCCGGCCGAGGCCGCCGAGACGAACTCGGCGGGCCCCGACCGGCGCGGCACCAGGCACTCGGTCAGTTCCTCGAACAGCGCCGGCATCTCCTGGAGGCGGCGTGCGAGGGCGACCGCGTCCTTCGTGCAGAGGTAGCCGGCCTGGATCGGCTCCTCGCACAGGCCGCACGCCGCGGTCACGCCTTGACCTTGGCGCGTGCGGCTTCCAGCTGGGCCATCGCGGCGCGGGCGGCCTTGCGGTCGCGCCGGTCGTCACGGATCCCGAAGCCGACCTGGACGAGCACCATGAAGTAGGCGCCCAGCGTGAAGCCGGCACACAGGATCTGCAGTTCGTTCTCGGTCATGGCCGTCTCCTAGAAGGGGGGCTCGTCGGAGTAGCCGGCGCCCTGCGCGGCGGGCTGCTGCTGTTGCGCGCCACCCCATCCGCCACCCTGCTGCTGGCCGTTCGCGGGCTTGGCGTTCGCCCACGGGTCAGGTGACCCATTTGGGTCAGTAGCCGCGCGGCCGCCGCCCGCCGGGTTCTTCTCGACCTTCGCCGTGGCGCGGGCGAGGGTCGGCCCGACCTCGTCGACGTCCAACTCGTACACGGTGCGCTTCACTCCCTCGCGGTCCTCGTAAGAGCGCTGCTTCAACCGGCCCTGGACGATGACGCGCACGCCCTTGGCGAGGGACTCGGCGACGTTCTCGGCGGCCTTGCGCCAGACAGAGCAGGTGAGGAACAGGGCGTCGCCGTCCTTCCACTCGTTGGTCTGCCTGTCGAAGATGCGCGGGGTGGACGCGATGCGGAACTTGGCGACGGCGACCCCGGACGGGGTGAAACGCAGCTCGGGGTCGTCGACCAGGTTGCCGACGATGGTGATGACGGTCTCGCCTGCCATGGCGGGCTCCTTCTGTGGTGTGCTGGAGGGGAGGCCGGGCCCGATTACCGCGGGCCCGGCTGTTGTCGTGCGGGTCAGGCGTGGCCCTCGTACATCGCGCCGGTGAGGATGTCCTCCGCCATGGACTTGATGACGTGCCGACGGGTGAGAGATCCATCCGTGGCGGGTGCGGGGTAGTCGGAAGGCAGGTCTCGTTCGACGGCGTCGACGACGTCGGCGACCTTGAAGGTGATGCCGGTGTGCGCCGAGAGACCGGCGATCTGTTCCACCGCCGCCTCGGTGCGGGAGATCAGATCCGCTGCAAGCATCTGAAGATCCATGAGTCAGTCCTCCTCGGTGTTGTCGGTCACAGGGGCCCCGGTGGGGCCTCTGTCGTCTCCGTCCGTTGTGCGGGCGGAAGCCTGGTTGCGGAGGCGGGCGGCGTGCCGGATGGCGAGGCCTCGCTTTCGGGCGGCAGCGAACGCTGCACGACGTTGCTTGGCGGCCTCGGCGCGGGCGCGGGCGGCGGCGATCTTCTCGGCCACGACGTCGTCGACGTTCACGTGCGCTCCTCAGCTCGCTTCGGCCCAGTAGTCGTCGGGCTCTTCGAGCGGCGCGTCCCACAGCCCTGCGTCTTCGGACGCTGGGGGCGGCGTGGGCTGGGGCGTTGCTTGGCCCGAAGTGTGGGTAGCGCGCGTACCGGAACTCTCTGACGAGCGCTTCCCAAGATCGTTAAGGTCTCTTTCTTGGGGGGTTGGGGTTGGGTAACCAACACTTCGTGCCAAGGGAGAGCCTTCGGAATCGCTCGCTTGTTCGGTAGCGGTCTGTGCGGCCAGCACACGCGTCACCAGAGCCCGCTCCTCGCCCAACTGCCACGGGTTCGACGACGGGAATCCGGACTCCTCGGTGTCCTCGTCCTTCTCGTGACGCGGGCACGTCGTCAGCTCCAGCACCTCCATGTCCTCCAGGGCGCGCCGGGCGACGTGCCGGTTGAGGCCCGTGCGGCGCCGGACTTCCGAGACCGTCATGGCCTCGCCACCCGCGAGCTGCCGGAGACAGGCGAGACGGGCCTGCGGCACCGTGTCGAGGGCGCACTTGCCAGCGAGCGCCAGGGCCTGGCCGCGGGGGACGCCTAGGGCGAGGAGCGACTTGGCGAGCGCGACGATCTGCCCGGTTACCCGGGCAGGCTCCTCGATGACGGGGATGCCGTCGATCTCTCGGCGCCCGTAGGCGTTGCGGGGGACGGCGGCGCGGCCGAGGCAGGTGAGCATGGCCGCGTCCTCCAGCTGGTCGTACATCTCGTCGTCCAGCTCGACGTCACCGACGACTCGGCGGGCGACGCGCACGAGTTCGGACGCGCGACGTCGGGCCTCGGCCTGCTTCTCGGCGAGACCTTCGATCTTCCGGCGCTTCCGGACGGTCGCCTTCTTGTGGGCGTTGTCGGTCTCGGGCAGTCGGCAGTACAGCCACCGAGGGCCGAGCGCGTCGGTGTGCGAGGAGAAGTTGTCGATGGCTGGAGTGACCGCGGCGAGCAGGGTGAGGCGCCCTGTCCAGGTCAGTGGGCGCGGGGAGTTGCCGACCTCGCGGACGACGTGGCCGTCGTAGGCGCGGCGGAGAAGCGCGAACAGGGTGTCGCGGCCGCCGCGGTCGGACGTGGCGAGGACGGTGGAGAAGTCGGAGATGGTGACGAATGCGCGGCTGGGGATGCGGGTGAGGATGCCTGCGGGCTTGGGGTTCTTGCCCGGCATCCATGAGAGGAGTGCTGGCCCGGTGATGTCGTCGACGTGCTCGTCGGCCGAGTCGTCGAGGGCCTTGACGGCTTCGCTCTTGCCGCCGGAGGGCGGGCCGACGAGCATGCCCCAGAGCGGTTCGCCGTCGAGGTCGGAGGATACGGCGACTGCGAGGGAGAAGATGATGTGCCCGTAGTCGTCGAGGTGGATGTAGGTCTGCATCTGCGTGAGGAAGTCGGCGAGCAGCGCGGCTGGGGAGCCGGCGGGCGGCGCTTCCGGCTCGTCCTCGGCGACCTGTTCGGCGTCGTCCTGGTCCTCCTGCTTGTCTTCGTCGCGGGACGTGGCCGCGCGGACGTCGTCGAGGACGGTGACGGGCAGGGCCTTGGCGGCAGCGCTCGCGCCGTCGCGGCCGTGGGCGGCGCGGATGATGTCGCGTGAGGCTTCGGACTCGTCGCCTCCGTGGTGCAGTGCGGCGAACAGCTGGCCGGGGGAGAGGACGTGGCCGATCGCGGCGGCTGTGATGCCGGGGAAGTTGTCGGTGCGGATGGTGACGGCGGCGCCGTCTTTGTGGACAGCGATGCCGTCCTTGGAACAGGTGTCGTCCCAGCCGGGTCGGTTCCAGCGCTGGCACCCCGAGCCGCAGTACGAGCAGTTGCCCGGGAGCTGCTCGGCGTAGGTCGCGCCGACGTGCATGAGGATCTCGCCGCAGCACGCGTGATCGCCGAGAACCTCCATCGGTCCCCGGCCGCCGCGAGCCGGGCCGGGGCGTGACGCGTTGCCGCGCGGCGCGGATGGCTTCGGGGCCGCGCGCTTCTTCGGCTTGGGCTTGAGGTCGGCGGCCATCTGCCGGATGTCGTCTGCGGGGAAGCGGACGCCAGTGTCCTCGATGACCTGGCACAGAGTCGGCGTCCGTCCGGGCTTGCGGTTGACGGTGCCGGGCAGGCGCAGCACCCGCGCCAGATCCTTGACGCCGGTGCCGTAGCCGAAGCCCATCGTCTTCGCGCCGGCGAGGAGAATGTTCTGCCAGTCCCCGCCAAGCTCGGCGGCCGCGTCGAAGTCGATGTCCTCGCCGATGACGAGCGGCTTCTCGAACTCCCACCAGACGTAGAGGCCTGCGCCTGAGTGCTCGACGCGCGTGGGCTCGGGGAGCTTCGCGAAGCGCGGGATGTCGCGGGCTTCGTCGGCGGTGCCGGGCAGATCGGTTGCCTTGTGGAGGTCGTTGCCGAAGTCGATGTCGGACCACATGCCGAGGAGGGCGCGTGAGTCGCGCGCGCTGCCTCGGGTTCCGGCGGGGAACCGCGACGTGACGGTGGTGACGCGGCAGTAGATGCCTTCCGCCCCGGCGCGGTCTTCCTCCATGGCCCAGGTGACGGCGCGGTCCAGGTCGTCGGTCTGGATGCCGGTCCAGTTGTTCTTGGAGCAGAGCGAGACGAGGCCCGGCGCCTCGAAACGGGGGGCGAGCCAGGCCCGGGTGATGTCCGGGTCTGCGGCCAGCGGCTCGGTGTTGGTGTTCACGAACGTGTCTCTCGTTTCCCGTGATGCCGATGGTGTTCGTGAGGGCGCGGCGCTACCCCCTGGCGGCGCCGCGCTCGCGTCACCGGGCGGGCTGGAGCTTGGCCTTGTCGCGGGCGGCGTTGAGCTGCTGCATGGAGACGGTGTCGCCGCCGCGGTCGGGGTGGAGGACGGGGACGAGCGCCTTGTACGCCTTGTCTCCGAGGTCCTTGCCGAGCGCCTTGTACATGGAGTCGGCCCACGTGTCCGTGTGGCGCTCGGCGCGGGGCGGCGGGGCGCTGTACTCGTAGCTCGACCCGGCAGGTCGTGTGGTGCGCACGGTGAAGCCGGCGGCGGACAAGGCGGAGACGAGGGTGTCGACCGCGTACAGCTCGACGACCCAGCACTTCTCTGTCTTGTCCCAGTGGCGCCAAGTGCGGGGCAGGTCCTTGATGTAGTCCTTGGCCTCGAACGGGCTGTGGACCTTGGCGTCGAACCGGCCGACCTGGATGTGGACGGTGCCCTTCACGCAGCCCCCTGTGCTCGGGCGCCGTGAAAGGCTGTTCTGATCACGGCCCGCTGCTCGTCGGTCAGCGGTGGGGCGGCGTCGACGATGGCGTCGATGCGCGCCCAGTAGGCGGCGTTCCGCTTGGGGTCGGGGTCGCGGATGGGCCGGTTGGCCCGGCGCTGTTCCTCGGCCGCGGAGAGGGCCGGGCGGCGCTGAGGGGGCACAGAGTCCTCCTTCGACTCTTCAGGCCCCGCGCCTGTGGTCAAGGACAGCACAGGTTCCGAGGAGTGTTGCCCCGGCTCGGGATCGGCGGCTTGGGCCGCGCGGCCGCAGGCTCCCCCTGCGGCCGCCACGGTGTTCGTCGGGGCGGTCACGCGGTCGCTCCCGCAGCCTCGGCGCGGTCGGAGCCGAACTCGTCGAGGATCCTCCGGAACAACTCGCTGATCGTCGCCTCCGGGTTCTCCGCCACGGAGCCGAGGAGGATCACCGCGTTGATGAACTCCTCGGCCCGCTCGTCGAGGAGTCCGGCCTCCAGGAGCCGGGTGCGGAACGGCTCCATGATCCGGGTGGCCATGTCGGTGCGGTCCTGCGAGTCGCGGCAGTCGGCGCACAGGCCGTACCGGTTGCCGAGCTGGCCGGTACGGACGGCAACAGCGGGGCCGCCCTCGTAGACGCACCGGTCGGTGGGCTTCAGGACGGGCCGCATGTGAGGGTGCTCGCGGGCGATCCGCTCGTTGATCTTGCGGTCCTGGGCGGTGGTTGTCATGCCTGCACCTCGGCCTTCTCGGCGCGGGCCTGGGCCATCAGTTCCAGGATTCGATCGCCGACCTCGACCGGGTCGGCGCCGTCGCGCACGATGGCGTCCTCCATGATCGTGAGGATCTTGGCGAACGGGCCGTCGGTGGTCTCCTGGACCGTGCGCAGGTTGTGTAGGGCGCGGGCCACGTGCACCTGGTCGGCGAGGTGGTCCAGGTCGTCGGCGAAGCGCCGCAGTTCGGTCGCCTTGTCGTGCGCCTGCTCGGGGGTGAGGTCGAAGCCCATGAATCCGATGTGCGGCGGGTTGCCGGCGGAGACGTGGGTGAACTGGGCCCAGATCTCGGGGTCGCCCTCGACCTCCAGACCGGGAACGCCGATGGCGTCGCTGCCGTGGTCGAAGTGGAGGCCGTTGGCGTCGACCTGGTCGCCGTCCTCGTCGTCGGCCACGGTGCAGAGACCGGGGTAGACGGTGCAGGTGGCCGGTGTGGCGGCGAGGACCTCGAAGGCCTCGGCCGCGCCGACCTGGTCGGTCGGGGTCGCCAGCATGCTGGCCGTCATGTCAAGCTGTGACATAGAGCTGTTTCCGATCTCTTGCTGGAGTGCGGATTTGCTCGACTGGAGAGGCCGCCTCGCACGCGGCCTCTTCGTCGTTTCCGGCCGCCGATCCCGCCTCGCACGCGGGACCGGTGCCGTTTTGGGCAGCCCATGGCCTTGCCATGGTTACGCCGTTTCCCTCTCGTCGGCTGACGAGGATCGCTGGCGGAGCGATTCGAGGAGTGCGCCGTAGGCAAGCGCCGCATCCCCGCGCGGCCTGCGTACTCCCCGTTCCCAGCGCCAGACGGTGGATTGATCCACGCCGCAGGCCTGGGCGACTTCGCCGATTGAGAGCTGGGCTGCGACCCGCAGGCGCTCGGCTTCCCCGGTGATCAGGGCCGAGCGCACGCTAGCTAGGCGCAGTGCCTGTGCTTCTGCCATGGCCCACACCCTAGCCATACCCTTGCCATTCAGGCAATGGAGTGACAGGAGTGGCGAACCACTAAGGGCCCCCTTAGTCTTGCCAATGCCTTGCCGATGAGTGCAGGATGAGGACGTGGACGATTACCTGAACCCCCCACCGGGATGGCACTACTCGGTGCACCCGTGGTTCGCCCTCGACGACATCCCGGAGCTGCCGGAGCTCATGCAGGTCGGAACAGTCCTGCTGCCGGAGTTTTTCCATCTGGCAGTTGGAACTAAGGGCATGTGGGCCGAGGGATGGCCCGACGAGGACGACTTCGCGCTGTTCCTGCACTTCCACGTCTTTGACGGCGAGCTGACGCTGAACGAGGCGCGCAGTGCTGGGATGGATCTCCCAGTCGCCTACGAGAAGTTTCGAAAGATCGTCCCTACCAGGCGCTGGAAACCTATGGCGGTAGCGTTGATGACGCGCTACCTCGCCGACTTTATGGAAGAGGGTGGCAGGCCAGACGCAGACATGGAGCCCGCTCATGGTCCTCGGTCGGTGGCCGCGTATGAAAACCGACCCAGCGCCGCGATGCGGTGGATAGATAAACTTCAGACGCAGGCAGCCGAGGCCTACGCGGTTGCCCGTGATCAGCCGCCACCTGCGCAGACCAAGCGCAAGCGGAACAGGATCACGGACGAGTTCTTGTATGAAGTGGCACAGGTCTATCTCTCAGCCGATAAGTTTGGGTTGCCCCCGACGAGGGAGGTTGCCAACCGCTTCGACGCCCCGCATTCCACGGCGGCGAAGTGGGTGGCCAGTGCCAGGCGGAAAGGTTTCCTGCCGCCGCCTGGCGTTAGGCCTCTTTCCGATAGTGAAATTGAGAGCGCGCTTAATGAAAGGCGCCTAGAGCTGGAACATTTCATTAAGGACAGCTACGTCCAGTACAGCATTATTCAGGAGAAGGACCCCGAAAAGAAGGCGCAGCTTGAAGCAGAGCTCAAGGCCGCTAAGGAAGAGCTTGCTCAGCTTGGCGAGTTGCCTGGACGTGATGATTGAGTCAGGCGCCGCCCCGCTTCCACCTGAACACCACAGCGGAGTAATCGAAGTACCCGCCATCTGGCATCCGCCCGGGCCGCGGCGTCTTCAGCGTCACCTCGACGAGCGCCCGCAGCACGTTCCGCTGCCGGTCCAGCTCCAGCGCCCGCCACGCCTTCCGCACATCCGGCGCCCCCACCAGACCCACCAGCGGATCCACCGTTGCCGCGCGCGCCAGCTGCAACGTCACACCCTCCAGCTGGCCGCGCGCCGTATCCATCCCCGCGGTGAACGGCTCCAGCTCCAGCTGCCCCGCGCCGAACAACCCGCCCAGGTTCTTCATCCGCGCGCGGATCTCCTCGGCCTCCGCCTGGAGGCCGGCCACGTCCACGTCGTCCGGGCCGGGCAGCAGCAGCTCGTGCGCGTCGTCCCGCTCCAGCCGCTCGACGATCGTGTCCTCCACGTGCCGGTCGACGATCTCAGCGCGCCGGCCGCCGCCGTGCCCGGTCGGGCACCGGTACGACGGATACGACCGGCCGCCTGACTGCGTCACCGTCATGCCCTTGCCGCACTCCCCGCGCCCGCACCGGTACAGCAGTGAGCCGACCCACTTCGGCTGAGCCCCCCGGTTCACCGTGCGGCCCGGGTCGGACAGGATCGCCACGACGGCCCTGAACTTCGTCTCCTCGACGATGGGCTCCCACTGCCCGCGCCCGACCTCCTCGCCCTTGTAGACGGCGATCCCGGCGTTCCTCGGGCGCATCAGCATCTCGCGCAGGTCGGTGTGGGTGACCGGGTTCCCGCGGCTGGTGGTGATGCCCTTGTCGGCGCACCACTTCACCAGCGAGCGGACCGACCCGCCGGACAGGATCGTGTCCGTCCAGTGGCGCAGCGCCTCGGCCTCCTCGGGCACGACCTGGTTCATGTCGAGGACGTCCGCCTCGACCTCCTCGCCGGTCTTCCGGTCGAGCCTGGCGCGCTTCTCCCCGGTGGGGACACCCCACCCGAACGGGCGGATCCCGCCGCTCCACTCTCCGGCGAGCGCCCGCTGCTGCCGGGCGCGGGCGACACGGTGGCCCTTGTGCTCGGACTCCTGGCGGGCGACGGCGCCGAGGATCCGCGCGGTCATCCGTCCGGACGGGGTGGCGAGGTCGATCGTCCCGGCCTGCACGGTGTGGGTGGCGATGCCGCGGCGGTCGGAGAGCTCGATGTACTCCTCCAGCTCGACGATCGAGCGGGTGAGCCGGTCGGTGTGCCACACGATGACGACGGTCGCCTTGCCCTGGTCGAGGTCGTCCAACATGCGCCGGTAGTCCTTGCGGAGCTTGCCGGAGAAGGCGCTCACGTCGTTGTCGACGTACACCTCGACGACCTGCCAGCCGTTACGTTCCGCGAGGGCCTCGCAGTCCTGCCGCTGCCGGTCGACGCCGAGGCCAGCGCCGGTGCGGTCCTGCGAAATCCTGCAGTAGATGACGGCGCGGGTGGCCCCGTTCGCCGATGACGTGGGCTTCATGCCCCGAGTGTGCCGCAGCAGTGGTGTCCCTGTCCCCGGTTCGGGAAGACCACGTTGCTGAGCGCGCTGCTCGGACTGGTCGACCCCGGCGAACGGATCGTGTTGGCCGAGGACTCGGCCGAGCTGCGGCCCGACCATCCGCATGTGGTGCGGCTGGAGGGCAGACCGGCGAACCAGGAGGGCGTGGGCCTCGTCGAGCTGCAGGACCTGGTGCGGCAGGCGCTGCGCATGCGCCCGGACCGGCTGGTGGTCGGCGAGGTGCGCGGTCCCGAGGTGGTGTCCCTGCTGGCTGCCCTGAACACAGGCCACGAGGGCGGCTGCGGCACGCTCCACGCCAATGCCGCGGGCCAGGTGCCGGCCCGTCTGGAGGCCCTCGGAACGGCCGCCGGGCTGGACCGGGCCGCACTGCACAGCCAGTTGGCGGCCGCGCTGTCGGTGGTCCTGCACCTCGTACGGGACCGGGACGGCCGACGGCGGATCGCCGAGGTGCACGTGCTGGAACGGGACGGCTCGGGGTTGGTGGTGACCGTACCGGCCCTCCGCTGGGGCGAGGCGGCGTTCGTGTACGGGCGGGGCTGGGAGCGCCTGCGGGGGTTGCTTCGGGACGGGGCGCACGGCCAGGCCGAGGGGCTCTTGGACGGGCGGCACGATCGGGCCGAGGGGCTCCTGGACGGGCGGCACGGTCGGGATCACGGGGTGTGGGACGGCACGCGCTGTCGGGATGACGCGGCCTCGGACGTGGTGCGGGTGCGGGAGCGGGACGGCGGATCGCCGGGCGGGGCGAACGGCCGGACCGGTGACCATCGGGAAGGGAGTGAGCGGCGGTGACGGGGGTCGGGGAGATCTCGGGGGTGGTGGCCGTGATGTGTGCCGGGGCCGCGGCCTGGATGTCGGACGAGGGACGGGGCGCCGGGCTGCGGCGGGCGCGGTCGTTGCTGCCGGGTGGCGGAGCGGTGGGGCCGCCGATCTGGAAGCGGGGCGTTGACCGGGTGCGGAGCCTGGGGGCCGAGTGGTGGGCGCCAGTGGCCGGGTTGGTGATCGGGGTGCTCGGGGCGTCGGTGCTGCCGGTCGTCGCGGGAGCGGCCGGGGTGCCGCTGCTGAGGCGAGTGCGGCGGGCGGCGCGGGAGCGTCGGGCCCGGGAGGGGCGGGGCGATGCCGTGGTCGCCCTGTGCGCGTCGCTCGCGGGGGAGGTGCGGGCCGGGCGGCAGCCGGGCGAGGCGTTGACGCGGGCCGCGCGGGACTCCGGAGGGCTGGGCGAGGCCCACGCCGTGGTGTTGGCGGCGGCTCGCTTCGGCGGGGACGTGCCAGGTGCCCTGGCGGACGCGGCGCGGCAGCCGGGCGCCGAGGGGTTGCTGGGGCTCGCGGCGTGCTGGCGGGTGGCCGTCGACCGGGGCGCGGGCCTCGCCGCCGGGCTGGACCGGCTGGAGGGCGCCCTGCGCGCCGAGCGGGACCAGCGGGCGGACCTGCGCGCCCAGTTGGCCGGCGCGCGATCGACGGCCGTCATGCTCGCCGGGCTGCCGGTCCTGGGCCTCCTGCTGGGCACCGCGCTCGGCGCCGACCCCCTGCACGTGGTGCTGCACAGCACGGCGGGCATGGGCTGCCTGCTCGTCGGTGCCGTGCTGGAGGGCGCGGGCCTGTGGTGGGCGCTGCGGATCGTCCGGGGAGCTGAGGCGGTGTGAGCGGGGAGGTTGTCCACAGGCTGGGGGTGGCCGTCGTCGTGATCGTGAGCCTGTGGTGGCTGGTCCGGTCGTTCGACACCGCGCGACGCCGGCGCAGGCTGCGCGGTCGGCTGACCACGGTGCTCGCCCTCGTGGCCGAGCCACCCCGGCGCAGCGTTCTGCCCCAGGGGCTCGTACGGCGATGGCTGCCGGTCGTCGGTGCGGCCTGCGCCGGGTGGGTGCTCGTCGGTGGATTCGTGGGACTGCTGCTGGGGCTGGCCGCCGGATTCGGGGCCTGGCAGTGGCTGAGAAGGGCCCGGCACGCGAACGGCGACCCGGGCGAGGCGTACGACGCCGCTGTGGCCGCTCGCCAACTGCCTCTCGCCGCCGACCTGCTGGCCGCCTGCATCACGGCCGGAGCGAGCCCGGTGGTGGCCGCGCAGGCCGTGGGCGAGGCCCTCGGCGGACCGGTGGGCGGACGGCTGGCCAGAGGGGCGGCGGAAGCTCGGCTCGGGGGAGAACCGGCCGAGGCGTGGCGTTCGTTGGCGGCGCTTCCCGGTGCCGAAGCCCTGGCGCGGCTCCTGGAGCGCGCCGACGAGTCCGGCGTGCCGGCCGGCTCACCGGTCGCACGCCTGGCCGCCGAGGCCCGCGCCGCATGGGGCCGTTCGGCGACGGAACGGGCGCGCCGGGCCGCCGTGATGGTCACCGCACCGGTGGGGCTGTGCTTTCTGCCCGCCTTCATCGCGGTGGGTGTCCTGCCGGTGGTCATCGGGTTGGCGGACGGGCTGTTGGGAGGAGGCGGGCGATGACGGGGCGGACGCCGGTGGGCGGTGCGCGAGGGCCACCCGAAGGACCGGAAGCGGCCAGCGAACAGCGGTGATCAGCGGACAGACCAGTGGTCGACGGAACAGAGCCTCACGGGGGTTGAGATGAACAAGGCGGTACAGGCGTTGCAGGTAGTGGGAGCGGTGCGGGTCCGGGTGGTGCGGGCCGTGCTGTGCCGGGTGCGGGCGGCCCGGAGGGATGCGGGGATGGTGACCTCCGAGTACGCGGTGGGGATCATCGCGGCCGTGGCCTTCGCCGCGGTTCTGTACAAGGTGGTGACCAGCGGGCAGGTCCAGGCGGAGCTGCAGCAGATCGTCGGGCGGGCCCTCAATGGCGGGGCGTGAGCCGCGACGGCTGCGCGGGACGCTGGGCGGTGACGACGGGTTCGTGACGGCGGAGGCGGCCATGGCCCTGCCGGTGATGCTGCTGTTCGCGACAGCGCTCGTGTGGGCCCTGCTCGCCGCCTGCGCGCAGATCCAGGTCGTGGACGCCGCTCGGGCCGGTGCCCGGGCGGCGGCCCGGCAGGACCCTCCGGGTGCGGTCGTGGCGGCGGCGCGTAAGGCGGCGCCGGACGGGGCGGAGGTCCTCGTGGGCCGGGAGGGCGACTTCGTACGTGTCGTGGTCTCGGCCCGTGCGCCGGGTCCGGACGGTCTGGGCCTCGACCTCAGCCATGCGGCCGTGGCGCTGGCGGAGGAGACGGTGGGGGAGGTGGGCGGGTGACCGCGAGCTGGTGGCGCGGCCGGTGGCTCAGGGGCGCCCGCTCGGTCCCGGGGCAGGCGGCCGGTGCGGACAGGGGTTCCGCGACCGTCTGGGCGGTCGGCGCGATCGCGGTGCTGTGCGCGGTGTTCGGTGCCGTACTCGCCTTCGGCCAAGCGGTCGTGATCCGGCATGAGGCGCAGGCGGCGGCCGATCTCGCGGCCCTTGCGGCCGCCGACCACTGGATGAGAGGAGCCGAGGGGGCCTGCGCGACGGCGGAACGGGTGGCGAAGGCCCAGGGCAGCCGACTGGTGCGCTGCGAGGTCGAGGGAGAGATCTCGGACGTCACAGCCGCCTCCGGGACGGGACCGCTCACCGCCGAGTCCAGGGCACGTGCGGGGCCGCCGGGCCCGAGTTCCGGCTGGGAGACCCACCGGAGAGCCCCGTGGGAGCGCGCCTCAAGGGTGCGGGGAGCGGAGCGACCAGCCCCGCACGACGGCGCCCGCCAGACCCCGCGGCTCCCTAGCCCAGAGGCGCTCAGAATCCCCGGGTGCCAAGGCTCTCCCGCTCCGAGGCGCGCCGATCCCTAGGGCACCCGCCCCTCCGTCGGAGCATCCGGTGCGGTGCGCAGCAGTTCGGTCAGGAGGCGTACGGCGCCCCGTTTGTGCAGTGGATCGTTGCCGTTGCCGCACTTGGGGGACTGGATGCAGGACGGGCAGCCGGCGTCGCACTCGCAGGAGGCGATGGCCTGGCGGGTGGCGGTGAGCCAGGCACGGGCCGTGTGGAAGGCGCGCTCGGCGAAGCCCGCGCCGCCCGGGTGGCCGTCGTAGACGAAGACCGTCGGGAGCAGGGTGTCCGGGTGGAGCGGGACCGAGACGCCGCCGATGTCCCAGCGGTCGCAGGTCGCGAAGAGGGGCAGCATGCCGATCGAGGCGTGTTCGGCGGCGTGCAGGGCGCCGCCGAGGATCTCGGGGCCGATCCGGGCCGCGTCGAGCTGATCCTCGGTGACGGTCCACCAGACGGCGCGGGTGCGCAGCGTACGAGGAGGGAGGTCGAGTTTGGACTCGCCGAGCACCTCGCCGGTGATGAGGCGACGACGGAGGAAGGAGACGACCTGGTTGGTGACTTCGACGGAGCCGTAGCACAAGCGGCCGTCGCCCCAGGGGACTTCGGTGTCGGTCTCCAGGACGGAGATGGAGGTGGTGTCGCGGGCGACCGTCGAGTAGGGCGGCTCGGCCTGTTGGACGAGCGCGACGGAGTCATCCAGGTCCAGTTCGCGCACCAGGTAGGTGCGGCCCTGGTGCAGATGGACCGCGCCCTCGTGGACGGTGGTGTGGGCGGCGCCCGCGTCGACCGTGCCGAGGAGCCGGCCGGTGCCGGTCTCGACGACCTGGACGGGGCGACCGCCCTGGCCCCGGATGTCGGCCAGGTCGGCGGCCCGTTCGCGACGGGTCCAGTGCCAGGCTTTGCCCCGGCGGCGGAGCAGTTTCGCGGCCTCCAGCTGCGGCAGCAGGTCTTCGCAGGCGGGTCCGAACAGGCCGAGGTCCTCGTCCGTGAGAGGTAGCTCCGCGGCCGCGGCGCAGAGGTGGGGGGCGAGGACGTACGGGTTGTCGGGGTCGAGGACGGTCGATTCCACCGGTCGGTCGAACAGGGCCTCGGGGTGGTGGACCAGGAAGGTGTCCAGCGGGTCGTCGCGGGCGACGAGGACGGCGAGCGCGCCCTGGCCGGAGCGTCCGGCGCGGCCTGCCTGCTGCCACAGGGAGGCGCGTGTGCCGGGGTAACCGGCGATGAGGACGGCGTCGAGGCCGGAGATGTCGACGCCGAGTTCGAGGGCGGTGGTGGCGGCGAGGCCGAGGAGCTCGCCGGAGTGGAGGGCGCGTTCGAGGGCGCGGCGTTCCTCGGGGAGGTAGCCGCCGCGGTAGGCGGCGACTCGGCGGGAGAGGGAGCGATCCACTTCGGCGAGGCGTTCCTGGGCGATCACGGAGATCAGCTCAGCGCCGCGCCGGGAGCGGACGAAGGCGACCGAGCGGACGCCCTGGACGATGAGATCGGTGAGCAGGTCGGCGGTCTCGGCGGTGGCGGTACGGCGCACCGGCGCACCCTTCTCGCCGTGCAGTTCGGTGAGTGGGGGCTCCCAGAGGGCGAACACCAGTTCGCCGCGGGGCGAGGCGTCGTCCGCGACCTCGGTGACCGGGACGCCGGTGAGGCGGCCGGCGGCGACCGAGGGCTCGGCGGAGGTGGCGGAGGCGAGGAGGAAGACGGGTTCGGCGCCGTAGCGGGCGCACAGGCGGCGCAGACGCCGCAGCACCTGGGCGACGTGCGAGCCGAAGACGCCGCGGTAGGTGTGGCACTCGTCGATGACGACGTACTTCAGGGCGCGCAGGAAGGAGGACCAGCGGGGGTGGGAGGGCAGGATCCCCCGGTGCAGCATGTCGGGGTTGGTGAGGACGTAGTTGGCGTACTGGCGGACCCACTCGCGTTCCTCGACGGGGGTGTCGCCGTCGTACACGGCCGGGCGGACGGCGTTTCCGAGAGGTTGTGAAAGTTCCTTCACGGCTCGGCACTGGTCCGCCGCGAGGGCCTTGGTGGGAGCCAGGTAGAGGGTGGTCGCGCCACGGCCGTTGGGGGCCTCGGAGCCGTCCAGGAGGCGGGAGAGGACCGGGACCAGGTAGGCCAGCGACTTGCCGGAGGCGGTGCCGGTGGCGACGACGACCGATGTGCCGTCCAGCGCGTGCTCGGCGACGCGTGCCTGGTGGGCCCAGGGATGTTCGATTCCCGCGGCCTGAACGGCGGCGACCACTTCAGGTCGGATCCGGTCGGGCCAGACGGCATGGCGGCCCGCACGTGGGGGCACATGCTCCGTATGAGTGATGCGCGAAGCCCGGCTCGGCCCCGAGGCGAGCCGGTCCAGGACCGTGCCCGGCGAGGGGCTGGAGGCGGTGTCCGTCGGGGTTCGATCGGATCGGTGATTCTTGGCCATCGGCATCGAGTGTGTCACCGGCGTGACGGACAATGGAGCCAAGGCGTCGTGCACGCCTGCCGGTAAGTGATTGAATGCCATCGCGGCTGGCGAACCGTCCCGGGGGCTTTCAAGCCGAGGTGTCCCGAGGGGCGAACGCTCGATAGCAAGGTGCTGGAGGATCCGTGGACCTGTCCCTGTCGACCCGTACCGTCGGCGATCGTACGGTCGTCGAGGTCGGTGGCGAAATCGACGTTTATACCGCGCCCAAGCTGCGTGAGCAGCTGGTCGAGCTGGTCAACGACGGGAGTTTCCACCTCGTCGTCGACATGGAGGGCGTCGACTTCCTCGACTCCACCGGGCTCGGCGTACTGGTGGGCGGCCTGAAGCGAGTACGGGCCCATGAGGGCTCGCTGCGCCTGGTGTGCAACCAGGAGCGGATTTTGAAGATCTTCCGCATCACCGGTCTGACCAAGGTGTTCCCGATTCACACCTCGGTCGACGAAGCGGTGGCGGCCACTGACTGATCACGTCCGTCCGGGCCCCGTGCCCGGACGGCCACAGACAAGTGAGGAGGACCGGGCCCGTGCGGCCCGGCCTTCCGAGAGCACGCCCGTAGTTCCGAGGGGGATGCATGGCCACCGTTGAACTCCGCTTCAGCGCGCTGCCCGAGCACGTCAGGACCGCCCGGCTGGTGGCGGCAGCGGTGGCGCGCAGGGCCGGAGTGGACGAGGCCGTCCTCGACGAGGTCAGGTTGGCCGTCGGCGAGGCGTGCACCCGTGCCGTCGGACTGCATCAGAGCAGCGGTATCTCGGCGCCGGTGCAGGTGTCGCTGATCGAGGAGGAGAAGCAGTTCTCCATCGAGGTGGGCGACGAGGCGCCGCATGCCGTTCCCGGTGACCGGTCATCGGGTGCCGGCGGCGATGCGGACGTCGAGGTCGAGGAGGACGACATGGGCCTAGCGGTCATCAGCGGCCTCGTCGACGACGTGGAGGTCACCGCCGACGAGAACGGCGGGCTGATCCGCATGACCTGGCCGACGACTCCGTCGGTCGCGGTCGTGCCCTGATCGTCCGTCTCACATCTTCAAGTAGTACCGCGAAGGGCCCTGCTGAGCAGGGCCCTTCGTGTTTTGTTCGGCATTTATTCCGATCACCGTCCATCGGAACACCGGAATTCGTGAAGGAATTCACGATCATTCACGTGATAATTGATCAAGTGTCAACGCCTTTGAGGCGTTACTTCTTTCGAGTAGCGTGGTCGGGTGTGGATCATTTGCTGAAGAGCATGTGAAGGCCAATTCCGTTTCCCGTGCACTGTTTTGATCAGGTTCCCCTCCCTACAATCCGTCCACATCTTGAGCTCAGCCCAAGCGTCAAGGAGGACGAATGGCGGGGCTTTCTACCCCTCAAAGGTTTGACCACACCGCGAACTTCGCAGCCGCGGTGCTCACCGACGACAACCGGATCATCGTCATGGTGATCGGCGTCGTGGCCCTGGCAGCACTCGTCGTCGCCGGGGTCCTGGTGCGCCAGGTGCTCGCGGCGGGTGAGGGCACCGACAGCATGAAGAAGATCGCGACGGCCATCCAGGAAGGCGCGAACGCCTATCTGGCACGGCAGTTGCGTACGCTCGGCGTATTCGCCGTCGTCGTGTTCTTCCTGCTCATGCTGCTGCCCGCGGACGACTGGAATCAGCGTGCCGGGCGATCGGTGTTCTTCTTGATCGGCGCGGCGTTCTCGGCGGCCACCGGCTATATCGGTATGTGGCTCGCCGTGCGCAGCAATGTGCGCGTCGCCGCGGCGGCCCGGGAAGCGACACCGGCGGAAGGTGAGCCGGAAAAGGATCTCACCGCCGTCTCGCACAAGGCGATGAAGATCGCATTTCGCACCGGCGGCGTCGTCGGCATGTTCACGGTGGGGCTCGGCCTCCTCGGCGCGTCCTGCGTGGTCCTCGTCTACGCGGCCGACGCACCGAAGGTGCTGGAGGGCTTCGGACTCGGAGCCGCGCTCATCGCCATGTTCATGAGGGTCGGCGGCGGCATCTTCACCAAGGCCGCCGACGTCGGCGCCGACCTGGTCGGCAAGGTCGAGCAGGGCATTCCGGAGGACGATCCGCGCAATGCCGCGACCATCGCCGACAACGTGGGCGACAACGTCGGCGACTGCGCGGGCATGGCGGCCGACCTCTTCGAGTCGTACGCCGTGACGCTCGTCGCCGCGCTGATCCTCGGCAAGGCGGCGTTCGGCGACTCCGGTCTCGCGTTCCCGCTGATCGTGCCCGCGATCGGCGTGATCACCGCGATGATCGGCATCTTCGCGGTGGCACCCCGCAGCACCGACCGCAGCGGCATGTCCGCCATCAACCGCGGGTTCTTCATCTCCGCGGTGATCTCGCTGGTGCTCGTCGCCATCGCCGTCTACGCCTATCTGCCCTCGTCGTACGCCGACCTCGAAGGGGTCACGGACACGGCGATCGCGGGTCACGAGGGCGATCCGCGGGTCCTCGCGGTCGTCGCCGTGGCCATCGGCATCCTGCTGGCCGCGCTGATCCAGCAACTGACCGGCTACTTCACCGAGACCAGCCGGCGTCCCGTCAGGGACATCGGCAAGAGCTCGCTCACCGGCGCGGCCACCGTCGTCCTCGCCGGTATCTCCATCGGTCTCGAGTCGGCCGTCTACACCGCCCTGTTGATCGGCCTCGGCGTCTACGGGGCGTTCCTGCTCGGCGGTACGTCGATCATGCTCGCGCTGTTCGCGGTGGCGCTGGCCGGCACCGGCCTGCTCACCACGGTCGGCGTCATCGTCGCCATGGACACCTTCGGGCCGGTCTCCGACAACGCGCAGGGCATCGCCGAGATGTCCGGCGACGTCGAGGGCGCGGGCGCGCAGGTGCTCACCGACCTGGACGCCGTCGGCAACACCACCAAGGCCATCACCAAGGGCATCGCCATCGCCACGGCCGTCCTCGCCGCCGCCGCGCTCTTCGGGTCGTACCGGGACGCGATCCTCACGGCGGCCAACGACGTCGGGGAGAAGGTCTCCGGCGAAGGCGCGCCCATGAACCTGATGATGGACATCTCGCAGCCCAACAACCTCGTCGGGCTCATCGCGGGTGCCGCGGTCGTCTTCCTCTTCTCGGGGCTGGCGATCAACGCGGTCTCACGGTCGGCGGGCGCGGTGGTCTACGAGGTGCGGCGGCAGTTCCGCGAGCACCCCGGGATCATGGACTACAGCGAGAAGCCGGAGTACGGCCGGGTCGTCGACATCTGTACCAAGGACGCCCTGCGGGAGCTGGCCACGCCCGGTCTGCTCGCCGTCATGGCGCCGATCGCGATCGGGTTCTCGCTCGGGGTCGGCGCGCTCGGCGCGTATCTCGCCGGTGCGATCGGGACCGGGACGCTGATGGCGGTGTTCCTCGCCAACTCCGGTGGTGCGTGGGACAACGCCAAGAAACTCGTCGAGGACGGCCATCACGGTGGCAAGGGCAGCGAGGCCCATGCCGCGACCGTCATCGGCGACACGGTCGGGGACCCGTTCAAGGACACGGCGGGCCCGGCCATCAACCCGCTGCTGAAGGTGATGAACCTGGTCGCACTGCTCATCGCGCCCGCCGTCGTCCAGTTCAGCTACGGAGAGGACAAGAGCGTCGCGTTGCGGGTCGCCATCGCCGCGGCCTCGATCGCCGTCATCGTCGGCGCGGTGTACGTGTCCAAGCGACGCGGGATCGCCGTGGGTGACGAAGGCAACTCCGAGCGGGTGGCCAAGTCGGCGGATCCGGCGGTGGTTTCGTAGGCGGTCTTACGACCGGCTCTGCCAGGGGCCAGCTCAAGGGGCGGGCGGACGGCGCGTGTTGACGCGCCGGCCGTCCGCCCCTTGGCCGTGGCGGTGGTGTCCGTGAGCCTTCTCTCTCTTGGTGCAAACGGTTACAAAAGGGTGCACCGGGGGTGCTCGGCACACAGGTGTCGCCCATCCGGCGTGTATGTTCCGGGGCCGAGAGCCATGGAAGGGACCAATCCGGTGAACAAGAAGCTCGCGGCCGCACTGTCCGGCGGTGCGGTACTGGTACTGGCGCTGTCCGGCTGCGGCGGCGACGACGAGACGAACGACAAGCTGAACTCCTGGGCCAAGGAGGTCTGCGACTCGGTGCAGCCGCAGATCAAGAAGATCGCGGCGGCCAACGCCTCGATCCAGAAGGAGACCTCGGACGACAGCGCGCCGGCGGACGTGCAGAAGGCCGACTCCCAGGGCTTCCAGGACATCTCCGACGCCTACAAGGCGATGGCGACGGCCATTCAGAAGGCCGGGGCGCCGGACGTCGAGGACGGCGAGAAGAAGCAGAAGGCCGCGGTCGCCGAGCTGAACCAGCTGTCCACGGCCTACGGGGAGCTGAAGAAGAAGTCGGACGCCCTGAACACCAAGGACCAGGCGAAGTTCGCGGACGGGCTCGAAGGGGTCGCGACGGAGCTGGAGAAGCTCAGCAAGACCGGGAGCGACTCGCTGAAGGAGCTGGAGCAGGGGGAGGTCGGGCAGGCGATGGCCGAGCAGCAGAGCTGCAAGTCCGCGACCACGTCCGGCGCTGCCTCGGCACCGGCTGTGCCCACGAAGAGCTGATCCGGTCGCCCTTCGGCCGTGACGTGAGCCGGGCCGGGGCTTGAGCGTGCGCCCGAGGTCGCTGGTGGGCGAGGGCGGGGCCGACGCCCGATCGCCCGCCCGGCGGTCGGGTCGGGCTGGGGTGGGTTCCGCGGCTCGGCGGTGACGAGGTGCCGCTGCGCCCGTCCGGGTCGCCCCTGGGGGCCCTTCTGTCCGCGGTCGGGGGGCGTCGGGCGCGCTGCCCGTGCCAAGGGAGGACGCGGGGTGCCCGCGACCGGGTCGGGTCACGTCGCGCGGCTACGCTGGGCGGTGTGAGTGACTCCAGACTGTCTTCGTTGCCCTCTGTCGATCGGTCCGATGTCGCCGCGCGGTTGCGGGAGGCGTTGCTCGGTGCCGAGTTCACCGCCGACGGGTTGCTCGAACTGCTCGGTGCCCCCGCCTACGCGGCCCTCGCGCGGAGTGAGGTCGTGCCGGCACTCAGGGCGACGCGGGGCGACACGGCGCTGGAGGCGCTGGTGCGGCTGTTCCTGCTGCAGGAGCCGGTCGTACGCGCGCGCGTGGAGGGCGTGCTGCCTGTCGACGCGTGTGTCGAGAGCGGATGGCTCGTTCGCGTCGGTGACGACGGGGACGAGGTCGCCGCCACCGTCGACGTGCGGCCGTACGGCGGCCCCGACGGCGAGGACTGGTTCATCGTGTCCGACCTGGGCTGCGCCGTCGGCGGGGCCGGGGGGATCGGGAGCCGGGACGAGGGCGTCGTGCTGGGGGTCGGCGGGGCGTCGACGACGCTGGCCGGCATCACCGTACGGACGCCCGTCGCAGCCGCCCTCGACCTCGGGACCGGTTCCGGCATCCAGGCGCTGCACGCCGCGCAGCACGCCACGCGCGTGACGGCGACCGATCTCAACCCGCGCGCGCTGCACATCACGTCGCTCACACTGGCGCTCTCCGGAGCCCCCGCCGTCGAGCTGCGAGAGGGCTCGCTCTTCGAGCCGGTCGGGGAGGACGAGACGTACGACCTCATCGTGTCGAATCCACCGTTCGTGATCTCACCCGGCGCCCGGCTGACGTACCGCGACGGCGGGATGGGTGGGGACGACCTGTGCCGCACGCTCGTCTCGCAGGCGGGGGAGCGGCTGAACGAGGGCGGGTACGCGCAGTTCCTCGCCAACTGGCAGCACGTGGAGGGGGAGGACTGGCAGGAGCGGCTCAGGTCGTGGGTCCCGCGCGGCTGCGACGCGTGGATCGTCCAGCGCGAGGTCCAGGACGTCACGCAGTACGCCGAGTTGTGGCTGCGGGACGCGGGGGACCACCGCGGTGACGTCGCCGAGTACCAGGCGCGGTACGACGCGTGGCTCGACGAGTTCGAGGTGCGGAAGGTCAAGGGCGTCGGGTTCGGGTGGATCACGCTGCGGAAGTCGGCCGCCGCGGAGTCCGAGCCCTCGATCACCATGGAGGAATGGCCGCATCCGGTCGAACAGCCGCTCGGTGAAACGGTGCGGCAGCACTTCGCGCGCGTCGACTACCTGCGGGCGAACGACGACGCCGCCCTCCTCGCCGCGCACTTCCGGCTCACCGCCGAGGTCGTCCAGGAGCAGGTCGGGCTGCCCGGCGCCGAGGACCCCGAGCACGTGGTGCTGCGTCAGAACCGTGGGATGCGGCGGGCCACGAAGGTGGACACGGTCGGCGCCGGATTCGCCGGTGTGTGCGACGGCACGCTCAGCGCCGGACGCATTCTGGACGCCATCGCCCAACTCGTCGGCGAGGACCCGGTGGCCCTGCGCGACCGGACCCCGGTCCAGATCCGCCTCCTTGTCGAACAGGGGTTCCTCGAACCGGCCCGGTGACCCGGTCGCCGGTGACCCGGTAGGACCGCAGGGGTGGCCCCTGCCCGGACCGGCGCGGGACCTGCCCGGCCAGGGGCCGCGCCCCGGCGGCGCATCCGGTGACGATTTCCGGACCGTCCGGTGACCGAACCGGTGCCCCGCCCGGCGCCCGTTCTCGTGACGTGTGGGGCGCATTCGCACCACCGGGACCCGTGTGTCCCTTCTGGCTGGATTGGTCGGTAAAAGGCCTCCTGTCAGTGGTGCGTGCGAAGCTATTTTCAAGAGACGGATTCGACGTGTCCTCGGGGGAGGCACGCGCTGTCTCTGGGGGATCGGGGGGTCGCGATGGCGGGGGATACGCCGGAGCAGGGCCAGGGAAGGATCATCAACGACCGGTACCGACTGCTGCGCACCCTGGGCGCGGGCGGCATGGGCCGGGTCTGGCTCGCGTACGACGAGGAGTTGGCCTGCGAGGTCTCCATGAAGGAGATCTCCCTGCCCGACGTCCCGAGGGACACGACCGAGCCCGCCCAGCGCATCGCCCGGGCCCGCAGCGAGGCCCGGCACGCCGCGCGGCTGCGCGGTCATCCCCATGTGGCCACGGTCCACGACGTGGTGCTCCACGAGGGCCTGCCGTGGATCGTCATGGAGTACGTGCCGGACGCGATCGACCTCCAGGCGGTCGTACGGCAGCGGGGGCCGCTCTCGCCCGAGCAGGTCGCCCGCGTCGGGCTCGCCGTCCTCGACGCCCTCACCGCCGGGCACCGGATCGGCATACTCCACCGGGACGTGAAACCGGCCAACATCCTGCTCGCGGCCGACGCCTCGGGCGACCCCTACGCGCGCGTGCTGCTCACCGACTACGGCATCGCGCTCCAGCCGGAGTCCCGCGAACCCAGGCTCACCGCCACCGCCGGCATCCTCGGCACCCCCGGGTATCTGGCGCCCGAGCGGGCGCGGGGCGAGCCACCGACGCCCGCCGCCGACATGTTCTCGCTCGGCGCCACGCTGTACGCGGCGGTCGAGGGCCGCGGCCCCTTCGACCGGCACGGCGAGTACGCGACGCTCACGGCCCTGCTCGGTGAGGAACCGACACCTCCCGCCCGCGCCGGTGAACTGGCGCCCGTCCTGCACGGGTTGCTCATCAAGGACCCGGTGCGCCGACTCTCGCCGGAGGCCGTGGCGCGCGGTCTGGAGCGGGTGGCCGCCTCGGGCGGAGAGTCCACCCCGCCGGGCTGGGGTGCCACCCCCGCCTCGGCACCCGGCGCGTTCGGGCCGCCCCCCGGCACGCCCGGGGCTCCCGCCACACCCGGCACGCCCGGTGCGCCTCCGGGCTATGTGGCGAGCGCGCCGCCCGGGTACGTGGCCGCCGGGCAGCACGGCCTCGGGGGCACGCCGAACACTCCGGGCCAACCCCACACGCCCGGTCCACCCCACACGCCGTACACACCGCACACCCCGGGGGCCCCGCACACGCCGAACCCTCCCGCCGGTGGTCCGCCCACACCGGGCGGCGCGGCGGGTGCCCCTTCGCCGTACGACCCCTGGCGGCAGGGACAACAGCCGCGCAGTCCCTACGACAGCTACAACCCGTACGGGGGCGGCCCGTTCACGCCCTATGGGAGCCCGGCGGGCGGCGGGGCCACGCCCTACGGACCCACCCCCGGCGGCCGGCCGCCGGGGAACGCGGGGTTCCCGACCATCACGGCCGGGAGCCCGCCGCCGCCCGGCGGGCCGAAGCGGAAGACGCCCGCGGCGGCGGTCGTCGCGATCGTGGTCGCCGTGCTGCTCGTGGCGGGCGGCGGTACATGGGCCGCGGTGAACCTGACGGACGGCCCGGACCCCAAGCCCTCCGACACCCCGGACACGTTGGCGTCGCCGCCGCAGTCGGAGTACCCCTACGGCAAGCAGGCGGCCCTCAAGAAGGCCCTGGAGGTGGGGGACTGCGTCAAGGCGGTGTGGACGGGGACGGCGTTCGACTCCGTGCCCGACCTCGGCGTGGTGGACTGCGACGAGGACTGGCCGGACGGCCAGGTCGTGGCGATAGAGACGGCGTCGGACGCCTCCGACGCCAAGGCCAGCGGCGCGCAGCGCTGCGCCAGCCAGGCCGACCCGATGGCCGAGGCCCTGCCCGACGCGGACGTCTACGCGCTCGTCCCGACGAAGGAGGGCTTCACCGCGGCCAAGGGCGGTACGGCATGCCTCGTCCTCGGCAAGCACGTCCCGATCGGCGGCGAGGTGGGCCGACTCCGTGACGTGGGCTCGAACCTGTGGCCCACGCAGATGGCCGTCGGTGACTGCTGGGACTACACCACCAGGGAGGACGAGGGGTACGACGCCCCGCTGACCGACTGTGCCGAAGCGCACACCGACCAGGTCGTCGGATCGGTGCAGGCACCCGACAACATGACCTTCGCCGGCGCCCTCGCCGAAGGCGGAAAGCTGTGCACCAACAGGTTCGAGTCGAGTTGGGCGCCCGGAGCTGACCTGATCGTGTCGGGATGGGTCTCCGCCGAAGAGGAATGGAAAAAGGGCTTCAACAAGGTGGTGTGCACGGTGCGCAACGCCGACGTGTCGCAGACGACCGGGAAGATACCCACGCCCGGCTCGGTCTGAGCGTCCGGACGCCTCGCGTTCACCTCGGGTTCGCGCGCCCGCTTCCCGTCCGTGCCAGCCTCCCGTCCCGGGGCAGTCGAGGGGTGGGAGGACGGGACATGGAGAGCGGTCCGGCGATCTTCGTGGGAATGGTGTTCGCCCTGTTCGGGGGCGGGCTGCTGCTGTGGACCGCGAGGCGGCTGCGCCTGGGCGAGCCGGTCGCGCAGGGGGTGCGTCCCGTGATGTCCGCGACCCTCGCGAGCGTCACCGCGGTCACCGCGCTCGTGCTCGGCGCGTGGTGCCTGACGCGCATCTGAGAGGGCGGGGCCGGACGGGGCCGCTGTGCGAGTGGGGTAACCGAGATGTGACCCTCCGCATAGGCCCCGAACGGATCGCTGAAGACGCCGGGCGGCAGGAATGGCGGTAGTCGGGTTACCGTTCGAGTGGCCGTTGCGGGCTTTTCCCGTTTGACACGGGGGCGGGATGTACCGTCACACTCCGCAGCGTCAGCATGACCCGACCCCGGGCCGACCGCCGAGCCCCGTGCGAGGCAACGGCTTCCGGGGGCGCCCGCCCCGGGAAGCAAGCCTGGGGAAACCCAGCGTCGACCGGAGAGAAGAGCGAAGTTGTCCCCGACCAGCGAGACCGCGAAGGGCGGCCGCCGACTCGTGATCGTCGAGTCGCCTGCCAAGGCGAAGACGATCAAGGGCTATCTCGGCCCCGGCTACATCGTCGAGGCGAGCGTGGGGCACATCCGCGACCTTCCGAACGGCGCCGCGGAGGTGCCCGAGCAGTACACCGGCGAGGTGCGCCGCCTCGGCGTGGACGTCGAACACGACTTCGCGCCCATCTATGTCGTCAACGCGGACAAGAAGGCCCAGGTCAGGAAGCTCAAGGACCTGCTGAAGGAGTCCGACGAACTCTTCCTCGCCACCGATGAGGACCGCGAGGGCGAGGCCATCGCCTGGCACCTTCAGGAGGTGCTCAAGCCCAAGGTCCCGGTCAAGCGGATGGTCTTCCACGAGATCACCAAGGCCGCGATCCAGGCCGCCGTCGCCAACCCGCGCGAGCTGAACCAGCGCCTCGTCGACGCCCAGGAAACCCGCCGCATCCTCGACCGCCTCTACGGCTACGAGGTCTCGCCGGTCCTGTGGAAGAAGGTCATGCCGCGCCTGTCGGCGGGCCGCGTCCAGTCCGTCGCGACCCGGCTCGTCGTGGAGCGGGAGCGGGAGCGGATCGCCTTCCGCTCGGCCGAGTACTGGGACCTGACCGGCACCTTCGCGACCGGCCGCGCCGGTGACGCCTCCGACCCGTCGGCGCTGGTCGCGCGCCTGCAGTCGGTGGACGGCCGCCGCGTCGCCCAGGGCCGCGACTTCGACTCGCTGGGGCAGATCAAGGGCGCGAACGTCCTCCACCTCGACGAGGCGAACGCCCGAGCGCTCGCCGCCGCCCTGGAGAACACCCGGTTCGCGGTCCGGTCCGTCGAGTCCAAGCCGTACCGCCGCTCGCCGTACGCTCCCTTCCGTACGACGACGCTCCAGCAGGAGGCCTCGCGCAAGCTCGGCTTCGGGGCGAAGGCGACGATGCAGGTGGCGCAGAAGCTGTACGAGAACGGCTTCATCACCTATATGCGTACGGACTCCACGACGCTCAGCGACACCGCCGTGGCCGCCGCCCGCGCCCAGGTCACCCAGCTGTACGGCGCCGACTACCTGCCGGCGCAGCCGCGTACGTACGCCGGGAAGGTCAAGAACGCGCAGGAGGCGCACGAGGCGATCCGCCCCTCGGGTGATCGTTTCCGCACGCCCGCCGAGACGGGGCTGACCGGTGACCAGTTCAAGCTGTACGAGCTGATCTGGAAGCGGACCGTCGCCTCCCAGATGAAGGACGCGACCGGCAACAGCGTCACCGTCAAGATCGGTGGCACCGCCTCCGACGGCCGGGACGCCGAGTTCAGCGCCTCCGGCAAGACGATCACCTTCCACGGCTTCCTCAAGGCCTACGTCGAGGGTGCCGACGACCCGAACGCCGAACTCGACGACCGTGAGCGCCGGCTGCCGCAGGTCAACCAGGGTGACCCGCTCTCCGCCGAGGAGATCACGGTCGACGGGCACGCCACCAAGCCCCCGGCCCGCTACACCGAGGCGTCGCTGGTCAAGGAGCTCGAAGAGCGCGAGATCGGCCGCCCGTCGACGTACGCGTCGATCATCGGCACCATCCTCGACCGGGGCTATGTCTTCAAGAAGGGCACGGCGCTCGTGCCGTCCTTCCTGAGCTTCGCCGTGGTCAACCTCCTGGAGAAGCACTTCGGGCGGCTCGTCGACTACGACTTCACCGCCAAGATGGAGGACGACCTCGACCGCATCGCGCGCGGCGAGGCCCAGGCGGTGCCGTGGCTGAAGCGGTTCTACTTCGGCGAGGGCCCGGGCTCCGGCGGCACCGCGGCCGAAGCCGGCAACGGCGACGGCGACCACCTCGGTGGGCTCAAGGAACTGGTGACCGACCTGGGCGCGATCGACGCGCGCGAGGTGTCGTCGTTCCCCGTCGGCAGCGGCATCGTGCTGCGCGTCGGGCGCTACGGCCCGTACATCGAGCGTGGGGAGAAGGACGCCGAGGGGCACCAGCGCGCCGACATCCCCGAGGACCTGGCCCCGGACGAGCTGAGCGTCGAACTGGCGGAGGAACTGCTGGCCAAGCCCAGCGGCGACTTCGAACTGGGCGCGGACCCGGCGACCGGCCACCAGATCGTCGCCAAGGACGGGCGCTACGGGCCGTACGTCACGGAGATCCTGCCCGAGGGCACGCCGAAGACGGGCAAGAACGCCGTCAAGCCGCGTACGGCCTCGCTGTTCAAGTCGATGACCCTGGACACGGTCACCCTGGACGACGCGTTGAAGCTGATGTCGCTGCCGCGCGTGGTCGGCGCCGACGCGGAGGGCCAGGAGATCACCGCGCAGAACGGGCGGTACGGCCCATATCTGAAGAAGGGCACGGACTCGCGCTCGCTGCAGTCCGAGGAGCAGCTCTTCACGATCACCCTCGAAGAGGCGCTGCAGATCTACGCCCAGCCCAAGCAGCGGGGGCGAGCCGCCGCCAAGCCGCCGCTGAAGGAACTGGGCGAGGACCCCGTCAGCGGGAAGCCGGTCGTGGTGAAGGACGGCCGTTTCGGGCCGTACGTGACCGACGGCGAGACCAACGCGACCCTGCGGTCCGGGGACAGCGTGGAGGAGATCACGCCCGAGCGCGGCTTCGAACTCCTGGCGGAGAAGCGGGCGAAGACGCCCGCCAAGAAGACGGCCAAGAAGGCGCCGGCGAAGAAGACGGCGACCAAGGCTGCCGCCAAGAAGGCCGCGCCGGCGAAGAAGACCGCCGCCAAGAAGACCACCGCTTCGAAGACGGCCGCGGCCAAGAAGGCGGCTCCCGCGAAGAAGGCGGCTGCGAAGAAGGCCGCGACGAGCGGGGACGCCGCCCAGTAGCTCGGGGGCGCGGGTACGTTGCGGCTGCTGCTCGGTTGTGGCTGGTCGCGCGGTTCCCCGCGCCTCTGACGGGGCGCTCGTGGTGGGTGGTGGCCGGAATCGCCCGCCTTCGCCTCGTCGGATGTGTGCGTTTCGTGTGACTTGGTGATGCGGCGTGCGTGCGTTCGGGCGCTGCTTCTGGGTGTCGGTGGGTGCCGATAGGCTGAAAGCATGATGCGAGCCGAGCAGCCGACGGCCCACAACCCGGGCTCCGATGACGCCCTGGCAGCCGACTCCAGGGAGCGCGCCGTCCGGGCGCTGCTGCGCCGACCGCAACTGAAACGGTTGTGGAGCGCTCAGCTGGTGGGCGGTGTGGGCGATGTGCTCGCGCTGTTCGTGCTGGTGCTCCTCGCCTTCCAGGCCGCGATCGCCGAGGGCTCCTTCGGCGGCGGCTACCGGGGCGTCGCCCTGACGGTCGCGACCGTCTTCGGGACGCGCGTCCTCGCGACCCTGCTCTTCGGTGCCGTACTCCTCGGGCCGCTCACCTCTCTGACCTCGCATGACGGCCCGCTCGACCGCCGCTGGACCATGGTCGGCGCGGACGGGCTGCGGGTCCTGCTGCTGATCGTCGCGCCCCTGTGGATCGACTGGACGCCCGACAACGCGCTCGCGATCCTGCTCGTCACCGTGTTCGTCGGCGGTGTCGCCGAGCGGTTCTGGACGGTCTGCCGCGAGAGCGCGGCCCCCGCGCTGCTGCCCGCGCCGCCGCTGGAGGGCGCGACCGTACGGCCGCTGCCGGACCACATGGACGCGCTGCGGCGCCTGGCCCTGCGTACCGGATTCGTGGCCGTGCCCCTGGCGGCCGCCGTCCTCGTCGTCGCCTCGCTGCTCAACAATCTGCTGGGCGCGGGCCTGGACTGGTTCGGGCAGCACCAGGCCGCGCTCGCCTCGTACGTCGCCGCCGGGCTCTTCGCGGCCTCGCTGTCCGTCGTGACCTTCCTCGACCTGCCCAAGACACGTACCCCGCGCGCGCGGTCGCCGCTGGAGGGGCTGCGCCGGCCCAAGACCGGCACCGGTGTGGACAAGGGCCGCACGGGAGCGATCCCGCTGCTGGTGCCGGCCTGCGGGGCCGTCGCGGGTGCGGTCGCCGCCGCCGTCGCCGTCGCCGTGCTGCACGCCAAGGACCTGGGCGGCGGGCCGGTGATGTACGGGCTGTTCGTCACCGCGCTGACGGGCGGCGTGGTCGTCGGGATCCGCCGGGCGCCGTCCGTGCTGCCCGCGCTGTCCCGGCGTCGGCTGCTCGCCCTCGCGATCGCCTTCACCGGGATCGCGCTCCTCGCCGCCGGCCTGACGCCGGACGTCACGAGCGTCGTGCTCATCCTGGGGCTCGCCGGTGCCGGCGCGGGGATCGCCGCCAACACCGGGCACACGCTGCTCGACCAGGAGGCCGAGGACTTCCGGCGGGCCCGCACCACCGAGCATCTGCACGCCGTCGTACGGGTGTTCGTGGCGCTCGCGGTGCTCGTCGCTCCGCTGGTCGCCGCCGTCATCGGCCCGCACCGGCTGGAGAGCGGCAAGTTCGTGTTCGCGCACGGCGGTGCGGCGTTCACGTTGATGCTGGTGGGGGCGTTGCTGCTGCCGGTCGCCGCATTGGTGCTCGCCAAGGTCGACGACCGCTCCGGGGTGCCGCTGCGGCAGGACCTGAGGGACGCGCTGCTGAAGGGCGACGATCCGGTCCAGGCGCCCGCGGCTTCGGGCTTCTTCATCGCTCTGGAGGGCGGGGACGGCGCCGGGAAGTCCACTCAGGTCGAGGCGATCGCCGAGTGGATCCGGGCCAAGGGGCACGAGGTCGTGGTGACGCGTGAGCCGGGGGCGACCCCGGTGGGCAAGCGGCTGCGGTCGATTCTGCTGGACGTGTCGAGTACCGGGCTGTCGCACCGTGCCGAGGCGCTGCTGTACGCCGCGGATCGTGCCGAGCATGTGGACACCGTCGTGCGGCCCGCGTTGGAGCGGGGCGCGGTCGTCGTCTCGGACCGCTACATCGACTCGTCCGTGGCCTATCAGGGGGCCGGCCGGGACCTCTCCCCCACGGAGATCGCACGGATCTCGCGGTGGGCGACCGATGGGCTCGTGCCGCATCTGACGGTGCTGCTGGATGTGTCGCCGGAGGCCGCGCGCGAGCGGTTCACCGAGGCGCCGGACCGGTTGGAGTCGGAGCCGGCCGAGTTCCACGAGCGGGTGCGGGCGGGGTTCCTGACACTGGCCGCCGCGGATGCCGGGCGGTACCTGGTCGTGGACGCCGGGCAGGACCCGGAGGCCGTGACGACCGTGGTCCGTGCTCGGCTCGATGTGATGCTGCCGTTGTCCGAGGCCGAGGTGAAGGCGCAGGAGGAGGCGCGGCGCAAGGCCGAGGAGGAAGCGCGGCGCAAGGCCGAGGAAGAGGCCGCCCGGAAGGCCGAGGAGGAGCGCCTGGAGCGGGAGCGCCAGGAGGAGCTCGCCCGGCTGCGCGCCGAGGAGGAGGAGCGCAAGCGGCGCGAGCTGGAGGAGGCTCAGCGGCGCGAGGCGGAGCGGCAGGCGGAGGAGGCCCGGCAGCGGGCCGAGGAAGCGCGTCGTCGGGCCGAGGAGGAGCAGGCGCGGCTCCTGGCGGAGGAGAAGGCGCGGGCCGAGGCGGAGGAACGGCGCCGGGTCGAGGAGGAACGTCGTCGTCAGCAGGCCGCGGAGGAGCAGCGGCTGCGGGACGAGGCGGAGGCGCGGCGCCTGGAGAAGCAGCGCAAGGCCGAGGAGGCCTTGTTGCGGGCCGAGGAGGCTCGGAGGGTGGCCGCCGCCGCGGAGGCCGACCGGGCCGCGGCGGTCGCGGCCGAGGCGGAGCGGGCTGCGGCGGAGCGTGCCGAGGCCGACCGCAAGGCTGAGGCGGAGCGGGTCGCGGCTGCGGCCGAGGCCGCGCGGGTCGCGGCCGAGCGGGGGGCCGGGGCTGAATCCGGTGCCGATACCGGCGGTCGGGGCGATGACGCGGTGACCGTGGCCACGCCGTTGGTGACGCCGACGAATGCGTCGGGTGGGCCGGTGGACGAGACGGCTGTGTTGCCGCCGGTGCGGGGGGAGGCGTCGGGCGCCGACTCCGAGACGACGGCGAAGCTGCCGAAGCCGTCGGTGCCGTCTGCGGGGGCCGCCGCGGAGGACGAGACCGCGCTGTTGCCGCAGGTGCCTTCGGGTACGGCCGATGAGACGGCTGTCCTGCCGCCGGTGCGGGACGATCGGGTGCCGCCGGGATACTTCCGGGACGAGCGGCCCGCGACTGGCGGGGCGGACGGGTCGGACGGGTCGGACATGGCTGACGCGTCGGACGGCTCGGACGCCGTGGATCGGACGCGGGAGCTGCCGCAGGTCGACGAGCAGGGAGTGCCGCGGCGGCGGCCACGGTCGGACTGGGCCGAGGAGACGCCGTTGGACGATCTGCCGACGCTGGCGGACGAGTTGTTGGGGGCGCACGGCGAGGACGACACCGATGAGCGGCGGGGCTGGGGGCGGCGGCGCCGCTGAGGCGGGCTGAGACGCGGTGGTGGGGCGCGTGCGATGGGTCGTGGGTGACCGGTACGCGCCGCGGCCGGTACGTGTGACGCCGGTGGTGCGGGTCGGGGCGGGCGGGGCCGTGCCGGTGCGTCAGTCAGCCCGTCGCTCGGTGCCCGACCGGCTCGGGGTTGATTCCCTGGGTTCTCCGGGCCGCTGTGTGCGACGGGCTTGACGCACCGGACGGCCCCGTCCGTACGTGGGCCGCGGCCCACAGCGGTGGCGGTGCCTTTGCGGCCTTCTGTCCGTGCTCGCGGCCGGTTCTGGTTCCGCGTGGCGGCGGGGTCGTGGTTTCGCGCCCTCGGTCCGCGAGTGGGCCGGGGTGTCAGTGGGGTCGCGCACAATGGGGCGCGGTGAGGGATTCGCGGGACGGAGGCGGTGGGGCATGGCTGTGTGGGACGACCTGGTGGGGCAGGAGCGGCTGAGTGCGCAGCTGGACGCGGCCGCCCGGGACGCGGACCGGATCGTCACGGCGGCGGAGCAGAGGATCGCGCCTCCGGAGGCGTCCAAGATGACGCATGCGTGGCTGTTCACGGGACCGCCGGGGTCGGGGCGGGTGACGGCGGCGCGGGCGTTCGCCGCGGCGTTGCAGTGCGTGAGTCCGGACCGGGCGCTCGGCGGAAGTCCGGGATGCGGATTCTGCGACGGGTGTCATACGGCGCTGGTGGGGACGCACGCGGATGTGAGCACCGTGGCGGCGGTGGGCACGCAGATCCTCGCCGACGACATGCGGGACACGGTGCGGAAGTCGTTCACGTCGCCGGCGAACGGGCGCTGGCAGGTGATCCTGGTCGAGGACGCCGAGCGGCTGAACGAGAAGTCGGCGAACGCGGTCCTGAAGGCCGTGGAGGAACCCGCCCCGCGGACGGTGTGGATGCTGTGCGCGCCCTCGCTGGAGGACGTGCTGCCGACGATCCGGTCGCGGTGCCGGCATGTCGGGTTGCTCACACCGTCGGTGGACGCCGTGGCGGACATGCTCGTACGGCGGGAGGGCATCGAGCCGGAGGCCGCCGCGGTGGCCGCGCGGGCGACCCAGGGGCACATCGAGCGGGCCCGGCGGCTGGCCACCGATCCGCGTGCCCGGGAGCGGCGGGCCGCTGTGCTGAAGCTGCCGTTGCGGGTCGAGGACATCGGCGGGTGCCTGAAGGCGGCGCAGGAGCTGGTGGACGCCGCTTCGGAGGCGTCGAAGCAGTTGGCCGAAGAGGTCGACACCAAGGAGACCGAGGAGCTGAAGGCGGCGATGGGCGCGGTGCAGGGCGGGCGTATGCCGCGCGGCACGGCGGGCGTGATGAAGGACCTGGAGGACAAGCAGAAGCGGCGGCGTACGCGCGCGCAGCGGGACAGTCTCGACCTCGCGTTGACCGAGCTCACCGGGTTCTACCGGGACGTGCTGGCTCTGCAGCTGGGCTCCCGGGTGGCACTCTCCAATGTCGAGGTGCGGGACAGCCTGGAGCGGTTGGCGCGGGCAGGCACGCCCGAGGCGACGTTGCGGCGCATCGACGCGGTCGCGGCGTGCAGAGAGGCGTTGGATCGCAATGTGGCGCCCCTGCTGGCCGTTGAGGCGATGACGATGGCACTGCGCGCCGGATGACGTGACGGAGGGCGGGCCGGGTGCGGGGGCGGACGGTCTGCGCGACCGATCTCCGCGGTCTGCCTACCGCGGCTGGTCTGCACGGTCGGTCTGTGCGGTCGGTCTGTGCGGCTGGTCGGCACGATCTCTGCGGGGGCGGTCCGCGCTGTCTGTCTGCGGGGTGAAGGTGCGTTCGGTTGACCGCGTCACTCGTAAGAGGAGCGTTCGTTGCTGTTCGTGATGAATTGAGCGGTTCTGGTTACGCTCGCGAGATGCACACCAGGCGTACTTCCCGGCCGAACCGGTCCCTGCGGGCCGGCGGCGCGTTGCTCGCTGCCGCCGCGCTGCTCGTCGCGGGCTGCTCCTCCGGCGGCCACTCCAGTACGGCGGCCACGACCGTCGACGGGGGGCCCGCCCTCGGCCCGCTGCCCCGTGCGACTCCGTCGGCTCTGGCCCCGTACTACGAGCAGAAGCTGAGCTGGCGCGACTGCGAGACGACCGGTTTCCAGTGCGCCACGATGAAGGCGCCCCTCGACTACGCGAAGCCGGGCGAGGGCGACGTCAAACTGGCCGTCTCGCGACGGAAGGCGACCGGCCCGGGGGAGCGGCTGGGCTCGCTGCTGGTCAATCCGGGTGGTCCTGGCGGCTCGGCGGTCGGCTATGTGCAGAAGTACGCGGGCATCGGCTACCCCGCCAAGGTCCGGGCGCGGTACGACATGGTGGCCGTCGACCCGAGGGGCGTGGCCGGCAGCGAGCCGGTCGAATGTCTCACCGGGCGCCAGATGGACACGTACACGCAGACGGACCTCACCCCGGACGACACGGAGGAGACGGGCCGGCTGGTCGCCGCGTACAAGCGGTTCGCGCAGGGGTGCGGGGAGCGGGCGCCCAAGCTCCTGCGGCACGTCTCCACGGTCGAGGCCGCCCGGGACATGGACATCCTGCGGGCCCTCCTGGGCGACGAGAAGCTGACGTACGTAGGTGCCTCGTACGGGACGTTCCTCGGCGCGACGTACGCGGGGCTGTTCCCCGAGCGGGTCGGTCGGCTGGTGCTGGACGGCGCGCTGGACCCGTCGCTGCCCGCCCGCAAGCTCAACCAGGAGCAGACGGCGGGCTTCGAGACGGCCTTCCAGGCGTTCGCCCGGGATTGCGTGAGGCGGAAGGACTGCGTGCTGGGGCGTACGCCGGCACAGGTCGCCGAGAACCTGCGCGCGCTCTTCGAACGGCTCGACGCACGGCCGCTCGCGACCGGTGACGCCGACGGGCGGCGGCTCGGCGAGTCCCTCGCCACGACGGGCGTGATCGCCGCGATGTACGACGAGGGGGCCTGGCCCCAGCTGCGCCAGGCGCTCACCGAGGCGGTCGAGAAGGACGACGGCGCGGGCCTGCTGGCCCTCTCGGACAGCTACTTCGAACGGGCACCGGACGGCACCTACTCGAACCTGATGTACGCCAACGCCGCCGTGAACTGTCTCGACCTCCCGGCCGCCTACGACACCCCCGAGGCGGTCGAACGGGCCCTCCCCGAGTTCGAGAAGGCGTCCCCCGTCTTCGGCCGGGCCCTCGCGTGGGCCTCCCTGAACTGCGCGTACTGGCCGGTGGGGCCGACGGGTGGGCCGCACCGCATCGAAGCGAAGGGCGCCGCCCCGATCGTCGTCGTCGGCACCACGCGCGACCCCGCCACGCCGTACCGCTGGGCCGAGTCCCTCGCCTCCCAGCTCTCCTCCGCCCGCCTCCTCACCTACGACGGCGACGGACACACCGCCTACGGCCGCGGCAGCGCCTGCATCAACTCCGCGATCAACACCTACCTGCTCCGCGGCACACCCCCGACCGACGGAAAGCGCTGCTCAGCGTCCTGATCACCGACCTCTGCGACGGCTGGGCCGGGTCGTGCCCGGGGTGCTCCGACCCGTGGTTCGGAGCACCCCGGAAACTGTGTAGACTTACCGACGTTGCTGATCGCACCATAGTGCGGACAGCGCGCCGCCTTAGCTCAGATGGCCAGAGCAACGCACTCGTAATGCGTAGGTCTCGGGTTCGAATCCCGAAGGCGGCTCTTTCAAAGCCCAGGTCCCTCAGTGGTGACCTGGGCTTTTGTGTTGTTCGGGCATGGCGTGGCGGCCTCGGTGGTGGTGCGGTAGGCAGTGCGTCTCTGTCTTGACGTGGGAAGAACCCGTACCCGCCGTGGCTGGGTACGGGGTCTTCCTTCGGCGTCGCGCGTGGAGTGTTCCGGCGGGGGGATGGCGAGAACGGACTCCCGTGCGTGACGCGTTCCTGGGGGAGGCTCGGTCGGTAGTCGTGCGAACGAGGTGTCTGTCGAGCGAGGTGTCAGTCGGTTCCGGGGCGGGTCGTGGGGAACGCGTGCTGCCGGGCGGCCATCACCACGAGGAGGGCCGGGGCCATCAGCGCGAGGGCGCTCCATGCGAAGGACTTGGGGCCGAGGCCGTCCAGGAGGATGCCCCCGACCGCCCCGCCGCCGGCCATGAAGGTGTTCCACGTGGTGACCAGCAGGGCCTGTCCTCGGTCGCCTCCCGCGTCGGTGACGGCGGTCTGCAGGAGGGTGGTGACGCCACCCCAGCCGAGGCCCCACAGCACCATCGCCGTGTAGACCACGATCATGTTCCCGGCCATCGCCGCCAGCAGGACGGAGGCGACGAGGAACAAGGCACTGCTGACGATGGTCAGTTGACGCAGCTTGCGGTCGACCAGGGCGCCCGTGATCCAGATGCTCACCACGGACGCGATGCCGAAGACGAGCAGCACGATGTCGCGGGAGCCGCCCATGTCGTAGGCGTCGAGGAAGGTGGCGATGTAGGTGTAGAGGATGTTGTGGGCCAGGACGTAGGCCGCGACCACGAACAGGACCGCCGCGACCCCCGGAAGGGACAGGGCCTTCAGAATGGGCTCGCGGGTCTCCGGCCGTCGGCCCGGGGCGTCCGGGACCGAGACCATGATCCAACCCAGCAGCGCCACGGAGATCACCGTCACGAGGCCGAAGGTCATGCGCCAGCCGAAGAGCCCGCCGAGGAAGGTGCCGAGCGGGATGCCCAGGGACAGGGCCAGCGGGACGCCGGCCATGGTGATGGCGATGGCCCTGCCCTGGAGGTGCGGGGGTGCCAGGCGCCGTGCGTAGCCGACGAGTTCGGCCCAGACCGCGGCCGCGGCGACACCGGCGAGGAGCCGGAACACCATCGTCAGGGGGTAGTTGGACGACAGGGCGGTGACCAGGTTGGCGACCGCGAACACCGTCACCGCCAGCAACAGCAGGTGCTTGCGTCGCCAGGCCGCCGTGGTGACCGACAGGGGGATGGCGGCGACGCCGGTGGCGATGGCGTAGACCGTCAGGGCCTGGCCCATCGCGGACTCGCTCACCGACAGGTCACGGGCCATCTCGGGAAGCACACCCGCCGGGAGCGCCTCGGTCAGGATCCCCATGAAGGCTGCTGTGGCCAGGGCCAGAAGCGGTGAGAGGGGCAGCTTTCGGTTGTCTGCTGCTGGAGCGGATGTGTTCAGCAGCTCCGTCTGGGAGGTTGACATGGCTGTATCGTCAAACCCTCACATCTGTGTGAAGGTCAAGCTCGTACGAACGAGAGAGGTGACATGCGGATCGGGGAGCTGTCCGAGCGGACCGGAACCTCTCGTCGGCTGCTGCGCTACTACGAGGAGCAGGGCCTGCTGGTCGCCGACCGCGCGCCCAACGGCTACCGGGACTATCCCGAGGGCTGTGTGAACCGGGTCCTGCAGATCAGAGGACTCCTCGACTCCGGACTGCCGACGCGGATCATCAAGCAGATCCTGCCGTGCATCAACGACCCCCGGACCATCCACGTCTCCGACGCGACACCGGAGACGATCGCCACCCTGGAGGGCGAGCGTCGGCGCATGACCGACCGCATCGAGTGCCTGATGCGCAGCAGGGAGGCCATCTCCGGCTACCTCGACGCCGTCCGCCGCGGGTCTGCCGGGGCTGCCTGACGGGCCGGGGCGGGATGGGAGGGGTCGGGTCTCGGCTCAGCGGCCCACCTCGTGGTGATGGCCCGTCGGGCCCGGGAGGGGTTTGAGGTCCACCTGGATGCGGTGGGTGGAGTCGTGGCTGACCGTGCCGCCCAGGCGGGCCTCGACGACGCCGAGGCGGAGGCCCGCGCCGCCCTCGCCGGAGCGGTGGAACTGGACCGAGAACTCCAGGCTGACCTGCTCCACGCTGAACCGCCAGTCGCTCGCCGCGCCCTCGGCCTGGGCGCGGGCCAGTTCCGCGCGGACCGTGCCGATGGCCTCGGAGAGGCCGACCGGTTCGGTATCGCTCATGTCAACACCCCGTCGGATTCCGTTGATTGACCGAATCGATTGACCGATCCAAGTTGGTTCACAAGTCTAGGGACGCACCATGCCCTGCGCGTAGTGTGAGGTGGCATGGGGGAATTGCGTGCGGACTGGAGACTCCGGCTGCGGCGCGGGAGTGCGCGGGGCCCCATCTGCGGCGCCGGGGTCCTCGTCGATCAGAACACCGCGTTGACCTGCGCCCATGTGGTGCGGGATCCGGGTGCTGTGATGTGGGTGGAGTTCGCGGAGAACAGCGAGATCGAAGGGGTGGCCGCGCGGGTGCTGCCCGGCGGTTGGCTCGCGGGGAGCGACGTCGGCGGGGGGCGCGTCGGCGAGGCGGTCGGTGAGGATATCGCCGTACTGCGGCTGGACAGCCCCCGCCCTCAGGCGCGGCCCGCCCGGCTGGAGACCCGGCTGTGGGGCGGGATGGAGGTGTCCGCCACGGGGTACGCGGAGGGCTTCGACGACGGGATGAGCCTGTGGGGGCGTATCGGCGGGGTCAGCGGTGAGCGGGTGCAGCTCGATGCCGTGACCAAGGCCGAGGTGGTGCGCCGGGGGTTCAGCGGGGCCGCCGTGTGCACCCGGCCGGGGGAGGGGCGGCCCGCCCGGGTCGTCGGGCTCGTCGTCAGTTGGCGGGGAGACATGGGCGAGCTGTTGCCCGAGAACAACCGGCTCGCCTTCTCGTATCTGATCCCCGTCGCGCGCATCGCCGAACTGTCGCCCGTGATCGCCGAGTTGTGCGGTCGCCAGGCCTGGGACCACGACTTCGAGGAGCGGCTGACACGGTGGTTCGGCGACGAGCACGCCGACGAGGAGCCGGTGAAGGTCACCGTGGTGCCTCCGGGGAGCGGGAAGGAACGGTCCCTGCGGCATCTCGTGCACCGGGCCGATCTCGTCTACCGGGGTGGCGAGTCCAGTCGGCCCGACCTCGCCGATCACGCGCTGGGGCACATCGCCTTTCCGCCCGGACAGTATCTGGCGTACTGGGACTGGCTTCTCGGCACCCGGCCGCCGCCGGGGCGACCGCCCGCCCTCGTGGGTGGGCGGCGGGTCACCGTGGTGGTCGACGGGCTCGACGAGGAGCCCGAGCCGGGGGCGTTGATCGCGCTCCTCGCCCGATTACGGTCGCTCGGCTTCCGGTTGCTGCTGGTCTTCCGGCAAGAGGGCGGCACCGGCTGGGCGGCCGCCCGCGACGACCTCCTCGCGCCCGCGCTCCTCGACCACGCGGACGCGCTCCTCGCCCGGCTGGAACGGGCGGAGTTCAGCCGCGCGGTCCGGCACGGTGTCGTCGACAGCGCCTCCCTCGGTTCCCTGACCGAGACGGCCGAACGGCGCCGGGGCGAGCGGCGGGCGATCGACGCGGTCGGGGGGAGTGGGAGTAGGGCGACTGGGCTGAGTGGTGGGTTTGGTGAGGGTGGAGGGTTTGGTGGGAGGGGTGGAAGTGGTGGGAGCGGTGAGGCCCGTAGGGATCGTGGGGGCAACGGGGCTCATGGGTTCGGCGGTGCCGGTGGGGGCGTGGATCCGCAGCAGCGGCTAGCTCGGCTGCGGGAGTTGGTCAGCACCCTCCGCGCGGATCTGCGGCGCATCGGGGACCGGGCGTCCGGTGACTGGCCTTCCGGAGGCCTGACATGAGGTTCACCGCCCGCTTCGCGCAGGGGACGGGAGGCCGAGGGAGGAGTGGCCCGGGGGTGGTTGGCCCGGGAACGCACGGCCAAGGCGCCGGCGCCCCGGCTGCTGCCCGAGGTGCAGCCGGCCGCCCGGAGGCAGGTGACCCCGGGACGGCCGGTGTGGACGGCTCGTGTGCGGGCGGCCGGGGTGAGGGTGGGCCGGGAGCGGGTGGCCCGGGTTCAGGCGCCCCGGATTCGGGCGGCCCGCGAGCGGAAGGGCGAGGGGCGCGCAGTTGTCCGCATCGGCGGTTCACCGGTGCGCCCTGTGGCGGGGTCCTGTTGCCCACCGGGTACTGCGCCGTGTGCGGGCGGGCGGAGGATGGGCCCCGGTTGCCCGAACTGCCTGCGGAGTCGCGGGAGTTCGGGCCCCCCGAGCTGCTCGCGTTGCCCGAGCGGGCGTCGCGGCCCGCCCAGGAACGGCTCATCCATCCCGAGGCGCCGTTGCGTGTCCGTATGGTCTGCTCGTCCGCCGAGTGCGGCATCACCTTCGCGCCGCCCTACACGGTGGGCCCGGTGCCGGTCGAGGGGTACTGCCCGGCCTGCGGCGAGCCCTACTCGTACCGGCCCGAACTCGCCGAGGGCGACGTGCTGCGCGACCAGTACCGGATCATGGGGCCCATCGCGCACGGCGGCCAGGGCTGGGTGTACCTCGCCGAGGACACGCACCTCGGCGACGTGGTCGCCGTGAAAGGGCTGCTCAACCGGTACGAGCAGGACGGGGCCAGGCTCGCCGACCTCGAACGCCGCAATCTCGTCGCCATCCGCCACCCCCGTATCGTCCAGATCCGCGACTTCGTCGCCCGGCGCGACGACTCCGGGCGGGTCACCGGCGGGTACATCGTCATGGACGACGTCGGCGACGGCACCCTCGACAAGGTCGTCAAGGAGACCCGGCGCGGGGAGTCCGTCCTCGACATCGAGCACGTGGCCGCGTACGGCTGCCAGATCCTCGAAGCCCTCGTGCATCTGCACGCCGGTGGTGAGAAGGGCTTCGTGTACGGGGACATGAAGCCCTCGAACGTCGTGCACCACGGCGACGGCGTCAAGGTCATCGACCTCGGCGGTATGCGCGAACAGGGCCAGGAGCAGCCGCCCGCCCATGTCACGCCCGACTACATGGCACCCGAGACGGCGTCCTCGCCCATGCCCACCACCGCCCACGACCTGCACACGGTCGGTGTCACCCTGCGGGAACTCGCCGGCTGGGCCGTCGACGAGGTGCCCGGCCTCGGCACCGCCTCCTTCCGCGAGGTCATCGACCGCGCCACACGCACCGATCCGGGTCTGCGCTTCGCCGATGCCCGCGAGATGGCCGGTCAACTGCGCGGTGCCCTGCGGGAGATCCGCGCCCTGCGCGGCAAGAGCGACCCGCCCGAACCCTCCGACTACTTCTGGCCGTCCCCCCAACTGCTCGGCGCCAGGCTCGGCACGGTGCCCGGCATCGAGCACTGGCTCGACCGCCCCCGGCGCGACCGGTACGACCCGCCCCTCGCCCCCGCCCTCGACCTCGGCGCGCCCACCCTCACCGAGATCGCCCGCCGGCTGCCGGTGCCCAGGCGCTACCCGGGCGACCCGCAGACCACGCGGTTCGAGGTCAGCAGCGGCTACGACCCCGGCCGGCTCCTCGACCAGGAGGAGGGCAAGCCGCCCTCGGTGGAGATCCGCCTGCACAACGTACGGGTCCTGCTGGGCCGGAACAGCCGGGACGACCTGGAGCGGGCCCAGGAGGAGCTGGACACCGCCGACTCCATCCCCGGGCCGTCCGCCGTCCGCCGGTGGCGGCTGGAGTGGCACCGCGCGCTGGTCGCGCTGCGCCGCGCCGACCTCGACGCCGACCCCCGCCAGGTCGCCGAGGCCAAGCGCCACTTCGCCGCCGTCCGCCTCGAACTGCCCGGCGAGTACGCGCCGAAACTGGCCCTCGCCTACTGCGGGGAACGGCTCGGCGACGACACGGCGGGGCCCACGGCCAAGGAACTCTACGAGGCCGTGTTCGCCCGTAACCCCGCGCACGGGGGAGCGGCCCTGGGCCTCGCCCGGCTCGCGCTCCGCGCGGGCGACCGCCGGGCCGCCCTCGACGTCCTCGGCCGGGTCCGTCCCGGCACCCTGGACCACACCGTCACCCGGATCGCCTCCCTGCGCATCCGCGCGGCCAGGCTGCCCCGTGACAGTGATCCGCTCCCCGCGCCCACCGAGGTCGACGCGGCCCTGGCCGAACTGAGCGACCTCGTCCGCCGGGAACCGGGCGCCGGCGGGCCGAGCCTGTCCGAGGACGAGGCGCTGCGCCTCAGCACCGAACTGCACGAATGGAAGCTGGACGCGCTCCACAGCCGCGGCGACCGGCCCGGCACCGGCGGAGCGGGAGCAGGGCGGCTCGATCCCGGCAGCCTGCGGCGGCTGAGCGCGCAGGAGCGGGAGCTGCGCGCACGGATCGAGTCGCTCTATCGCCAACTGGCCGCCCGGCACGCGGAGTCGTCCGCCGCGCACGAACACCTCGTGGATCTCCTCCAGGCGGTACGGCCGCAGACCGTGGTCTGACCGCGTGGACGGGGCCCGGGGCAGGCGTCCGTGGCCGTTGGGGGTCTGTGGCACGGGGGAGACGAGCGAGCCGAGTGGCCTGGGGAGGTTGCGGGACTGGCGGGGCTGGCAGGACTTGGGGGACTGGCAGGTCTTGGGGGGATCGGGAGGCTCGGAGGGTCTGAGGAGAGCAGTGGCGGCGTCCATGTGGTCCGTACGGCGACGAACGGGGAAGGAACGGTGACGTACGACATGAGCGGGCGCGTGAGCGGGCACATGAGCCGGGGCGTGAGCGGGCAGACGGGCTGCGGGCGTGGGGGCGGGCGTATGGAGCGTCGTAGGGGCGGGCAGGAGCGTCCTGTGGGTGGGCCGGATGGGCCGGGTGGGCCCGGTGGGCCGGGTGGGTTGGGAGAAGGGCGCACGAGCGGGCGTACGCGCGATGGGGCCGATGCGCGTGAGGGCGGACGAACAAGCGGCCACGCGCGGTCGGCACGGCCGGAGATCCAGGTGCGGGTCGACCTCGACGGTGATGTGCGCCCGCACCGCAGCGCGAAGATCGAGGCGCATCTGCGGGTGGACGTGACCGCCGGGGGCGCGCCCGCCGAGCTGCCCGCGATCGAGCTCGCCGTGATCATCGCGGTCGATGTCGCCGAACCTCTCCGCGGGGTCGTCCGACACGCACTGCAGGCCGCGCTGCGCAGCCTGCCCGACGGCATCTCGTTCGCCGTGCTCGGCGCCGGCCCCGAGCCGGTCCCGTGCCATCCGCGGGGTGACGCCGAGTGGGCCGTCGCCGACCAGCGCGAGAAGCGCCGGGCCGCCTTCGCCGCCGGCGCGATACCGCTGCACCGGGACGGCCCGCGCCCCGCCGGATACGCCGTCTGGGCGGCCAGGGCGCGCGCCCTGCTCGCGGCCCGCCCGCTGTCCGTACGCCATCTGCTGCTGATCACCGACGGCAGCAGCGGACCGGGCGAGACCCGGCTGGACGAGGAACTGGACGCCTGCGCCGGGCAGTTCACCTGCGATGTGCTCGCCGTGGGCGCGGACTGGGCGCCCGAGCCGCTGCTCGCGCTCGCCGAACGGCTGCACGGCACCGCCGAGTTCGTGGACGACGGGCTCGGCCGGGCGATCACCGGCGCCGTTCGGCGGCTGCGCCGGGTGCACGCCCCGCAGTTACCGATCGAGGTGACCGTACGGCCTACGGTGCGGCAGGTCGCCCTGAACGAGAAGGCGCCCCGGCCGCATCGTCTCGGCGGGCTCCCCCAGCCCGGTCGGCCCCACCGCTGGAGCTTTCCGACGTACCAGTGGGAGCAGGGCGGGCGCGACTATCTGCTCACGCTCGTCGCCGACGCCGACGGTGATCCGTTGGAGACATGGCTGCAGTTCGCCATGGTCTCCGTCGGGGATGTCCACGCGCCCGTCACCGCGCGCTGGCACCGGCCCGAGCAGCCGCCGCCCGAGGTCGCGGCCCGGGGTGACAGCGTGCGCGACCAGAAGTCGACCACCGTGATGCGGGACGCGTTGCGCCGGGGGCTCGTCGCGCTCAAGGAGCGGCGCCGGGACGCCGCCGAGGGGCACCTCGGGCGGGCGGCGCGGTTGGCGGCCCGGTTCGGCACGGACTGGGTGCTGGACGAGATCGGCGCGGTCGCCGACATCGAGGACGCGTCGGCGGGGCGGGTCCGGCTGCGGCCGGCCGCCGCCGTCGACGCGTCCACGCTCGGCCCGATGATCCTGCGTGCCGGATCCCGGCCCGTGCCCCTGCTCGACACTGCCGTTCCACAGCCGGGCGCGCGCTGCACCCGGTGCGCCGCCCCGGCCGGGGGCGAGGCCCGCTACTGCATAGCGTGCGGGGAGAAACTGCTGTGACGGCCGGACAGGGGGTTTCCTGGGACGGGCGCTGGGAGCGGGCCCTTCGTGGCGGGCCCTCCGGGTGGGCGCTCCTCGGCGGCTGGTCTGCCCGGGCCCTTCGCGGCGGCTGGCCTGTGTCGGCCCTCCGTGGCGGCTGGTCTGCCAGGGCCCTTGGTGAGGGACCGTCGGCCGGGCCGTCGGCCGGGGCTTCGCGGGGCGGTCGGCCTATCGGCGCGGCTCGGCGAGGACGAGCCGCGGTCGGCGGCGACCCGAGCCGATGCCTCTCCTCCGTCGCCCCGAGCGGGAGCCCGGCGGTGGCTCTACGGGAAGGGACCGCGTCGTCCGCACGGCTGTCCGCACGGCGGTCCGCAGGGAGGCGGGGGATCGCGTTCTTCGGCTTCTCCGCGTCCGCACGCCAGGGCGGACCCGCGGTTTTCGCCTCCCGGCGTGCCTCCTCCCGGCGTGCCTCCCGCCGGCGAGGGACGCCGTCGTACTCCCTCGGTGGTTTCTGGCGGAGCCGGCTGGGGCGGTGGCGGACGCGGCGGCTGCTGGAGGTGCATCTGGTCGTGCTGGCCGTCTGCACGCTCGTGGCGGCCGGGGCCCTGTTCGCGTCCTGCCGGCAGATCCAGAGCGGCGCCGGGGCCCTCGCCGACGAGGAGGCGCCGGCCGTCCAGGGGCTCGCCGCCACCCGCCTCGCGGTGCTGCGCGCCGACCGCGAGGCCCGCGCCCTGGGCGAGCGGGAGTTCGTCGACGTGGCGGGCCGCGGCGAGACCTACCGGGCCCAGCTCTCCGCCGCCGACCAGGGACTGTCCAGGATCGCGGACCGCACGGACCAGGACCTCGGCACCGTCAACGGTCTGCTCGCCACCTACAGCAACTCCCTCACCCTCGGCACGGTCATGTACCGGGACCAGCCGCTCATGCGGCACCAGAAGCTCACCGAGGCGCGCTCGCTGCTCATCCGCCGGGGCGTGGGACTCGTCCCCCGTCTGGACGACATGCAGCAGGTCCAGATGAAGCACGCCGAGGCCACCGTCACCGAGGGGTGGCTGCAGCGCGGCGGCTGGTGGACCGCCGAAATCGCTCTGGTGGCGCTGGCGTTCACCCTCCTCTCCGCGCTGTTCGTGCTGCGCGACCGCTGCGGCAGGGACTGGAACCCGTATCTGCTCGCGGCCTTCGCCCTCACCGTGCTGCTCGCCGTCGTCCCGCTGCTGACGATGCGGTCCGCCCAGGACGACCTCGACAGCGTCGTCGGGGACCTGCGGGAGATCACCGAGGTCTCCAGGGACTCCTGCTGCGGCCTGGAACTGGAGCGCGCGCAGCGGACCGTCACGGCCAAGTCGGAGGAGGTGCGGAGCGTCCTGGCCGACGACGCCTGGACCGACCGGGTGTACCAGGGCACCCTGACCGGCGGTCTGCTGATCGTCGTCCTGCCGCTGGTCGGCCTCGGCCTCCGGCTCGACAGCGACTACTGGAGGCGGCGGTGACCCGGCGGTTCAAGGTGCTGGTGCTGCTCGCGGCGCTGCTGCTGGTCTGCGCCGGCGGCATGGTGGCGGTCTGGTCGGAGCGGGACGACGAACCGGTGACCATTCTCGGGCCGTGGACCGACAAACAGGGCGAGCAGTTCGAGGACGTGCTGCGGAGCTTCGGCATCCCCTTCGAGTACCAGGGCACCGCGGCCCAGCGCGAGGTGCTGCTGTCCAAGGTGCAGTCGGGGGAACCCCCGGACATCGCGATCATGCCGGGTGTCGGTGAACTCGCCGAGTACGCCGACCAGGACCTCCTGAAGTCGCTGAACGGTCTCTATGCCGCGGAGGAGTACGGCGCCCCCTGGAAGCCGGTGAGCACACCCGGGGAGGACGCGTACTGGGTGCCGGTCAAGGCGGACCTGAAGAGCATCGTCTGGTACCGCGAGGGGGAGCGCCCCGCGAACTCGCCTGCCCTGCTGAAGAGTTGGTGCATCGGCATGGGCGACGACGGAGCGTCCGGCTGGCCCGGCAGCGACTGGATCGAGGACCTCGTGCTGCAACGCGACGGCCCGGAGGTCTACGGCAAGTGGGCGCTGGGCGACCCCGCGGTGCCCTGGACCGGGCCTGCGGTGCGTGGGGCGTGGGAGGCGTGGGCCGGTCTGCTCCGGCAGGACGAGGCGGCTGCCGGGCGCGCCCTGCTCACCGATCACCGCGGCGCCCCCGGCGAGTACGGGCTGCTCTTCGACGGTCAGGACGGGTGCGCGCTGGAGCACCAGGGTTCCTTCGCCCGCTCCTTCTACGGGGACAAGGGGCGGCGGGCGGGTCTGATGGACTCCGCTCCCCTGCTGCCCGGCGGCGGCTACCGGGTCCGGGGCCACGAGGTGACCGGTGACTTCGCCGCGCTGTTCAGCGACCGCCCGCGGGCCGGTGACCTGATCGAGCGGCTGGCCTCGCGGGAGGGCCAGCGGAAGTGGGCCGAGGCCGCGGACGTCTTCTCGGCGAACCGGCGGGTGCGACCGGAGGGCGGCTCCGTCGAACGTGAGATCGCCGAACGTCTCACCGGCTCCGGCCCCCGTTGCCTCGACGCCTCCGACGTCATGCCCCCCGCCGTCCGCGACGCCTTCTACGAGGCCGTCCTCCTGACGATCGCCCGCGCCGCCGCCGGGGAGGACCTCGACGTGCCGGGACTGCTGACCGACGTACAGAACGTGGCGGAGACGCAGCCCGACCGGCGGGCGCCGTTGAGGACGGTGTGCAGTACGTAGTCAGCGGGTGTCGGGCTGGGAGGCGTGGAAGGTGCGGCGGTAGGCGTCCGGGGGGACGCCGAGGGTGCGGTTGAAGTGGCGGCGGAGGGTGGCGGCGGTCCCCATGCCCGTGGTGGTCGCGATGGCGTCGATGCTGTCGGTGGTGGTCTCCAGCAGTTCCTGGGCGCGGCCGATGCGCTGGGTGAGGAGCCACTGGAGCGGGGTGGTGCCGGTGGCCGCGCGGAAGTGCCGGGTCAGGGTGCGGGAACTCATGCTCGCGTGGCGGGCGAGGTCCTCGACGGTCAGGGTCCGGTCGAGGCGTGCCAGGGCCCAGGGGAGCAGGTCGGTCAGCGGGTGGTCGCTCCGGGTGGGAACCGGGGCGGGGACGAACTGGGCCTGGCCGCCCGAACGGTGTGGGGGGACGACCAGCCGACGGGCCACCGCGTTGGCGGCCGCCGAGCCGTGGTCGAGGCGGACCAGGTGCAGACAGAGGTCCATCGCGGCGGCCTTGCCCGCCGAGGTGAGCACGCTGCCGTTGTCGACGTAGAGGACGTCCGGGTCGACCTCCACCTTCGGGAATCGGGTGGCCAGGATGTCCGTGTGCGCCCAGTGCGTGGTCGCCCGGCGGCCGTCCAGCAGGCCCGCGGCGGCCAGCACGAACGCGCCGGTGCACAGCGAGGCGATCCGCGCGCCCGCCTCGTGCGCCGCGCGGACCGCGTCGACCAGGTCGGCGGGCGGGGCCACGTCCAGATCGGCCCAGCCGGGGACGATCACCGTGTCGGCGTGCGGTAGCCGGTCCAGGCCGTGGTCCGGCTCCAGGCGGAAGCGGCCCACGGAGACGGGGCCCGGGCCGCAGAGGGCGAACTCGTACCAGGGGTCCACGAGGTGCGAGAGGTCGGAGCCGAACACCTCGTAGGCCAGGGACAGTTCGAAATGGAGCATGCCGTCGGTCACGGCCAGCGCGATGGTGGGCGGTCCCGGTGGGGGCATGTCGGAAAGTGTACGGGGCTCGTCGTTTCAGACACTCGTGGTGGATGGCCGTGGCCGGAAGGATGGTCGTCGGGCGGGGCGGTCGACGCTCTGTCGACGGTGACCGTGACCGTAACCGTGAGCGTGACGGTGATGGTGCCGGTGATCGGCATGGTGACGGTGGCGAATGACGGATGGGGAGAGCTGATGAGGGCGGGGCGTACGGTCGCGGTGTTCGGGGCTTCCGGGCACACCGGGCGGTTCGTGGTGGCGGAGTTGCGGGCGCGGGGGTTCGTGCCGCTGCTCGTCGGGCGGAACGCGGAGAAGCTGCTGGCGCTCGTGGCGGGGGAGGCGGGCCCGGAGCCGGAGCCAGAGCCGGGGCAGGGACCGGAAGGATGGGTGCGGGTCGCCTCGGTCGAGGAACCAGCCTCGCTGGACCGGGCGTTCGCCGGTGCGGACGCCGTGGTGAACTGCGCCGGGCCCTTCGCGGAGACGGCCGCGCCGGTGATCGAGGCGGCCTTGCGCGCCGGGATCCCGTATGTGGATGTGGCGGCCGAGATCGAGGCCAATCTCGACACGTTCGCGGAGTTCGGGGCGAAGGCGCGGGCGGCGGGGGTCGTCGTGGTGCCCGCCATGGCCTTCTTCGGCGGACTGGGCGACCTGCTGGTCACCGCCGCGACCGAGGCGGCCGGCTGGTCGGCGGCGGACGAGGCGCACATCGCGTACGGGCTGAGCGGATGGCACCCCACGGCGGGGACACGGGACGCGGGCGCGGTCTCGCGGCAACGCAGGGGCGGGCGACGGGTCCGGTACGCCGACGGACGGCTGGAGTACCGGGACGACGCGGCGCCGGCCACGAAGTGGGACTTCCCCGAGCCGATGGGGACCCGCGCCGTGATCGGGGAGTTCAGCATGGCCGACATCGTCACCGTGCCCAGCCATCTCACCGTCACCGAGGTGCGGACGTACATGACGGTCGAGGCCGCGCGTGATCTGGCCGCCCCCGAAACCCCCGCACCGGCCGCCGTCGACGCCCACGGGCGGTCCGCGCAGACCTTCGTCGTCGACGTCGTCGTCCGGTCCGGGGACGTGGAACGGCGGGCCACGGCGCGCGGACAGGACATCTACGCCGTCAGCGCGCCGCTCGCGGTGGAGGCCGTACGGCGGGTGATCGAGGGGCGGGTGAAGGGGACCGGGGTGCTCTCGGCCGGGGCGGCGTTCGACGCGGCCGACTTCCTCCGTGCGCTGTCCGGGCACGTCTCGGTGGAGGTGGAGTAGGTATGGGGGCCGGGGCCGGGGCCGGGGCCGGGACGGTAGACGGGGGACTCGGGGACGGGGCTACTCCTCGGCGGTCGGCGTCCCGGCTGCCACGCCCGGCACGATCAGGCCCGTCTCGTACGCCACCACCACGGCCTGGGCGCGGTCGCGGAGGCGGAGCTTGGCGAGGATGCGGGCGACATGGGTCTTGACGGTGGCCTCGCTGAGGCGGAAGTGGGCGGCCAGTTCGGTGTTGCTGAGGCCGGTGGCGAGGGACCGGAGGACCTGCAGTTCGCGGGGGGTGAGGGGGGCGAGGTCGCGGTGGAGGGCGGGGGTCTCGGGGGTCGGGGAGACGAAGCGTTCGATCAGGCGGCGGGTGATGGCGGGGGACAGGAGCGCGTCGCCGGTGCGGGCCAGGCGGACGGCGGCGACCAGGTGCTCGGGGGTGACGTCCTTGAGCAGGAAGCCGCTGGCGCCGGCGGTGAGGGCGGCGTAGACGTAACGGTCCAGGTCGAAGGTGGTCAGCATGAGGACGCGCGGCGGGTCGGGGACCGTGCCGGAGAGGATGCGCCGGGTCGCCTCCAGGCCGTCGGTGCCGGGCATGCGGATGTCCATCAGGACGAGGTCGGGACGGGTGCGACGGACCGCCTCGACGGCCTGGTCCCCGTCGGCCGCCTCCGCGACCACGTCGATCCCGTCGGCGGAGAGGATCATGCCGAAGCCGGTGCGGACCAGGGCCTGGTCGTCGGCGATCACCACCCGGGGGCGGTCCGCCTCTGCCGGGGACGTGGCAGAGGGGTGACCGGCCGTCACGGGTGCTCCTCAAGGGGCGGGGCGCTTCTGGGCGCCCTTTCGGCAGGTGGGTCAGGGTCAGGTGGGTCAGGTGTCTCGGGTGGGCCCAGTGGGTCGAGTGGTATGACCGCCTGGACGCGGTAGCCGCCGGTCGGGCGGGGGCCCGTGCGGAGGGTGCCGCCGTGGACGGTGAGGCGTTCGCGCAGGCCCAGGAGGCCGCGGCCCGTGCCGGAGGCGGCCGCGGGGGTGGGGAGGCCGCCGGTGTCCGTGATCTCCAGGCGGAGCGCGGTGGGCGTGTGGTCGACGGTGATCCGCACCCGGGCGCCCGCGGCGTGCTTGACGGTGTTCGTCAGGGCCTCCTGGACGACGCGGTACGCGGCCAGGTCGGCGCCCGGTGGCAGCGGGGACGGGGTGCCGGTGACGATCAGCTCCACGGGGACGCCGGAGGCGCGGACGCGCGAGGTGAGGGCCGGGAGCTGGCCCAGGCCCGGTTGCGGAGCCAACTCGGTGTCGTCGGCCGGCCCTTTCCAGGAGCCGGAGCCCGATCCGGAGCCGGAGCTGGAACCGGGGCCAGACTCGGTGCCGGTGCCGGATCCCGCACCGGAGTCCCACCCCGAGCCCGTGCCGGAGCCCGCACCGGAGTCCCACCCCGAGCCGGTGCCGGAGCCGGCACCGTTGGAGCCCGGCCAGGAGCCCGAGTCGGTCGGGCCTCTCCACGCTCCGGTCGGGCCCGTCTCGGCGGTAGGCGGCCGATCCTCCTCGGTCATCGTCAACAGGCCCATCACATGGCGCAGTTCGGTCATCGCCGTACGGCCGCCCGTCTCGACGGCGAGGAGGGCCTCGCGGGCCCGGTCGGGGGCGACGTCCATCACCTTGCGGGCCGCGCCCGCCTGGATCACCATCACGCTCACATTGTGGGTGACGACGTCGTGCAACTCCCGGGCGATACGGGCGCGTTCGTGCTCGACCGCCAGACGCGTAGCCGCCTCCTGCTGCTCCTGCAGAGCGTGCACGCGCTGTTTCCAGGTATGGATGGCGTTGGCGCCGAGCCCCACGCCGAGCAGGACGAGGAAGGGGATCACGCCCGGCGTGACGTACGGGAAGTTCTCCTCGGCGAACGTCGCGATCAAGGCGGCGCCCGCCACCAGACTGACGAGCGCGCGCAGCCGGTACGGGCTGTGGACGGCCGCGCTGTGCGCGGCGACCACGCAGGTCAGGAACGTGTACCCGGTCGCCTCGGCCGAGCCCACCCGCTGGTTGAACAGCATCGTCGTGACGATCACCGCCCAGAACGCGGTCAGCGGGTAGCGGCGCCGGACCAGCAGGGGCAGCGCGGTCAGGGCGGCGAGGAGCAACTGCCAGGCGTGGGGGGCACCGAAGTCCTGCGTCAGGTACGGGGGCGTCGGCACGGGCGGGGCCTCGGGCGGCACCGGCCCGGCCCCCGGGTCCGGCGTGAGCGCCCTGCCCGGCAACCGCGGGTCCCCGCTCACGTCCTGTGCCGTCGTCGCCACCACCGTGCAGGCCGCGAGGAGGAAGGCGAGGCACGCGTCGGCGGTCCAGGCCCAGCGGGTCGGGCGGGGTGGCGGGGTCGTGGCACGGAGCAGGGAGGGCAGACCGTCCCACCACCGTCGTCCGAGCACCGACCACGACAGAAGCCGCGACAGAAGCCCCGACAGACGCAACGACAGAAGCCGAGACAGAACTCCCCACAGACGCGCCGCACCACCCGCCGAGGCGCTCTGCGCCCCCGGCCCGTCTCCCCGCGTCTCCCCGCCACCCATGCGATCAGTGTGGCAAGCGGGCGTGGGCGTCACATCCGTCGTGGTGGGGACGGACGGTACATCGTCCGCGTACATCTCGGGGATGACGTGCGCGCGGGGTCCGTCCGGTACGGCAGAAGGGCTCGCCGCTGTGGGGGACGACCGGGCGCGGGGCCGTCCCTAGCGTCGGTTCCACACACCGACCACCCTCCTGAGGAGGCCCCATGACCATGCCCCCGCCGTCGCCCCCGCCCACCGTCACCGGCGACCACGGCACGCCCGTCATCGACATCCGTGAGGTGCGCAGGGCGTACGGCGGTGAGGGACCGCCGGCGCTCGACGGGGTCTCGCTGCGCGTGCGGGCCGGGGAGGCGGTGAGCGTCATCGGCCCGTCGGGGAGCGGCAAGTCGACGTTGCTCAACCTGATCGCGGGGCTGGACCGGCCGAGTTCGGGGAGTGTCACGGTCGACGGTGTACGGGTGGACCGGCTGGGCGAGGCCGGGTCGGCGCGGTACCGGCGGGCCAAGGTCGGTATGGTCTTCCAGTTCTTCCATCTGCTGGACGACCTGACCGTCATCGACAACGTGCTGCTGCCCGCCCAGTTGGCGGGCCTGGGCAGGGCCGAGGCCCGCCGACGGGCGACGGGCCTGCTGGAGTACCTCCGCATCGACCGGCACACCCACGCGTACCCCGGGCGGTTGTCCGGTGGTGAACGGCAACGGGTCGCCGTGGCACGGGCGTTGATGAACCGTCCGGCCCTGCTGCTCGCCGACGAGCCCACCGGTGCGCTCGACTCCGCGTCCGGCGACGACGTCCGCGCCCTCCTCACCGAACTCAACGCGGACGGCCAGACGATCCTCCTCGTCACCCACGACCCACGCCTGGCCCGGTCCTGCGCGCACCGGACGGTCGAACTCGTCGACGGCCGGATCGTGCGCGACGCGGTGCGGGACGACGGGCGGAGCGAGGGGCGGAGCGACCGGGGAATCGACGCGGCAGAAGGCCCGCGCAACGGCCCCGGCGGCGTCGTGGGCGGCGGCTCGGGCGCGGCGGCGGTGGCTCGGTGAGCGCGCTCGGGCGGGTGGTGCGGGCCGGCGTCGGGCGGCGGCGGGTGCGGACCGTCGTGATGGTGCTGACGACGCTGATGGCCGTGACCGCGTCCGTGCTCGCGGTCGGGCTGCTCGTCGCCGCACGGGCGCCCTTCGAGCGGGCCTTCGCGGAGCAGCGGGGCGCGCATCTGACGGGGCAGTTCGACGGGACGAAGGTGACGGCGGCGCGGCTCGCGGCGACCGCCGACGCGCCCGGCGTGACCGCCGCGGCCGGGCCCTTCCCGGTCGTCCCGGTACGGCCCCGCACCGTCACGGGGTCCGAGTTTCTGCCGGCCGGAGTCGACCTGCCACCGATGACCGTCGTCGGCCGGCCGGAACCGGGCGGACCCGTCGACGTGATCGACCTGATCGAGGGTGAGTGGGCCACCCGGCCGGGCCAGATCGTCCTGGCCGGCGACGCCGGGCCTCTCCGGCCGGGCGACCGGCTGGCCTTCCCCGACGCGCCGGGCGGCCCGACGCTGACCGTGGTCGGCATCGCCCGCTCGGTGACCGGCACGGGCGAGGCCTGGGTGACGCCGGGTCAGGCGGAGGCGCTGGCGGGGGAGGCCCGCGACGCGGGGGGCGTCGGCAGCGCTGCCGAGGGCGGCGACGCGTCGGGTGCCCAGGACGGTCCGACCGCGTACGAGATGCTCTACCGCTTCCGGCAGGCCGCCACCGAGGCCGACATGACCGCCGCCCGCGCCGCGATCGTCGCGGACGTGCCGGAGGGGGCGATGAGCGGGGCGCTGTCGTATCTGACCGTGAAGCAGGACGAGACGGCGAACGCGATGGCGTTCGTGCCGTTCCTGGCGGCGTTCGGGGTGCTCGGGCTGTGTCTGTCGGTGCTGGTGATCGGGATCGTGGTCGGTGGGGCCGTGGGGGCGGCCACCCGGCGGATCGGGGTGCTCAAGGCGCTCGGGTTCACGCCCGCGCAGGTCGTACGGGCGTATGTGGCACAGGCTTTGGTACCGGCGACGGTCGGCTCTGTCCTCGGGGTGGTGCTCGGCAACGTGCTGGCGCTGCCGGTGCTGAACGAGGTGGGGGAGGCGTTCGGCGCACCGGCCGGAGGGATCCCGGTCTGGGTGGACGTCGTGGTGCCCGGCGCCGCGCTCCTGATGGTCGCGGTCGCCGCCGTGGTCCCGGCGCTGCGGGCCGGACGCCTGCGGACGGTGGAGGCGATCGCGGTGGGGGGAGGGGCCGGAGGGGCAGGGCGCGGTGGGCCCGAGCGCAGGCGGGTGGCCCGGCCGTTCGGAGCCCGACCGCTGTCACTGCTGCCGCCGGCGATCAGGCTCGGCCTGGCGCATCCCTTCGCCCGGCCCGCGCGGTCGGCCACGGTGGCCGCGGCGGTCGCCTTCGGCGCCTTGTCCGTCACTTTCGCCGTCGGGCTCGCCCTGACGCTGGGCGCGGTCCAGGAGAGCCGCATGCTCGACCCGGCCGGCTCGGTCGTGGTGGAGGCGGGCGGCGGTCAGGGGCCGCCCGGCGCCCAGGTCGTGCCGGCCGAAGGGGCGGGGGGCCCGGGCGGGCCGGACGACCGGCCGGAGAGGGCCGATCCGGAGGCCGTCGCCACCGTGCTCCGCGACCAGCAGGGCACCCGACGGTTCTACGGCACGGCCCAGGCCCAGCTCGCCGTCTCCGGGGTCACCGGGGCGACGACCGTGGTGGCGTACGAGGGCGACTCGGCGTGGGGCGCGCCCGAAATGGTCTCGGGGCACTGGCTCGACGGACCCGGCCAGGCGGTGGTGACCGCGCGGTTCCTGACGGCCGCCGGGATCGGGGTCGGGGACACGGTGACCCTCGAGGAGAAGGGCCGACGGGCCACCGTACGGATCGTCGGCGAGGCCTTCTTCACCCAGGACGAGGGCATGGCACTCCTCACCTCGACCGCCACCCTCACCGAACTCGGGCTCGGGGACGAGGCGTTGCCCGGCCGGTTCCACGTGCGGACCGCGTCGGGCACCGATCCGGGGCAGTACTTGGACACGCTGAACCGCGGGCTCGACGGCGCGGGCCTCGCCGCCTTCGCCCACGCCGACAGCGGCAACTCCTCCAGCGTGATCGTGGCCATGGACGCGCTGATCGGGATGCTCACGCTCATGCTGGTCGTGGTCGCCGGGCTCGGTGTCCTCCACACGGTCGTTCTCGACACCCGCGAGCGGGTCCGCGACCTCGCGGTCCTCAAGGCCCTCGGTATGACACCCCGTCAGACCGTGGCCATGGTCGTCGTCTCCGTCGCCGGGGTCGGCCTGCTCGCCGGGCTGGTCGCGGTCCCCGCCGGGATCGCCCTGCACGGGATCGTCACGCCGTTCATGGGAGACGCCGTCGGCATGAACCTGCCGGAGACCGTCCTCGCCGTGTACGACGGGCCCGTGCTCGCCCCCCTCGCGCTGGGCGGGCTGGTCATCGCGGTGGCGGGCGCGCTGCTGCCGGCGGGGTGGGCGGCGGGGACGCGTACGGCCAGGGGGCTGCGCACGGAGTAGGAGGCGACCGGATCGCACAGTGGTGTCGGGCAGTGGTGTCGGGCTGTGGTGTCAGGCTGTCAGGCTGTGGTGTCGGGCAGCTGTTGGAGAAGGTGGCCCGCGTACAAGGAGCCGTTCCCGGCGGCCGGGGTGCGCGTGGCGGAGCCCGCCCGCGCCCCCACCCGCCTTGCCCCGCAGGGGCGTTGACCCGCGTCGTGCGCACCAGCAGAATGAGCCCCCATCCGCTTGAGAGCGCTCTCAGAACACGGCTCCGGGCGTGCCTCGCACCGTTGCGGCCCGCATCCCCGCGAACCCGCACCTCTTACCTCGTACCGGCAAGGGAGACCCATGACCGGCAGTACCGGCAGTACCGGAAGCAACGGCAGTCCCGGAAGCACCGGAAGCACCGGAAGCACCGGTAGATCCGGCGGACGAGCCCACGCGTTCAGTCGCCGCAGGCTCCTCGGCACCGGCCTCGGCGCGGCGGCGGCCCTCACCGTCGTCGGCCCGGGCCCGGCCCACGCCGCGTCCGGGGTGTCCGAGGCGTCCGGGGTGCCCAGGGCGTCCGGCGGCTCGGCCCCCCGGCGCGGGCACGCCTTCCTCGCCGCCGCCATGGACGCCTACCTCGACCACGGCGACGTGCGGCTGACCCAGAGCTACACCGACCAGGCCGGCCTGTTCAGCACGGCCTTCACCTACGACAACGCCCTCGCGATCCTCGCCCACCTCGCCGTGCGCACCGAGGACGGACGGGCCAGGGCGTTGGCGCTCGGGGACGCGCTGATCTACGCCCAGGAGCACGACCCGGCGTACGACGACGGCCGGCTGCGCCAGGCGTACAACGTCGGGCCGTACGTCTACTACGACGGCGTACCGCAGCCGGACGGATTCGTCCGGGCGGACGGGACGGCCAACGTCGGCACCCAGTTCGGCTTCACGGGGACGGCCGTGGGGGACATGGCCTGGGCGGGGATCGCGCTGAGCGCGCTGGCCCGGCGGACCGGCGCCCGACGGTTCCTGGCCGCCGCCGTGCGGATCGGGGAGTGGATCGAGCGGACCGGTCGTACCGACGAGCCCCTCGGCGGCTACAAGTTCGGAGTGAACGGGGCGAACGAGAAACTGCCGTTCACCTCGACCGAGCACAACACCGACCTGATCTGTCTGTTCGGACGGCTCGCACGGCTCACCGGCGACCGGGTGTGGTGGCAGCGGCGGGCCCGGGCGGAGGCCTTCGTGAAGGGCATGTGGGAGCCCGGCAGGGGCGCGTCCGGCGGCTTCTTCTACACCGGCACCAACGACGGCGTCACCGTCAACAGGTCACCGATCCCCGAGGACACCCAGACCTGGACCCACCTCGCTCTCGACTCCGGCCGGTACGCGCGCTCCCTCGACTGGGCGGCCCGGGAACTCGCCGTCCTCGACCACGCCGAGCGCCGCAACAGCACGGTCCCGGCCGGGCAGTCGTACGAGGGCGTGACCTTCAGCTCGGCCAGTCTCCTCGCGAACGAGGACACGCCCATCGCCGAGTTCCAGCCCAAGCCCAACCGCAACGGTGTCTGGTTCGAGGGCACCGCCCATCTCGCGCTCGCCCTGCGCGACCGGGGCGCGCGCGGCGATGAGACGCGCGCCCGGCGCCTCCTCGCCTCTCTCGAACGCGCCCAGGACCTGCTCGGCACCGCCCAGACCGTCGGCGGCCGCGCCCTCCCCGACCGCTCCGGCATCGTCTCGGCCAGCAGCCCCCTCGACACCGGCTTCGGCTTCGGCTACTACCCGTACCGCCACACGGGCGCCACGGCCTGGTACCTGATGGCAGCGGTCCGCTCGAACCCGCTGCGGGCCTGACACCTGCGTCCGCACCGCGACCTGGAGCGCCGACTGGCGCTCCAGGCAAGGGAGTGGTCAGGTCCTGTCACGGCGGGAGAGGCGTGTGACACCGACGGTCAGCCCTCTCCGCGCCTCGCCGTGCGCTCCCGGTGCCCCGCCCGGTCGGGCCGTCCCGCGTACGACGGCGGCTGCGCCACCACGCCGAACCACAGCTCCGGCGCCCACTGGCGCAGGGCCTTCTCGTAGGGCTTGGGGGAGTGGGGGAGGCGGATGCGGTACCGCAGGCGGGGCAGTCCTGGCCGGAGCGGTTCCGTGTCACGGACGAACTGCCACAGCAGCGGGTCGTCGCGGTCGATCTCGTCCCGGGGGCAGAGTTCGACGGTGAAGACCTGGTGCGTCCAGTAGACGCCCACTCCGGCGAGCGAGTCCCAGCGGATCAGCGCGATCTCCTTGCCCCGCATCCACCAGAATCCCGTCGCGTCGAAGGCTGTCACCCATCGCCGCCGACGCCAGGCGGAGACGACCGGAACGGCGAACACCAGCGCCATCAGGATGAACACCACGGGGCCCCAGATGGCGAACAGGCCGTCGCTGTCGCGGCCGTACACCGCCTCCGCCACGCCGAGCCCACCCGAGACGAGCGTCACCGGCACGAACAACAGGCTCCAGAGAAAGCGCCGCAGACCGTACCGCACGACCGTCGCGTCGACGGCCGGCTCCGCCCCAGAGATCATGGGGCGGGACCCTAGCCGAGGAACCACACCCTCACCAGGGCCGCGACTGCCCCGGGCCCCGGTCCGCTCGCACCTGTCCACCGGAGTCGTCCTCGGCCGCCCGTCACCTCGGCCAGGTGACGCGGTCCCGCCGTCGAGGAACTCGTCACCTCAGTCGGGCGTGGTCCAGCCGTCGGCGAAGTCGCAGAGGCGGGTCATGCCCGTGAGCTCCCGGTCGGGGGCGTACGCGGGGCGGTCCGACTCGTGGACGACGGTGTCCACCCAGCGGTGGTAGGGGCCGCCGGGCGCGGCAAAGGGTGCCGCGTGGGCCGTGCCCAGACGGCTGTCGACGTACAGGAGGGCACCCATGGCCACGGGCTGGTCGTAGCGGAGGTCGGTGCGGGGCAGATAACGGTTCAGGTAGGCGGCGAGGATCTCCGCGTCCTCGTGGGTGCCGAAACGGGCCAGGGCGAAGCAGTAGCCCAGGCCCGCGTACACCGTCTCGCTGGCCAGCAGCAGTTCACCGAGGCAGGGGCGGTAGGAGGTCCGCCGGGATATGCCGATCAGCCACGCGGCGGTGAGACGGGGCCGCCAGCCCTCGAAGAGCAGGGCGTCCAGGTCGGCGTCCGTGATGGAGGCGGCGTCGGCGAGCAGAGGGTGCAGGAACCGCCGCCGGGTGGCCCCCTCGAACCGCAGGAACCGGCCGCTCAGCAGTTCCCCGTACCGGCCGATGCTCCGCCGGTCGGCGCGCGGCTGGACGTACCGCTTGACAGCGTTCCACCGGGCCGCCTCCTCCGGCGTCATGACCGGCACGCGCCACACCCGCGACCCGCGCAGCTCTCTGCGCCATCTCCGCTCCACCATGCCGGAAGCGTAGATCCAGGCCGCCGGCCCCCGGGAGGGCGTGAACGCGGTCAGGGCCGCGAAGAGGGCCGTGAAGAGGGCCGTGAAGACCGTCGCAGGGCGGAAACGGTCGTGCGGGGCGGAAACGGCCGAGAATGACCGGCGGCGGCGAGGGGTCTGATCCGTAATCAAGTGCGCGGGGGACAGCCGGGGTCGGTGGAGTGGCGGGGGCCGCGCGGCGGGACGGCGAAGGGCCTGAGCAGCGAAGTCGAGGAGTCGATGCGAAGTCTCCGGCGTGAACGACTAGCATCCCGGCCGTAAACAGTCGGTGGAGGACGGGAACGGGGTCGACGGTCGTCGGCCGCGCCGGTCGTCGTCGGCGGTCCGTGGACGGAATGGGGTTGGTGTCGTGGTGGAGGCCGGGCCTCGGGTCGCTGTCGCCGTGGTGACGATGGGCAATCGGCCCGCGGAGGTGGACGCGCTGCTCGCCTCCGTGGCCAAGCAGGACGTCGCGCCCGAGCGGATCGTGATCGTGGGGAACGGCTGCCCCCTCCCCGAGTTCGCCGAACGGCTGGACCTGCCCGGCGAGGTCACCCTCATCGAGGTGGACGAGAACCTCGGCTGCCCCGGCGGCCGGAACGTCGCCCTGGAGCGGCTGCGCGCCTTCGGTGACGTCGACGTCGTCGTCGAACTGGACGACGACGGGCTGCTCGTCGACGCCGATGTGCTGCGCCGCGTACGGGACTTGTACGCCGCCGACCCGCGCCTCGGCATCGTCGGGTTCCGGATCGCCGACGAGCACGGCGAGACCCAGCGGCGGCACGTACCGAGGGTCGGCGCGAAGGACCCGATGCGCGGCGGCCCGGTCACCGGGTTCCTCGGCGGTGGGCACGCCCTGTCCATGGCCATGCTGGGCGAGACGGGCGACTGGGCCGCCGAGTTCTTCTTCGCGCACGAGGAGACCGACCTGGCGTGGCGGGCGCTCGACGCCGGCTGGACCGTGCTGTACGCCCCCGAACTGCTTCTCCAGCACCCGAAGACCTCACCGGCCCGGCACGCCATCTACTACCGCGTCAACGCCCGCAACCGCGTCTGGCTCGCCCGCCGCCGCCTGCCGCTCGCCCTCGTCCCCGTCCACCTGGGGGTGTGGGTCCTCATCACCCTGCTGCGGATGCGCTCGGCGGGCGGTCTGAAGGCCTGGTTCAGCGGCTTCGTGGAGGGCTGGCGCGAGTCGGGCGGCGAGCGCCGGCCCATGAGCTGGCGGACGGTCTGGCGCCTGACGCGACTCGGCCGCTCACCGATTCTGTAGGGCCCCGCCGATTCGGTAGGGCGGAGCCGCCCGTCGATTCCGTGGCGCACAGCCGCCCGTCGATTTCGTAGGGCCGCCCCACCCCGCATCCCGCACACACGAGTGCCCCGGTCGTTCACCCCCGCCGACCGGGGCACAGCGCTTTGTGCGGTTCCCGGATCCGGCAGCGGCGGCGGCACTCCCCCGAGCTACGCGTCTCACGCGTGCGCCGTCGTCGCCGGATCCGATGAAGTGATCACATCAGGTCCCGCCAACGGATCGCTAACATGAGCCCAACGGTTCCACGAGGAGCCGTACGGGAGGCGGCGGCAGGTCGCCGCGGGGTGGGCCCGGAACGACGGTGCGGAAAGGCAGCGGACGGGTTCTATGCGGGACGGGCTGCGGTTCGGACTGCTCGGTCCGCCGGTTCTGTACGGGGCCGGGGGCGGCGCGAAGGGCACCGAAGTCGCCGGGGACGCCGCGGGTTCCGGTGGCGGCGTACGGTCCGTCGGCAGCGGCAAGATGCGAGCCCTGTTCGTCGCACTGCTGCTCGAACCCGGGCGGGTCGTCTCCGTCGACACCCTGAAGGACGTGCTGTGGGACGCGGCACCACCGCCCTCCGCGCAGGCCTCCCTGCAGAACCATGTGACCCGGCTGCGCAGGCTGTTGGACGACCCCGAGCGGTTGCGCGCGGTCCCGCCCGGTTATCTGCTGCGGGTGGACGAGGGCGAGTTGGACGTCCGCGTCTTCGAGAGCCACGCCCGTGCCGCCCGCACCGCCCACGCCGAACGCGACTGGGCCCGGACCGTACGCGAGTCCACCGCCGCGCTCGCCCTCTGGCGGGGGAAGCCGCTCGGCGGTCTGCCGGTCGAGGAGTTCCGCGCCCAGGCCTTCGTCCAACGCCTGGAGGAGGCACGGCTGTTGCTCCTGGAGCGACGGTACGACGCCGAACTCCACCTCGCGGCCGACAGGGCGGGACCCGGCGGGGCGGAACCCGGCGGGGCGGAGACGGAAACCGCCGGGGCGCACGCGCTCGGCGCGCTCGCCCCCGAACTCGCCGCCCTCGTGGCCGAGCACCCCCTGCGCGAGGCCTTCCACCGGCTCCTCATGCTCGTCCTGCACCGCACGGGCCGCCAGGCCGAGGCCCTCGCCGTGCACCGCGACCTCCGGGCCCGCCTCCTCGACGAACTCGGCGTGGAGCCGGGCCCGGCCGTGCGCGAGGCCCACGTGGAGATCCTGCGAGAGCCCGACGCACACGCACCGGGGCCCTCCCCGGACGCCACCTCCGCCGACCCCCCACCGCGCCCGGCCCAACTCCCGCCGCCACCGGCTCATTTCACGGGCAGGGTGGAGGCGCTGGCAGAGCTGCGGAGGACCTTGGGTACGGGGGCGTACGAAGCGACCCGCGCCCCCACCCCCCTCGGGGCGCGGGGAACCGCGCGACAAGCCGCGACGCATCCGCACCCGCCGACCCACGGGTCCCCCCGAGTCGGTCGGCGCCCCGCGCTGCCGACGGCGGTCATCAGCGGCATGGCCGGCGTGGGCAAGAGCGCCCTCGCCCTCCACCTCGCCCATGAACTCGCCGAACACTTCCCCGACGGCCAGCTGTACATCAACCTCCACGGCGCCACCCCGGGCATGACCCCCCTCACCCCCGCCCAGGCCCTCGCCGCCCTCCTGCGGGACCTCGGCACCGCCCCCCGCCGGATCCCCGAACACCCGGACGCGGCGGCCGCGTTGCTCCGCTCGACCCTCGCCCCCACCCGGACCCTGATGGTCCTGGACGACGCCGCGAACGCCGCCCAGGTGCGCCCCCTGCTCCCGGCGGGCCCCGGCTGCGCGGTCATCGTGACGAGCCGTTCGCCGCTCACCGCGCTGGACGGCGCCCAACGCTTCCCGCTCGCCCCGCTGTCGGACGACGAGAGCGCGGCCCTGCTGCGGGCCGCCTCGGGTCGCGCGGCGGGTCTGGACGCCGCGCACCCCCTCGTCGAACTCACCGGCCGCCTCCCGCTCGCCCTCCGCGTCGTCGCGGCCCGCCTCGCCGCCCGGCGCGCCCTCACCCCGGACGCGCTGGCCGGTCAACTGGCCGCCACCGAGGGGCGGTTGCAGCACCTCGAATACGACGACCTGAGCGTCCGCCGCTCCCTCGCCGTCGCCCACGAGGCCCTGCGCGCCTCCGACCGCGAGGCCGACCGCGACGCCGCCCACGCCCTCCGCCGCATCGGCGCCCTCGACCTGCCCGCCTACGGCGCACCCCTCCTCGCCCGCCTCACCGGCACCGACGAGTCCCGCGCCGAGGCCGCCCTCGACCGCCTCGTCGACGTGGCCCTCCTGGAGGAGACGACGTACGGCCGGTACGTCCCCCACGACCTCGTGCGTCACTTCGCCCGTGAACTCGCCGACTCGGCCACCACCACCGAGACCGCCGCGGCCGTGGAGCAGGCCCTGCGCTGGTACACCGGTCGCGCCCGGCAGAGCCTGCTGGTGATGCTGCCACCGGGGTACGAGCGCGACGAACGCCTCCGCACGAGGACGGCGCCGGCGCCGGCGACGGCCGCGGAACCCTCAGGGGAGTGGCCGTCCACGGAACCGCCCTTCACCTCCGCCGAGGAGGCCTTCGCCTGGGGCGACCGCGAACTCCCCACCATCGTCGCCCTGGTGGAACGCTGCGCCCGCGACCACGGCGACGGCCGCACCGCGGGCACGGCCGGGACGGGCGCGGCGGCACTCGTCCCCACCCTGGTCCGCCACCTCTTCCCCTATCTGCACCGGGGCGGCCGGCTCGCCGAGCTGGACGTGCTCGGACGGCACGCGCTGAACGTGGCGCGGTCCCTCGGCGACGACGAGGCGGAGGCGTTCGCCCTCACCGACCGCGCGGGGCTGCACTTCATGTCCGGCCGGGCCTCGGAGGCGCTCGCCCTCAACGACGAGGGCCTGAAGCTGTGGCGCCGCCTCGGAGTGGTGTCGTGCGTACGGCGCTGCCTGAACAACCGGGGGCTCGTACTGGAGAGCCTCGGCCGGTACGAGGAGAGCGAGGAGACGCTCCGGGAGAGCCTGGAGCTCTCCCGGCAACTCGGCGACCCCTACGGCGAGGCGGTGACCTTCAGCCACCTCGGCAACCTGTACAAGCACACCGACGCACGCGCCGCCATCGCCCACCACGAACGCAGCCTGGCGCTGGGCGAGATCGCCGACAGTCTCGTCGTACGGCACACCGCGCACTGCAACATCGGCTACGCCCACCTCCGCCTCGGCGAACCGGCCGCCGCCGTACGCCACTTCGAGCAGAGCCTGCGCATCCTCGGTGACGACGAGGACTGGCAGGGCGAGTCCAAGTCCCGGCTCGGCCTGGTCCGGGCCCTGCGCGAACTCGGCCACGCGGACCGCGCGGCCGAGGAGTGCGCCGTCCTCCTCGACCTCGCCGAGCGCCGCGCCGACCAGTACGCCGTGGCCCTGGCCCGGCACCAGCGGGGGCTGCTGCTCCGGGCCGGGGGCCGTACGGCGGAGGCGTACCGCGATTGGGAGCGCGCACAGTCGATCCTGGACGGCACGGACTCGACGGTGGCGGTGGAGCTGAGGGAACTACTGAAGGACCGCGCTGTGTAGGGGCCGCGGGAGGTGGTCGACCAGCCCGGGCGCGGCGGATCGCCAGGGCACGGGCCGGCCTACCGACCACGCCATGTGGTTCTGTTCTCCATCCCTGGACTGCGGCGGTTGTGAGCCGGCACCGCTGTGCCTCGGTCGATCGTGCTCACTTCGCGTCCGCATAACACTCGACCACCGCCGTGGTGAACGGAAACCGCACCGGCGTCTCCCCGAACGCCAGCCGCCCCGACAGCTCCGACGCCTCGCGGATCGCCGCCACCACGGCCTCCGCCTCCCGCTCGGGACAGTGCACGATCACCTCGTCGTGCTGGAAGAAGACCAGCTCGGCCGCCATGCCGTCGAGGGCCCGGCGGAGGGCCGCGAGGAGGAGCAGGGTCCAGTCGGCGGCGCTGCCCTGGACGACGAAGTTGCGGGCGAAGCGGCCCCGGGCCCGGGAGTTGGTGGACGCGTACCCGGGCACCCACTCGTCGCCCTGCCCGCGCTCCCGGACGTCCCGGTCACCGTCGTCCTGCGGGAGACCTGCCTCCTCGCCGGCGTCGTCGGAGGCACCGGCCGCCGGTGGGCACGTACGCCCGAGCCAGGTGCGTACGAGCCGGCCCTCCTCGCCTGCGCGGGCCGCGTCGTCGACGTACCGCACGGCGCGCGGGAACCGTCGGCGCAGCGCGGCGAGATTCTTGAGCCCGTCCCCGGACGTCTGCCCGTACACCGCACCGAGCACGGCGAGTTTGGCGTGCTCGCGGTTTCCGGAGAAGGCGCGGTCGGAGACGGACTGGTAGAGATCGGTGGGGCGGCCCGCGACCTCCATCAGCCCGGGGTCACGGGAGATGGCGGCCAGCACCCGGGGTTCCATCTGGTCGGCGTCGGCGACGACGAGCCGCCAGCCCGGGTCGGCGACGCAGGCGCGGCGGATCACCTTGGGGATCTGGAGGGCGCCCCCGCCGTTGGTGACCCACCGCCCGGTGACCGTGCCGTGCGCGAGGAACTCGGGCCGGAAGCGGCCGTCCCGGACCCAGTCCTGGAGCCAGGACCACCCATGGGCGACCCAGATGCGGTACAGCCGCTTGTACTCCAGGAGGGGCTTCACGGCGGGGTGGTCGAGGCTCTCGATCTCCCAGCGCCGGGTGGAGCGGATCCGGATGCCGGCCTGGGCGAAGGCCTTGACGACGTCCGCGGGCAGATCGGGCCGCACCCGCCGCCCGAACGCGTGCGACACCTCCTCGGCGAGTTCGGCGAGCCGACGCGGCTCGCCCCCGCCCGCGTACCGCTCGCCGAGCATCTCGTGCAGCACGTCGCGATGGACATCGGCCCGCCACGGCAGCCCCGCCCGGTTCAGCTCGGCGGCGACGAGCATCCCGGCCGACTCGGCGGCAGTCAGCAGCCGCATCCGGTCCGGGTGGGCGGTGGCGTCGTGCCGTCGCTGCTGGTCCGCGTAGACCTCGACGAGGTCGGTGAGGGGGACGTGGACGGGGCGGGGTTCGAAGAGGGAGGGCTGCGCGCCGGGGTCGGCGGAGCGGAGGGGCGGGTCCGGGGGCACGGGCGCGCGACGGAGCCGGGCGAGGGCGGCGGCAGCGGAGTGGGGCTCACCGAGGCGCCCCTCGTGCCCCAGGAGCAGGCTCTCGGCGTCCTCGATGTCATAGCACCGCTCGACTCGCACCCCCGTGGCGAGCAGCCGCGGATACACCTCCCCGGTGGCCCGCCACACCCACCGCCCCACCTGCGGCCCGCGCCGCCGCACCGCCTCGGCGAGATCGGGCTCCCGGGTCACGGCCCCCGCGAGCAGCCCGTCGGGCCCGAGCGGGGCGACCTCCACACCCCCGTCCTCGGCCGTCGCGAGCACCCACCGGTCGGTCATGGGTGCGAGTGTGACAGGGGGGTCTGACAACGGCCGTGCGACGCGGGAACCGGACGAAGGGACGGACAGCCGACAGCCGCCACCCCGCCCTTCTGCCTACCTCCTGCTCCTACTCCTGCTCCTCCCCCTGCCCCTGCCCCTGCACGATCGCCTGGAGGGCTCGGGCCACGTCCGCCTCGGTGGCCTCCTTGGTCACACCCAGCCCGCTCAGCACTCCCACGCCGTTCTCGAACTCCAGGAGGGCGAGCAGGATGTGCTCGGTGCCGATGTAGTTGTGGCCGAGGCGGAGGGCCTCGCGGAAGGTGAGTTCGAGGACCTTCTTGGCGTCGGCGCCGTAGGGGATGAGCTCGGGCACCTCGGGCGAGGCCGGTGGCAGGACGGCGGTGGCGGCTTCCCGCACGGCCTCGAGGGAGAGGCCCTGGGCGACGAGCGCCTTGGCCCCGAGCCCGTCCGGTTCGGCGAGGAGCCCGAGGACGAGGTGGGCGGGCAGACCCTCGACGGCGCCGGCGGCCTTGCCCTCGCTGTGCGCGGCCGCGACCACGTTCCGGGCGCGGGGGGTGAAGCGGCTGAACCCCTGGCTGGCGTCGAGGTCGTTCTCGGCCTTCGGGACGAACCGCTTCTGCGCGGCCTGCCGGGTGACGCCCATGCTCCGCCCGATGTCCGTCCAGGAGGCGCCCGAACGCCGGGCCTGGTCCACGAAGTGGCCGATCAGATGGTCGGCCACGTCGCCGAGGTGGTCCGCGGCGATCACCGCGTCCTGGAGCTGGTCGAGCGGTTCCGGGTGCACCTTCTTGATGGCTTCGATGAGCTCGTCGAGACGGATGGAGGCGGTGACTCGCGGATTCGTCGTCATGCGTCAACCCTAGGTTGACGGCATGGGAGTGTCAACCCGAAGTTGACACCCCGGTCTCACTTCGGCGCCGTCGCCAACCGCACCGCCAGCCCCGCGAAGACCGTCCCGGTGAAGATGTTGAGCCCCCGCGCCACCCGCTGACTGCGTCGCAGAACCTGGGTGAGGCGGCCGGCGACGAGCCCGATCGCGCCGTCCCAGAGGAAGCCCATGAGGACGATCGTGCAGCCGAGCACCAGGAGCTGGCCGGGTACGTGGCCTAGGGAGGGGTCGACGAACTGGGGCAGGAAGGCGACGTTGAAGAGGATCACCTTGGGGTTGAGCAGGTTGGTGACGGCGCCCTGCCAGAAGGCCCGCCGCAGCCCGGCGCCCGCACGGCCGTACGCCGCCGGGCCCGACTCCGCGCCTTCGTCGTCTCCGGGTACGGACCGGTCGCGGAACGCCTTCACCGCGAGGTACAGCAAGTAGGCGGCGCCCAGCCACCGCAGGACGTAGTAGAGCACCGGCAGCGTCTCGAAGAGGGCGGAGAGTCCCAACGTCGCGGCCACGGTGTGCACCAGCATCGCGCAGGCCACCCCCGCCGCCGCCATCACTCCGACCGCCGGGCCGCCCCGCCCTCCGACAGCCACGATGAACATCATGTCGGGTCCGGGAGTCACGCAGAGCGCGAACGCCGCCACCAGGAACGCCAGGTAGAGAGATCCATCAACCATGGCTCCAGCCTTGACAGTTCGCCGGCCACAGGGCGACCGAATTCCACCACCTGAGACCCCGACGCCCACCCTGCCCCTGCAGGGGCGCGGGGAACGGCGCGCTCAGCCACACCCGCCCCGCGCACGCCCTCCAGCCGCGCCCCCGCCCCCTGCTGCGCCCGTCCTATCTCCCCCCGGCCCCGCGGACGCCGACGCCCACCATCGCCACCACCCCGCCCACCCCGACGCACGCGCCCACACACGCCCCGAGGACCTCCCACGGCACCGCCACCCCCACCGGCGCCGACAACACCCCCAACGCCCCGGCCACCCCGGCGAGATTCACCACGGTGACCACGGCCCCCAGCAGCACGCCCACCACCACCGCGACCAGGGCCTCGCCGACCACGACCACCCGTACCTGCCCCCGCGTCGCCCCGGCCAGCCGCAGTGACCGCAGCTCCGTGCCCCGCGCCGACGTGGCCATCGACAACGTCCCGGCCAGCGAGATCCCCGCGTACACGAGCGCGATCCCCAGCACCACGAGAAACCCGAGCCGGGTGTGCGCCTTGGTGCCGGGACGGTTCGCCGTGAGCCACTCCTCGGCCGTCCGCACCGTCCAGCCGGCCCGCTCCGACCGCGCCGCTCCCAGCGCCGCCGCCACCCCCGCCCGGTCCACCCCGTTGCCGACCCGCACGTCGACCCGGTCCACCACGGCACCACCCGCGTTCGCGGCCGTCACATACGCCCCGTTGTCCCCGGTCCCCTCCGCGAGCACCGCCGCGATCCGCAGCCGTACCTTCCGCCCGTCCCCGAGCCACACGCGCACGCTCTGCCCGACCTCGTGCCGCTCCCACTCCTCGTTCACGACGATCGACCGGTCGTCGAGATCCCGTACGTCCCCGGCGACCACCGGCAACCGCGCCACCGTCGCGAGGCCCGCCGCGTCCGTCACCGCCCGCGCCTCGGACCGCACCAACGCGGTCCCCTCCTCCACGACGTACACAGCGGTTCCGGCGGACCCGACCACCGTCGCCCCACCCCCGACGGCACCCCGCACCGCCTCCTCGCGCAGCCCCGCGCCCTCCTCGGCGGTGACCACGAAGTCCGCCCCGGTCCGCGCCGCCGCCTCCGCGCCCTTCGCCCCGGCCACCGTCCCGGCGGCCCCCAGCAGCGACCCGGCCAGCGCGACGGTCACCAGCACCGGCGCCGCGACGGCCGCGGTGCGGCGTACGGAGGTGGCCGCGTTCTCCCGGATCAGCAGTCCGGCGGCCCCGGGCAGCGCCGCGCCCACCAGCCGTACGACCGGCCGCACGAGCAGCGGTGCGAGCGCGGCCACCGCCGTGATCAGCAGCATCGGCTGGGTGGTGTACGTCTTCCGCTTGAGCAGCTCGGCGGGATCGGTCCCCAACTTCCAGGCCAGCGCCCCCAGTCCACCCACCAGCAGCAGGGAGCCGAGCACCCGGCGGGACAGCGGCAGCACCCCCGTGTCCACCGACGCCTCGCGCAGCGCCTCCACGGGCCCGACCCGCCCGGCCCGTCGCGCCGCCACCCACGCCCCCGCGAGGGCCACCGACACCCCCGTCCAGAAGGCCACGTGATACGGCCACACCACCGCCTCCGGCACCGTGAACCACGTCGGCGCGACCCCGCCGTCCACCAACACCCGTACCAGCGGCGGCGCTCCCCACGTCCCCAGCGCACATCCGGCGCCGGACGCCACGACCCCCACCGCCACGGCCTCGCCGAGCAACAGCCGCCGTACCTGTCCCGGGGTCGCGCCCGCCATCCGCAGCAGTCCGAACTCCCGTCTGCGCAGCGCCACCACGAAGGCGAACGTGGACGCCGTCACGAACACCGACACGAACGCGGCGACCCCGCCGGCCGTCCCCAGCAGCGAGTTCACGGCGACCAGCGCCTCCGCGTCCCGCTCGTACGACGGATCCACCTGCCGCCGGGCGTCACCGGTCAGCACCCGCGCCCGCTCCCCGACCAGGGCCCGCACCTCGGCCACGGGCGCGTCCACGCCGATCGCGTCCACGCCGATCGCGTCAGCCCCGCCCGTGCCCGCCGTCACCGGCCCCAGCTCCCGCAACTCCGCCAGCAGTCCTTTGTCCACAGGGTGTGGACGGGCCAGCTTCTGCGACACCCGGACCGTGCCCGGCCCCCGCCGCACCTCCACCGTCAGCCTGTCCAGGCCCGCCACCACGACGGGGGAGGAGCCGAAACGCTCCGGCGCACGCGCGGGCGGGTCGAGTGACGCCGCGAGCCCCAGCCCCATGGCCGTCATCACCCCGACCCCCACCATCACGGCGACGAACGACCCGAGCAACGCGGCCCACCGCGTACGCAACGACGACAGGGTCAGCACGTCACACCCCCGATGACGCCGTCGCCGATCGCCCGTTCCGTCCCCGCCGCCGGCTCCAACCCCGCCATACGCGCCGCCACCGCCTCGACCGACGGCCGGACCAACTCCCCGTTCACCCGTCCGTCGACCAGGAAAACCACCCGGTCCGCGTACGACGCGGCCACCGGATCGTGGGTCACCATGACCGTGGTCTGACCCTCCCTGTCGACCAACTCCCGCAACAGGCGCAGCACTTCACGGCTGGTGCTGGTGTCCAGCGCCCCGGTGGGCTCGTCCCCGAAGAGAACGGCGGGGCGGATGATCAGCGCGCGGGCCAGAGCGACCCGCTGCTGCTGTCCACCGGACAGCTGCGTGGGCCGGTGCCCGGCCCGCTCGGCCAGCCCCACCCGGTCCAGGGCCTCGCGCACCGCACCCCGCGAGGGGCGCCGCCCGGCGAGCCGCAGCGGCAGGGCGACGTTCTGCGCGGCGGTCAGGGAGGGGAGCAGGTTGAAGGCCTGGAAGACGAAACCGATCCGCTCCCGGCGCAGCAGCGTCAGCCGCCGCTCGCTCAGCCCGGCCAGTTCCACGCCGTCGACCCGCACGGTCCCGCCCGACGGCCGGTCCAGCCCCGCCGCACACTGCAACAGCGTCGACTTCCCCGACCCCGACGGCCCCATCACCGCCGTAAAGGTCCCGACCTCGAAGTCCAGGTCCACCCCGTCGAGGGCGACGACCTCCCCGTATGCCCGCCGCAGCCCCCGTACGCGCACGGCCGCGCCCCCCGTGGCCCCGTCCCCTGCCGACACCCTGCCCGCCTTCGCGGCGGCCCTGTCTCTCTCTACCGTGGTCATGCCCCAAGCGAACCGTCCCCGCCCCGCCCGCACACGACCCCTGAAGGGCGTCCTGGGGGGTAGGGCCAGCCCTACCCCCCAGTCCCCACCCCCGGAACAGGGCCCCCCACCCCATGACACGATCGAACACGTGAGTACGACCAGCACGGTGGACCGCGCCTTCGAGGCGGCGCTCTACGCCGACACCGACGCCGCCCTCGACACCGGCGCCTCCCTGCTCGCCGCCGACCCGGAAGCCGACGCCGAACTGGCCCGGCGCGGACGGGAGTTCGTCGCCGGGGCCTGGCGGCGGGGCTGGCAGCCGGCCGACGTCGTCCGGTTCACGCGGCGCGAGCTGGAGGACGAGCACGTACGGCTCCTCGCGCGGCTGGTCGTCGAGGAGCACCAGGACGCGCGCGCGGGCGCACGCCCCCAGCCGCCCGGCCCCCGCTGGTCCGCCCAGCTCGACGAGATCAGGGAAGTCGCCGCACACCCCACCCGGGCGGACCGCTTCTCGCACGCCACCGTGGCCCTGGAGCTGTACCGCCTCCTCCTGCGCCTGCCCACCCTCGAACCCCTGGACCGCCCGCGGGAGGCCGGCGCCGCGAAGAACTCGCCCCACCCCGAGTCCCGCATGCTCAGCAGGATCCGCGCGCTCCTCGCCAAGGCGGAGGCGACCGGATTCCCGGAGGAGGCGGAGGCGCTCAGCGCGAAGGCGCAGGAGCTGATGGCACGGCACAGCATCGACGAGGCGCTGATAGCGGCCCGCGCGCACAGCAAGGACGCGCCCGGCGCGTGCCGGATCGGCGTCGACCCGCCCTATGAGACGGCCAAGGCGGTCCTGCTCGACGCGGTCGCCCGCGCCAACCGCTGCGAGGCCGTGTGGAACGAGGCCTTCGGCTTCTCCACGGTGGTCGGGTTCGAGGCCGACCTGGAGGCGGTCGAGCTGCTCCACACCTCGCTCCTCGTGCAGGCCACCACCGCCATGACCAAGGCGGAGGCGGCCCAGCGCAGGGGCGGGCGCAAGCGGACCAAGACCTTCCGGCAGTCCTTCCTGGCCGCCTACGCCCACCGCATCGGAGACCGGCTGGCGGCGGTCGCCGAGGCCCAGGTCGCCGAGGCGCGGGCCGCCGAGGCGGAGGCCGGGAGCACCGGCGCGCGCGGAGCGGGCGCCCCGGAACCGGACCTGCTGCCCGTCCTCGCCGCCCGTGACGTCGCCGTCCACGACGAGTTCAGCCGGATGTTCCCGGACACGGTCACCACCCGCGTCCGAGGCGTCAGCGACCTCGCCGGCTGGCAGCAGGGCGCGGAGGCGGCCGACCGCGCCCAGGTCAGGGCACGGCCCCGGCTGCCGTCATGACAGGGGGCCCGGCCCCGACCGTCACCGGGACCGGGCCCCCGGTGACTCACTCGCCCGTCGGCAGGAACGGCCCCACCGTCGCCTCCAACGTGCTCTCGGACTTCACCGCGACCTCGGGGTCCGGCCACTTGAAGCTGCTGACCTTGCTGTCTCCGGGCAGGGTCAGCTTCAGCTGGTCCACGGCGGCACTCTTCTCCGGGTCACCGGCGACCCCGCGCACGTAGGAGATGGAGAAGATCATCGACTGACCGCCCTCCAGCGTCACCTCGGTCTCCTCGGGCGCGCCCTCCTGCGGCTGAAGCGCCCACGACTTGTCGCCGGCGAACAGATCGACCCCGGCGAGACCCTTCAGCGTGCAGGCGGCGTCGCCCTTGTTGGTGACGGTGACCGGGACGGCACCCTCGTCCCCGGCGGCCGGGGCCGCACTGCTGGGACCGACCTCGAAACCGACCCGCGCTGCCGTGCACGCGCCTCCCGGCGCGCTCTCGGTGGTGGCGGTCCCGGTCTTGCCGTCGTCCCCGCCGCCACCTCCCTCACCCCCGTCACTCCCGCTACAGGCGGTCAGCGTGAGGGCCGCGAGAAGGGCGGCGGCGATGGCGGTCGGAGCGGTGCGCATGGGGTTCCCGGTGGAGTTCGTGGCTGTCACAGCACAGCCGGCGGCGGTGTGAAAGTGCGAACGGGCCACGGAACCCGGAGGTTCCGCGGCCCGTCCCCACATGATCTACGACCCGAGCGCCGAGCGAGGCACATTCCCCGGGCTCACCGCCCGAAGGCGACCCGCGGCCCTACGACCCCGCGCTCGCCGTGGGCAGATCCGTCGGCAGCCCGGACGGCATCGACCCCTCCGCCTTCCGGAACGTCTCCTCGCCGACGCCGCCCTCCCAGGTGATCGTGAGGGACTTGGCGCTCACCTTGTCCACCATGCCCTCGGTGCGGTCGTCGCTGCCGTCCTGGCACTTGAGGCCGATCATCTGCATGTCGTCCGTGTCGGAGACCTTGCCGCTGCACACCGAGGTGCCCACGAAGACGGCGACCTCGGCACCGTTGACGAACAGGGCGACCGGCTTGCCGCCGGTCGTGGCCAGCCAGTTGCCCTGGAGTTCGGTCTCGGCGCCGGAGGAGTCGCCAGAGCCGCCGCTGTCCGAACCCTTCGTCGCCGAGGGGGCGGCCGACGACTCCTCGGCTCCGGAGTCACCGTCATCGCCGCCGCCGCTGCACGCCGTCAGCACGAGCGCGGCCGCGAGCCCGGCCACCCCGGCCGCGACACGCAGCCGTCGACGGGCGGAGGAGCCCCCGGAACCCTCGACAGCCCCTGAAGTGCCGCTCACAGGCCTAGCCGCCGTTGTCGTGGTGGTCGCCCTAGTCGCCGTGGTCACTGGAGTTCTCCCGAGAGTGTGGCCGGATCAGGTCGCCGCCGGCGACAGCGGCAAGCTACCAGCAGCGGCTTTGCGACAGACGGCCGGGAACCGGGAACGGTGAGAACTCCGACGCCCTACCAGGACGACTTGCGCACCCCGGGCAGGTACCCCGCGTGCGCCTGCTCCCGCAGACTCACCCGGGACAGCCCGAACGTCCGGAAGTACCCCCGGGGCCGCCCGTCCACCTGGTCCCGGTTGCGGACGCGGGTGGCGCTGGCGTCGCGCGGCTGGGCGCGCAACTCCCGCCGGGCGGCCTCGCGCTCGGCGTCCGAGGCGGACGGCCGCCGGATGATCTCTTTCAGCTCGGCCCGCCGCTCGGCGTACCGGGCGACGATCTCCCGGCGCTTCTCGTTCTTCGCGATCTTGCTCTTCTTCGCCATCAGACCCGCACCCCCCGCGCGCGGATCCGGGCGACCGCGGCCTCGACGCCGATGACGTCCACGGTCTTGATCCCCTTCGCGCTCAGCCGGAGCCGCACATGGCGGTTCTCGCTGGGCAGCCAGTACCGCTTGGACTGGATGTTGGGGTCGAAGCGACGGGACGTACGCCGGTGGGAGTGCGAGATGCGGTTGCCGAAGCCGGGCCGGGCTCCGGTCAGCATGCAGTGGGCGGACAAGGTGACGCACCTCTCTCGATCAGGTGATGCAAATGGAATTCATTTTCAGTAACATACCAGCATGGCACGCAACGAACTCCGCCCGGTCATCAAACTCCGGTCCACGGCCGGCACCGGATACACCTACGTCACCCGCAAGAACCGCCGGAACGACCCGGACCGGCTGACGCTGCGCAAGTTCGACCCGATGGCGGGCCGTCACGTCGACTTCCGAGAGGAGCGCTGAGGCGCCGATGAAGAAGGACATCCACCCGTCGTACGGGCCCGTCGTCTTCCGGGACCGTGCCGCGAACCACACCTTCCTGACCCGCTCGACGATGACGAGCGAGAAGACGATCGAGTGGGAGGACGGCAACACCTACCCGGTGGTCGACGTCGAGATCTCGAACGTCAGCCACCCCTTCTACACGGGCACCGCGCGCGTGCTGGACACGGCCGGGCGCGTGGAGAAGTTCGAGAAGCGGTACGGCGCCGGGAAGAAGCGAGGCTGACCGACGTGACCCAGCTGTCTGTCGCGATCGTCGGCGGGCTGCACGCCGACGCCCGGCGGGCCGCCGTCGAGGCGCTGCTCGCCGGGGTCCCGGGCAGCGTCGCGCTGCACCACGACCTCTCCACCGCCGCCGACGGTCCGGACGCCAGGGTCGTCCGGACCGTCCGGGACGCGGCGGGCCTCATCTCCACCGGTGAGACCCCGCTCGTCAACGACTGCGCCTGCTGCGCGCTGCGCGAGGACCTCGTCCCCGAGCTGGAGCGCTTCGCCGACGCGGGTCTCACCCGCCTCGCGGTCGTCGAGCTCTGGGACTCGGTCGAGCCGAAGGCCATGGCCGAGGTGGTCGCGGCGAGCGGCCTCCGCCTCACCTCCGTGATCACGGCCGTCGACCCCGCCCTCCTCCTGCCCTACCTCGGCAACGGCGACGACCTCGCCGACCGAGGCCTCGCCGCGGCCGGCACCGACCAGCGCACGGTCGCCGACACCTTCGCCCGCCAACTGGAGTACGCCCCGATCCTGGCCGTACTCGACTCGGCGGAGGCGGACGACGAGGACAGGGCCCTCCTGGCGCAACTGCACCCGACCGCACAGAGGGTCCCCATCGAGAGCCAGGGGGCGCCCCCTGCTCCTGAGGGGCGCGCGGAACCGCGCGACCAGCCACGACGCACCCGCACCCCGCAGCGCACCACCACCCCCATGGCGCCCCCCGGTTCCCTGCTCGCCGCGGCGTTCGCGGGCTTCGACGTGGACGCCGCCGCAGCCGCCCAACACCCGGCGAGCGCCCTCCTGCCCACCGACGCCGACGAACACGGCGTCACCACCCTCGTCTGGCACCGCCACCGCCCCTTCCACCCGGAGCGGCTGTACGCGGCGCTGGAGGACCTCTGCTGCGCGGCGGCCCGCAGCCGCGGCAGGTTCTGGCTGGCCGAGCGCCCCGACACCCTGCTGCACTGGGACGCGGCCGGCGGCGCCCTCTGCGTGGAGTCGGTCGGCCCCTGGCTCGCCTCGCTCCCGGACGCCGCCTGGGACATGGTGCCCCCGGTGCGCCGTGCCGCCGCCGCCCTCGACTGGCACCCGGAACACGGCGACCGCTGCCAGCACCTCGTCTTCACCTCCCCGGGCCTGGACCGCGACGGACTCGAACGGCTGCTGGAGTCCTGCCTGCTCACCGACGCCGAGTACGCCGCCGGCCGCGCCGCCTGGGAACGGCTGCCGCGCCCCTTCGACACCTTCCTGGAGGTCTGAACCGCCATGCCCCGCAAGCCGGAGCGCAAGCCCGCCAAGTCCCGCCCGAACCCGCTGGACCAGGCGAAGATCACGTACGTCGACTACAAGGACACGGACCTCCTGCGTCGCTTCATCTCCGACCGGGGCAAGATCCGCAGCCGCCGCGTGACCCGTGTCACCGCACAGCAGCAGCGACAGCTCGCGCGGGCCATCAAGAACGCCCGCGAGATGGCTCTTCTGCCGTACGTCACGCGCTGACGCACCACCCCCCACCCGGCCCCGGGGAGGCTCCACGACCTCCCCGGGGCCGTCCGTTTTCCGCCATTCCGCGGACACCGCTCCCGCCGCCCTGAACCTCCCGGATCCCCACCCCGTACGGAGAGATGTAGGCCCGGATGGAACAGGATCGCCATGTCTTACGTCTCTCTGGTGCTGTAACCGAGGAGACACCCCGCGTGCACGTGCATCCGCTCATGCATCAGCACGTGAACAAAGCTATGATCCGGGGCAGTTGACCACTGCATCACTGGCAACACGGACATCACTGGCAACACCGGTCACACCAGAGCCAACGCGCGTCGAGCGCACTACTGCACCACCCCGGGGAGCGACCTGTGGACCACGACGTGTACGGCGTGGATGACGTGTACAACGGCATGGCCGCGACGGAGCTGACCGAGCTCCACGCGGTGGCCTGGCAGAAGAGCCGGCACAGCAACTCGCAGGGCAACTGCGTGGAGTTCGCCCGGCTGCCCGGCGGCGAGGTGGCGGTACGCAACTCGCGCTTCCCCGACGGCCCGGCGCTCGTCTACACCCGCGCCGAGATCGAGGCGATGCTTCTGGGCATCAAGGACGGGGAGTTCGACCACCTGGTCGGGTGAGGCCCGCCCGGCGGCGGGAGGCCGACGGGACCCGACGGTGTGACACGCGTAGAACCGCGGCGCCGAAAAGCGCCGCGGTTCATCGACAGGCGGACGGGCGGCCCGGCGCCGACTCCACCTGGAACAGCGCCCACACCACCTTGCCGCTGAGGGCGCCCCCCAGCGGATGCCAGCCCCAGCTGTCCGCGAACGAGTCGACCAGGAACAGCCCCCGCCCCGACTCCGCCGAGAAGTCCTCGGAGTCGCCCGCGACCGGGCTGTCGTGACTGGGGTCGCGCACCGCGCACACCAGCCGCTCGCTCCAGCGCATCAAGTGCAGCCGTACGGGCGGGTCCTGGGCCGGGCACCCGCCGTTGCCGACGGGCAGGCCGTGCCGCAGGGCGTTGGTGACGAGCTCCGAGACCACGAGGCAGACGTCGTCGAAACGTTCGTCCAACCGCCACTGGTCGAGCGTCCCCCGGGTGAACTGCCGTGCCTCGCGCACCGCTTCGTAGCGGGGCGGCAGCGCGCAGGACGCGGCGTCGGACACGGTCGCCGGATCAAGTGGCGGAAGTCCCTGCCGTAAGGGTTCGAGCATGGTCGATCCATTCGTCCCCATGCGAGGCACTCCCGGGTGTTCGCGGTCGATGCGATGCAGCGGTGGCGCGGGACCATGGTTTCTGATGCGTACAGCAGATGCAAGGGCAGATGCACGTGCACGCGCCCGAATTGGACCTTCACATACCGCTTGCTGAACATTTCTTCTGTCACTTCATCCCCTCGCAACAGGCTCCGGCCGACGGTTTCCTGGCAACTGTCTGGCGACCGCCTGGCGGCTTCCTGACGATTTCCTGTGTCCGCGGGGTGTTCTTCGCGACGCGTCTCGGCCACACTCCCTTCTTTCCTCCCCCGCCTCATCCGTCCCAGCTGTTGAAGGCTTTCCATTTCTGTAACCGGACGAGTGCGGATCGGAGTGGTTTAGTGGCAGACTGCGGCCCTTGAAGAAGTTGGGGAGGCTGGACGAACGTGGGCGCCGGTGAATCGAGCGGGTCGGTGGTGAGGCGGATGCTGCTGGGCTCGCATCTCAGGCGGCTCCGCGAGTCGCAGGGGATCACACGGGAGAAGGCCGGGTACTCGATCCGCTCCTCCGAGTCGAAGATCAGTCGGATGGAACTCGGCCGGGTCAGCTTCAAGACCCGTGACGTGGAGGACCTGTTGACCCTCTACGGCGTCACCGACGAGACCGAGCGCACCTCGCTGCTCTCCCTGGCGAAGGAAGCCAACGTCGCCGGCTGGTGGCACAGCTACTCGGACGTCCTGCCCAGCTGGTTCCCCACCTACGTCGGCCTCGAAGCGGCGGCCCACCTCATCCGCAGCTACGAAGTGCAGTTCGTGCACGGCCTGTTGCAGACCGAGGCGTACGCCCACGCGGTCGTCGCCCGGGGCATGAGGGGCGCGAGCGAGGCGGAGATCGACAAGCGGGTCGCCCTGCGCATGGAGCGCCAGAAGTACCTGGTGGCCGAGAGGGCCCCGCAGTTCCAGTGCGTCCTCGACGAGGCCGCGCTGCGCCGGCCGTACGGCGACCGGGAAGTGATGCGGGGGCAGCTCCAGCATCTGATCGAGATCTCGGAGCGCCCGAACGTGACGATCCAGGTCATGCCGTTCAGCTTCGGCGGCCACTCCGGCGAGAGCGGCGCCTTCACCGTGCTGAGCTTCCCCGAGTCCGACCTCACCGACGTCGTCTATCTCGAACAGCTCACCAGCGCCCTCTATCTGGACAAGGGCGAGGACATCGCCCAGTACGAGCGGGCGATCAAGCGGCTCCAGGACGACAGCCCGTCCCCGGCCGAGAGCCGGGACCTGCTGCGGGGGCTGCTCCAGCTCTCCTGAGCCCCGCCCGGGCGGCCCACCGGGGACACACGGGCGTTCCGGCGAGTCTTCACAGAGTCTCCCGAGTAGCTCTCCAACTCCCTTTACCCACAAGTACGATGACGAGTGATCAATCTTGATCGATGCCGACTGATTGAGGATCACATGTCGTCCTACTTCACCGACCTGGCCCAGCAGTACATCGGCGGCGAGTGGCGCCCGGGCTCCGGCTCCTGGGACATCATCGACTTCAACCCGTACGACGACGCGAAGCTCGCGTCGATCACCATCGCCACGGTCGACGAAGTGGACGAGGCCTACCGGGCCGCCCAGGCGGCCCAGAAGGAATGGGCCGAGGTCAACGCCTATGCGCGTCGCGCTGTCTTCGAGAAGGCCCTGAAGGTCATCGAGGAGCGTGAGCAGGAGATCACCGAGGTGATCATCGCCGAGCTCGGCGGCACGTACCTGAAGGCCGGGTTCGAACTGCACCTCGCCAAGGAGTTCCTGCGCGAATCGATTCAGCTGGCGCTGCGTCCCGAGGGCAGAATCCTTCCGTCGCCGATCGACGGCAAGGAGAACCGCCTCTACCGCGTGCCGGTCGGTGTCGTGGGCGTCATCAGCCCCTTCAACTTCCCCTTCCTGCTCTCCCTCAAGTCGGTCGCCCCCGCCCTCGCCCTCGGCAACGGCGTCGTGCTGAAGCCGCACCAGAACACCCCCATCACCGGTGGCACCCTGGTCGCGAAGATCTTCGAGGAGGCAGGCCTGCCCGGCGGGCTGCTCAACGTCGTCGTCACCGACATCGCCGAGATAGGCGACGCCTTCATCGAGCACCCCATTCCGAAGCTGATCTCCTTCACCGGCTCCGACAAGGTCGGCCGCCACGTCGCCACCGTGGCCGCCCAGAACTTCAAGCGCACCATCCTCGAACTGGGCGGCAACAGCGCCCTGGTGGTCCTGGACGACGCGGACATCGACTACGCCGTCGACGCGGCCGTCTTCTCGCGCTACGTCCACCAGGGCCAGGTCTGCATGGCCGCCAACCGCGTCCTGGTCGACCGCTCGGTGCAGGCCGAGTTCACCGAGAAGTTCGTGGCCAAGGTGAAGTCCCTGAAGGTCGGCGACCCGAGCGACCCGAGCACGGTCATCGGCCCGGTCATCAACTCCTCCCAGGCGGACTCCCTCAAGTCCGTCGTCGAGCAGGCCCTCGCCGAGGGCGCCACCGCGCTCGTCCACGGCTCCACGACCGACAACCTGGTCGAGCCGTCCGTCCTCACCGACGTCCCCGCCGGCTCCGCCCTCCTCCAGCAGGAGGTCTTCGGCCCGGTCGTCTTCCTCATCCCCTTCGACGGGGAGGAGGAGGCCGTCCGCATCGTCAACGACACCCCGTACGGCCTCAGCGGCGCCGTCCACACCGGGGACATCGAGCGGGGCGTGCACTTCGCCAAGCAGATCGACACCGGCATGTTCCACGTCAACGACGGCACCGTCCACGACGAACCCCTCGTCCCGTTCGGCGGGGAGAAGCACTCCGGGATCGGCCGCCTCAACGGTGAGACCACGGTGGACGCGTTCACCACCCAGAAGTGGATCTCGGTCCAGCACAAGCGGAGCTTCTTCCCGTTCTGAGGACGCCCCGTCGGGCGCGGAGGATCACGCCGTGGCAGACATGCGTCTGGTGCACGGAAGGTGCATGTCTGCCACGTACCCCATGGCGGAGGCGCGGGGCAAGCTCGGGGAACTCGTCCGCCGGGCCGCCCGGCACGAGCGCATCACCTCGACGTCTGCACGGCGGCGGCCGGTGGGCCGGTGGGCCTGGGTGGGGCCGAGAAGCCGGGTGCGAGCCGGGGTGATCCCGCCTGGTTCTACGCTGGGCCCATGTCAGCGATCCGTCTTCTCGTGCTCGGCGCCGTGCGCCAGCACGGGCGGGCCCACGGCTACCAGGTGCGCAACGACCTGGAGTACTGGGGCGCGCACGAGTGGTCCAACGCCAAGCCCGGCTCGATCTACCACGCCCTGAAGCAGATGGCGAAACAGGGACTGCTGGTCGCGCACGAGATCGCTCCCTCCACGGCCGGCGGGCCGCCCCGCACGGAGTACACGATCACCGAGGCCGGCACCGAGGAGTTCTTCGAGCTGCTGCGGGAGTCCCTCGCCACCTACCACCAGAAGCCGGACGTGCTCTCGGCCGGGCTCGGCTTCATGGTCGACCTCGGCCGCGCGGAGGTGCTCGGCCTCCTGGAGGAGCGGGTGAAGGCCATCAGCGCCTGGCGCGAGGGCATCACCGAGTACTACGCACCCGAAAAGGGCCCGGGCCAGTTCGGGCACATCGGCGAGATCATGAACTTCTGGCTCCACTCCTCCGACAGCGGCGCCGACTGGACCCGCAGCCTCATCGAACGCATCCGGGGCGGCGCCTACACGTTCGCGGGGGAGGGCGAGCCGTTCGTCGGTGTCCTCGGTGAAGGCCAGGAAAACCCGTACGCGACGGGGGAGCGGCATCCCGGGGACGCTCGTTAATCAAGTTTGACTACTGGGCTCCGAAGGCTTACCTTCGATTGTGTAGTCAAGTTTGACTAATGTGGTGGAAGTGAACATCGATCGAGGGGGAGGTCCCGATGGCGGACGCTGCGATCACTGTCGAAGGGGTGCGCAAGACATACGGCGGGAAGGGCGGGAAGGGCGGGAACAGTGCCAAGGTCGCCCTCGACGGACTCGATCTCCAGGTGGCGCGCGGCACCGTGCACGGCGTGCTCGGTCCCAACGGTGCCGGCAAGACGACCCTGGTCAGGATCCTGGCGACCCTGCTGCGGCCCGACGCGGGCCGGGTCGAGGTCGCGGGGCACGACGCGGTGACGCAGGCGCGTGAGGTGCGCTTCCGCATCGGACTGCTCGGCCAGCACGCCGCGCTCGACGAGGAACTCGGCGGTCGGCAGAACCTGGAGATGTTCGGCCGCCTCTACCACCTGGGCGCCCGCCACGCGCGCGTGCGGGCCGACGAACTCCTGGAGCGGTTCGGCCTCGGCGACACCGGCCGCAAGGCCGTCAAGCAGTTCAGCGGAGGTATGCGACGCCGCCTCGACCTCGCCGCGTCCCTCATCACCGAACCGGAGGTGCTCTTCCTGGACGAGCCGACGACCGGCCTCGACCCCCGCGGCCGCACCGAGGTCTGGGACTCCGTCCGCTCGCTGGTCGGCGGCGGTACGACGGTCCTGCTCACCACCCAGTACCTGGAGGAGGCCGACCAGCTCGCCGACCGGATCTCCGTGGTCGACGGCGGCCGGGTCGTCGCCGACGGCACCGCGGACGAGCTGAAGCGCCTGACCGGCGGCGACCGCATCGACGTCGTCCTGCGTGACGCCGACCGACTGGGCGCCGCCGTCGCCCTGTTGCCCGTCCCCGCAGGCGACGTCTCGGTCGACACCGACCGCCGCCGCCTCAGCGCCCCGGTCACCGACCGCATGACGGCCCTCACCTCGGTCGTACGCGCCCTCGCGGACGCCGGCATCGAGGCCGAGGACATCGCCCTGCGCCGCCCGACCCTGGACGAGGTGTTCCTGCACCTCACCGGGGACGACCGGGCGTACGAGAACGACCGGGCCACCGGCGACCACCGAGTGAGGGAGGCCGTATGAGCACGCACACGACGCACACGATCCGGCACGGCGGTCTCGGCGCGTACGCGCTGACCGACTCCTGGACCATGACCCGCCGCGAACTCGCCCACTGGGCACGGCAGCCCGTGCAGCTGCTCGTCGGGCTGGTCTTCCCCGTGATGCTGCTGCTGATGTTCGGCTATCTCATCGGCGGCGGCCGTGGGGTGAGCGGCAGCTACCTCGACTATCTGGTCCCCGGCATGCTCGCGCTCACCATGGCCTTCGGTCTGGAGGGCACGATGCTCGCCGTCACCCAGGCCCTCAACAAGGGGGTGATCGACCGCTTCCGCTCGATGCCGATGGCCAACGGGGCGGTTCTGGTGGGCCGTTCGGTCGCGGACATGCTCCAGTCGGCGGTGGGCCTGGCCGTCCTCATGGCCGTCGCGTTCGCGCTGGGCTGGCGCGCGCACGGCGGCCCCGCGGCCTTCCTCGGCGCGGTGGGTCTCCTCCTGCTCTTCCGCTTCGCCATGCTGTGGATCGGCATCCACCTCGCGATGCTGGCCGGCAGACCCGAACTTCTCACCGCCGTACAGATCCTCGTCTGGCCGGTCGGCTTCCTCTCCAACGCCCTCGCCACCCCCGCGTCCATGCCCGGCTGGCTCGGCACGGTCGTCGACTGGAACCCGATGTCCCACACGGCGACGGCCGTGCGCGACCTTTTCGGCACCCCGGGCGCCGAAGCGGACCACCTGTGGACGGCGATCGCCTGGCCCCTGGCCCTGCTGGCGGTCTTCTTCCCCTTGGCGGTACGCAGGTTCGCCCGCCTGAGCAAGTGAGGAAGGCAGGGGCGCAGCCCCGTACCTTCAGGGGCGCGGGGAACTGCGCGAGAAGCCCCACCGGACGGACGCCTGGGGGTCGAAGGGGCGCAGCCCCTTGAGGAGGGGACGGGTAGGGGCGGCGGGGGCGAAATCCGCTCCGCCCCACCCACCCCCTAGTGATGGAACCCGGTGGCCGCCCCCTTGTCCCGAACCGCCGGCCCCGACTGCCGCCGAAGCTCGGGCAGCAGGCGCCCCAGATCCTCCAGGAACAGCCCCGCGAGATCGGTCGTGAAGCCGTTGCGGCACACGACCCGGAGCACGGACAGGTCCTCCCGGTTCTCCGGGAAGGTGTACGCGGGCACCAGCCAGCCCCTCTCCCGCATCCGCCGGGCCACGTCGAAGACGTCGTAGGCGGTGATCTCCTCCTGCGTCGTGAAGGCGAACACCGGCAACTGGTCACCCCGCGTGAGCAGCCGGAAGTCCCCGAGCTTCGCCACCTCCTCCGCGAGCCCCGTCGCCACGTCCCGCGTCGACCGCTGCACGGCCCGGTACCCCTCCCGCCCGAGCCGCAGGAACGTGTAGTACTGCGCCACGACCTGCGCGCCCGGCCGGGAGAAGTTCAGCGCGAACGTGGGCATGTCCCCGCCCAGGTAGTTCACCCGGAACACCAGTTCCTCCGGCAGCTCGGCGGCGGACCGCCACAGCGCCCAGCCCACCCCCGGGTACACCAGCCCGTACTTGTGCCCGGAGGTGTTGATGGACGCCACCCGGGGCAGCCGGAAGTCCCAGGCCAGCTCCTCGTCGAGGAAGGGCGCGACCATCGCCCCGGACGCCCCGTCGACATGGACGGGCACATCCAGGCCCGTACGCTCCTGGAGGTCGTCGAGAGCCGCGCACAGCTCGGCGATCGGCTCGTACGACCCGTCGAAGGTGGAGCCGAGGACGCCCACCACCCCGATCGTGTTCTCGTCGCACAGTGCCGCTGCCGCCGCCGGATCGAGATGGAACCGGTCGCCCTCCATGGGCACCTGCCGGGCCTCCACCTCCCAGAAGTTGCAGAACTTGTCCCAGCAGACCTGGACGTTGATCCCCATGACCAGGTTGGGCCGGGCGCCCGCCGACGGGTAGCGGTCCGCGTTCCGCTTCGCCCACCGCCGTTTGAGGGCCATCCCGGCGAGCATGCAGGCCTCGCTGGACCCGGTGGTCGAGCAGCCGACGGCGGCTCCCGGGTCGGGCGCGTTCCACAGATCGGCGAGCATCGACACACACCGCCGCTCCAGCTCGGCCGTACGCGGGTACTCGTCCTTGTCGATCATGTTCTTGTCCCGGCACTCACCCATCAGCACGCCCGCCTCGGGCTCCATCCAGGTGGTGACGAAGGTGGCGAGGTTCAGCCGTGAGTTGCCGTCCAGCATGAGTTCGTCGTGGACGAGCTGGTACGCCGTCGAGGGGGCCAGCGGTGCCTCGGGCAGCCGGTGCTTGGGCGGGGCCTCGGTCATGCCGCCCACCGGGTTGGCCTGGCCGTAGAAGGCGTTCACGGCGAGCCGGTGCCCGTCGTGCCGCTCGCGCCCGGTGTCCTGCGGGGCGTCGCTGTCCCATCGGTGCAGTGGCATGACTTCGACGGTAGGTCCGCCACCGGGGAGACGCACCTCACACGCGTGCGGAGGGGGCGCGGGTGGGCCGTGAGGATGATGTGTCGGTCATATCGTCCGTCCATTACGCTGCCGAATGCACACCACGTATGACAAGAGCGAACACAGCAGGTGGAGTTGAGCATCCCGCGGACCCACGTGCACGACCGGGGAGGGACGGCGGAGTTGCCCACCCTTGACTATCTGATCAACGAGCGCCGGCAGCTGCGGCTGAGGTTCCTCCAGCCCGGCCACGCGCCCCGCCACGGCGCGACCCGGGTCGCCGAGGTCGTCGCCCGGCCGCTGACCGAGGCGCCGCACACGCTCGCCGACCTCTCCGCCGACACCCCGTTCGAGAACGGGACGCTGTTCCTGGTCACCCTGGACACTCCCCGGCCTACCCCGGCCCACGTCCGGACGCTCGACCACCTGATCCGCCTCCTGGACCGGCGCAAGGCGGCCGGCCTGGTGATCGGCACCCCCGGCCACGACCTGGGCACCCTCCCCGACGCCACCCTCGCCGCCGCGAACCGCCTGGAGCTGCCCCTGCTCGCGACCTCCGCCGAGGCCACCGCCTGGGACCACGTCAACGAGGATCTGCGGCTGCGGCGCGCCCAGTTCGCGGAGCGCCAGGTCGCACACCTCGACGGCCTCCTCAACCGGCTTCCGGCCCGCCTCGCCGACCCCACGGCCGTACGGCGCATCGCCGACTGGCTCTCGGTGGCCCTGGACGCCGAGGTCCTCGTCACCTCGGCCCGGCGCGGCGTCCTCGCGGCGGCACCCGACAGCGCGCCCGCCACCCTGGCCCACGCCGTCATCACCGGAGCGCACGGCGCACAGGGCGCGCCCAGCGGCGCCATGCACACCCGCATCGTGTCGATCTCCCCGGGTGCCCCCGGGACCCCGGGATTCCCGGACGGCGAGGACGAGGCCCGGCTGGCCATCGCCTCCCACACACCCTTCGACGGCGCGGCCACGGCCCTGATCCAGCACGCGGCGAAACTCCTCGGACTGTGCGACCAGGCCAGGCGCGAGCACCAGGCCAGGACCCAGACCCCGCGGGCGGTGCGGCACGCCGCGTTCCAGCTGCTCATGCGCGGAGAAACGGTTCTGGCGCAGGTGGTCTACACGGGCGCCGCACAGGCCCTGCTGGACACCGACACCGCCCGCGTCTTCGTCGTCGACACCGGGCCGCAGGAGCGCGAGGCCACCCTCAGCTGGTGCGAGCGGGCCCTGGCCGAGCAGGCCATCGTGTCGCCGTGTCCGGGCAAGCCGAAGCACATCCTCATCCTCGATCCCGTCCGGGAGAGCGGCCGGGTCGAGACGGTCCTCAAGGAGATGATCGCGGCCCGCGACGGCCATCTGATGGGTCAGAGCCGACCGCACCCGCTCGCCGAGACCGCGGTCGGCTACCTGGAGGCCCTGACGGCGGTGGGCGACGCGGCCGGGACCCCGCACCGCATCCGGCTGGGCGGTTCCAAGGCCAAGTTCGCCCCCCTCCTGCCCAGGAGGGCGGCGAAGGCCTGGGCGGCGGCCCTGATGTCCCCGCTCCTGGACGACTTCCCGGGCCGGGGCGACGAGCGCAAACTGCTGCTGGAGACCCTCCCGACCGCCCTCAGCTTCAAGCACACCGAAGCCGCGGGAGGCCTCGGCGTCCACCGCAACACGGTCACCCAGCGCCTCAACCGGGCCGGGAAGATCCTCTCCCTCGACCTCCGGGGCTCCGCCAACGACCGCATCCTGACGCTGCTCGCCCTCGACATCCTCGCCCTGCCGCAGCCGGACACGACCCCGGAGACCGACACCCCCGCCCTGCCGCACCCGGACACCGCCGCCCCCTCCCGGCCACCCACCTTCGCGGCGCTGATGGCGGCCGCAGCCGAGGACGGCGGACCGACGGCCTGGGCCGAGGAACGCCTGCGCCCGGTACGGGAGGATCAGCGCGACCTCGTCGAGACCCTCTGCGTCTGGCTGGAGAAGAACCTCAGCACCAGGGAGACCGCCCGCGCCCTCGGCCTCTCCGAGGCCACCGTCCGCAATCACACCCGGGACGCGGCCGGCCTCCTCGGCATGGACTTCTCCACGAAGATGGTCGGCATCACCGACACCGACGTGGTGACCGTTGCCGACATCGCGCTCGCCCTGCACGTGCTGCTGGGCCGCCCGGCCCTGGTCCAGCCGCCCCGGCCCTGACGCCGGGCCCGCGTCACCCGGCCGCCACGGACCGAACCCGCGCACGTGCCCCAACACGTGCACGGGCAGCTCGGATGCCCCCGAGGCAGAGGCGGCCTGGTCCGGCCCGCCGACGGCACGCCCGGCCCGCACCCCCGTGCCGGGCCCAGCGTCTCTTCGACGGACCCACCGTAGGAAAACCGTCGGGAGCGGGCCATTGCACAAGTGCACGGTCCGCGCGCCAGGGCTTCGTGTTGTGCACAGTGAGACGCGTGTGACCCGTCGCCAGTGCGTTTCACGAGCCCCGAGCCTTGCGGAAGTGCACAGTCCGCTACGGCCCGCCGCCCGCCGCCTGCCGCCCGGCACAAAGGGCTTGCACCTCACGTCACGTGAGGCCCCAGCCTGGAGCACGTACCGACAAGGGAGCGGAAGTCATGAGTCACACCGTGGGACAGGTCGCGGGCTATGCCGGGATCACGGTGCGCACGCTGCATCACTACGACGAGATCGGACTCCTCGTACCGAGCGAGCGCACCCACGCGGGTCACCGCCGCTACAGCGACGGCGACCTCGACCGGCTGCAGCAGATCCTGTTCTACCGGGAGCTCGGCTTCCCCCTCGACGAGGTCGCGACCCTGCTCGACGATCCGGCGGCGGACCCGCGGTCCCACCTGCGCCGCCAGCACGAACTGCTGACCGCCCGGATCGAGAGACTGCAGAAGATGGCCGCGGCCGTGGAGCACGCCATGGAGGCACGCACGATGGGCATCAACCTGACCCCCGAGGAGCGGTTCGAGGTGTTCGGCGACAAGGACCCCGAGCAGTACGCCGAGGAGGCGGAACAGCGCTGGGGCGGCACGGAGGCGTACGCGGAGTCGCAGCGCCGCGCGGCCACCTACACCAAGGAGGACTGGAAGCGCATGCAGGACGAGGTGGCCGACTGGGGCGCGCGCTACGACGCCCTGATGGCCGCCGGCGAGGAGCCGACCGGCGAGGCGGCCATGAACATGGCCGAGGAGCACCGGCAGCACATCGGCTCCTGGTTCTACGACTGCCCGTACGAGATGCACCAGTGCCTCGGCGAGATGTACGTCTCCGACGAGCGCTTCAAGGCCTTCTACGACTCCACCCGCCCCGGCCTCGCCGAACACCTGCGGGACGCGATCAACGCGAACGCGGCCCGGCGGCGCCCCTGATCCATCCCTGATCCCGCCTCTGACCGCACCTGTGACCACACGGCTTGGTCTCAGTGCGGCCACAGGGCACTCTGGGGGAACCCGTGGAACCTAGTGGGGTGACCGTGCGTTGATAGCTTTGGTCACCCCTATGGGTCCCACCCCTGTGCGACCCGCCCTCGTGGGTCCTCACCCACAGGCGTTCACTCTTTCCTCACCCCCCAGGAGCCCGGAACCGTGCAGACGATCGCCCTCGGACCGAGCTGGCTGGATCCGGACTACCTGCTCAACTCGTTCGGCATCTGGGGCCTGCTGCTGATCGTGTTCGCCGAGTCCGGCCTGTTCTTCGGGTTCTTCCTGCCCGGCGACTCGCTGCTGTTCACGGCCGGCATGCTGATCACCTCCGACACGCTGGACTTCCCGCTGTGGCTGGCGATCGTGCTGATCTGCGTCTCGGCGATCCTGGGCGACCAGGTGGGGTACATGTTCGGCAAGAAGGTCGGCCCCTCGCTCTTCAGCCGCCCCGACTCCCGCTTCTTCAAGCAGGAGAACGTCACCAAGGCCCACGAGTTCTTCGAGAAGCACGGCCCGAAGTCCCTGATCCTGGCCCGCTTCGTGCCCATCGTGCGGACGTTCACGCCGATCATCGCGGGCGTCAGCGGCATGCGCTACCGCACGTTCCTCGTCTTCAACGTCGTCGGTGCCATCCTCTGGGGCGCGGGCGTCACCCTGCTCGGCTCCTGGCTCGGTCAGATCGAGTTCGTGCACAAGAACATCGAGGCGATGCTCCTCCTCATCGTCTTCATCTCGGTGCTCCCGATCATCTTCGAGCTCCTCAAGGCGAGGAAGGTGAAGAAGAACCAGCCCGCGCAGCCCCAGCAGCAGTCCGCCCCCGCCCCGGTCATGGACGACGCGACGACCCAGCTCCGCCGCATCCCGCCGACCGACCAGCCCCAGCAGCAGCCGTACGACCCGAACCAGGGCTACGGCAACGAGGGCTACGGCAACCAGGGTTACGGCGACCAGGGCTACCAGCAGCAGGGCTACCAGGAGAACTACGGCCACCAGCAGCCCCAACAGCAGCCCTACGCCCAGCAGTACCCGCAGGGCGGCCAGTACCCCCAGGGCGGCCAGTACCCGCAGAACCAGGACCAGAACCAGAACCAGAACCAGAACCAGAACCAGCAGGGCTACCAGGGCCAGGACTACCCGAGGTACTGACCCCCAGAGCTCACCACCCGCGCCTCCGTCATCCGGGGGCGCGGGTTCCTCTGTTTCCGGCGGGGTGAACCGCCCGCCGAAGCCCCACCGAACCCCCGGCCGCCAACGCCCGGCGCCCCGGAGCCGGCTGTCAGGCGCTCAGAACCCACGCGTCCTCTTCGCCGCCTTCCGCCCGGCCCGCGCCGCCCCCGGCAGGAACAGCCGGAACACCTCGGACCCCAGGTTCACCCCGATCGCGATGGCCATCGCCAACGCCGCCGCCTTCGTCAGCGACACCAGCCCCGCGTCCACGTCGTTCTGTGCGAGGCCCAACAACCCGAAGTAGGTCGCCGAACCCGGCAGCAGCGGCCCGATCGCCGCGGTCGTGTAGGGCAGCGCGGAAGCGAACCGGTACCGCGACAACAACTGTCCGAACAGGCCCACCAGCCCCGCCGCCACCGCCGTGGACGCCACCGGCGAGATCCCGCCCGCGTCGTGCATGGCCCCGTACACCGCCCAGGCCACACCGCCGTTGAGGGTCACGGCCAGCACGGTGGATCGTTCCTGCTGGAGCAGCAGCGCGAACGTCAACGACAGCAGCATCGAGGCCCCGAGCTGCAACAGCGGCCGTTCCGCGCTGCCGAGCGCCGCGTCCGGATGCAACTCGGCGCCCAGTTTCACACCGAAGTACAGGACGAGCAGCACCCCCACCACGATGCCCACGAAGAGGTACATGACCTCCAGGAGCCGCGCGGAGGCGGTGATGTAGAAGCCGGTCAGGCCGTCCTGCACGCCCGCCACCAGCGCCCGCCCGGGCAGCAGCGCGAAAAGCCCACCGGTGATGACGGCGGACGCCTCCACGTCCACGTGCGCCACGGTCAGCATCACCCCGATGGCCGCCGGGGGCATCGCCGCCACCAGGAACTGGTAGAACTCCGGCAGCCCGCGCCCCGAGCACAGCCACGCCAGCCGGTCGCCGAGCATCGCGCCGAGCGCCGCCGCGACGAACACGACCACGCCACCGCCGACCAGCACGGACGCGGCCCCCGCCAGCAGCCCGCTCGCCAGGGTCAGCGTCCAGCCGGGATACGGATGCCGGTTGCGCCGTATCTCCGCGAGCCGCCGGTACGCCTCCTCCAGCGAGATCGCGCTCTCCGGATCGCTGAGGTCGTCCACCAGCCGGAAGACCGCCGCGAGCCGGGTGTAGTCGGTGGCCCGGCGCCGGACGATCCGGGACGCCGTGACCGGGTCGTCCACCAGCGACGGCTGGTAGGTGACCGACAGCTGGGTGAAGGTCACCGTCGGCTCGCAGCGGTCGAGGCCGTAGGACCGGCACACGGCGAACATCGCCGCCTCCACGTCCTCCGCGCCCTCACCGCCCGCCAGCAGCAGTTCACCGATCCTCAGCGTGAGGTCGAGCACACGCGGGACGGCGGGCCCCGTGTCGCCCTCGGCGCGCGCCGGCGGCTCCGGCGCGGGCCGCTCCGCCACCGGCATCCGCAGCATCGTGCGCATCCGGTCCTGCCACGGCACGTCCTTGGTCAGACTGACGGCCGGAATCCCGCCGGCCGGCGTGAACGCGACCGGCGCGTGCCGCGCGTTGTAGGTCCGCGGCAGGCTGAACGCGGACCCCTCATGCTCATCGGCGAGCCCCTCGGGCGGCGCCAGCCCCTCCGGAAGGGCGAACTCGGAGGTCGTGTGCGCCTCGGCCTCCACCCCCGAGGCCGGCACGTCCAGCCCCGCCGGGATCGCGAACTCCGAGGTCACCGACGCGTCACCGTCGATCCCCAGAGCGAATCCCACCGGCGCGAAGGCACTGCCCGCCTCGTCCGACACCGGCTTGCGGTCCTCCTGCGGCCCGCCGTCACCGGGCTCCGTCACTCCCACTCAGCAGCGCTCCCTGTACGTCACCTCAGGTACGCCTCAGTATGCGCACCGACACCCACGCATACCCGAACGGGCCACGCGCCCCTCCTGGGGACACGCGGCCCGTTCGTGGAATCGGTCGGCAAGACGGCCGAGGAACTCAGGGGGTCAGTGACCGCCCTGCTCCTTGAAACGCTTGTACGACTTCTCGACCTCGGCCTCGGCCTCGGAGCGGCCGACCCAGTCGGCGCCCTCGACGGACTTGCCGGGCTCCAGGTCCTTGTAGACCTCGAAGAAGTGCTGGATCTCCAGGCGGTCGAACTCCGAGACGTGGTGGATGTCACGCAGGTGCTCCACCCGGGGGTCGGTCGCCGGGACACACAGCAGCTTGTCGTCGCCGCCGGCCTCGTCCGTCATCCGGAACATGCCGATCGCGCGGCACTTGATGAGGCAGCCCGGGAAGGTCGGCTCGTCCAGGATGACCAGCGCGTCCAACGGGTCGCCGTCCTCGCCGAGGGTGTTCTCGACGAAGCCGTAGTCGGTCGGGTAGGCGGTCGAGGTGAAGAGTCGACGGTCCAGGCGGATCCGACCGGTCTCGTGGTCCACCTCGTACTTGTTCCGCGAACCCTTCGGAATCTCGATCGTGACGTCGAACTCCACCGGTGACTCCTCCATGATCAACACATAGTTCTGGTGGTTAAGTGTCCCTCACGCAGGTGTGTGATCGCGAAAGGGGCTGGTGGTCGTGCGGGAGCCGAAGGTCTGGCGGGCCGCGAGACCGCGTGTGGTGCGGGTGGTGCACGGCGTGAAACCGGGGATCGTGCGCGTCACGCGCGCCGTGAAGCCCGGTGCCGCGCGCGTCGCACAGGTGGTGAAACCCGGCGTCGTACGCGTCACGAGCGCCGTCACGGCACGCTCTTCGCAGCTCGCGGGGAGCACGAAGAAGCTCACGACCCTCCAGTTCACCGCCGGCGCGGCCACCCTGGGGCTGGTGTTCTCGGCCGGGGCGGTGGCCGCCGCCGGACCCTGGGACTCCTCCGGTCAGCGTAAGGCCGAGCACGACTGGGCGGCATCGCGCGAAGGCCAGGGTGGCGCAGATCACGGACGCGGTTCCGGGACGTCGTCCGGTACGGCGGCGGGGGCGCCCAAGCCCGCGCCGAGCGCCCCCTCCGTCCTGGCCGGCCTCGGCGGCGTCTCCGGCGCGGGCTCCGCGCCCGATTCCGCCGCCCTGGCCGCCCGCCTGGACCCGCTGCTGAACTCCTCCGTCCTGGGCCCACGCCGCGCGGCCTCCGTCGTGGACGTCGCGACCGGCGAGCAGCTGTACTCCCGGAACGCGGACGAGGCCCTGACACCGGCCTCCACCACCAAGATCGCCACAGCCGCCGCGGCCCTGTCGGCGGTCGGCCCCGACCATCGCATCGAGACCCGCACGGTGCTGGACCCCGACTCCGCCGAGGTCGTCCTCGTCGGCGGCGGCGACCCCACCCTGACCGCCCACGAGGACACTGGGGGCACCTCCCGCCCGAGCGAAGCCGAGGGTGGGGGAGGGTACGCGAGCCTGCGCTCCCTCGCCGACGAGACGGCCGCCGCCCTCGACAAGCGTCACCTGAACGAGATCACCCTCGCCTACGACACCTCCCTCTACGAGGGCCCCGAGCAGCACACCATCGGCGTGAACGGCAACCTCGCCCTGGTCGTCCCGCTGATGGTCGACGAGGCCCGCCTCGACGGCTCCTCCAGCGGCAGCGCGGACCGTGCCCCGGACCCGGCGGCCGACGCCGCCGCCGAGTTCGCGGACCTCCTGCAGGACCGGGGCGTCAAGGTGAGGACCGAGGGCTCCACCACGACCGGGAAGAACGCGAAGGAACTCGCCGCGGTCTCCTCCCCGCCCCTCTCCACCCTGGTCGAACGCATGCTCACCCACAGCGACAACGACATCGCCGAGGCCCTCGCCCGCCAGGTCGCGCTCGCGACGGGCGAGCAGCCGAGTTTCGAAGGCGGCGCGGCGGCCATCAAGAAGGAACTGAAGAAGCTCGAAGTGCCTCTGCGGGGCGTCGAGTTCGCGGACGGCAGCGGCCTCAGCCGGGGCAACGCACTGACCCCCGCCCTCCTCACCGCCCTGCTCGCCGAGTCCGCGTCCCCGGCCCACCCCGAACTCCGCCCCGTCCTCACCGGCCTCCCGGTCGCCGGCTTCACGGGCACCCTGCGTGGCCGCTACCCCAGCGACGCCACCGGCACCGGCATCGTCCGCGCCAAGACCGGCACGCTCAGCAACGTGAACACCCTCGCCGGCACCGTCGTCGACGCCGACGGCCGCCTGCTCGCCTTCGCCTTCCTCGCCACGGAGACTCCCCTGGAGAACACCGACCCGGCCAAGAGACTCCTGACCGACGCGACCTCGTCCCTGGCGACCTGCGGCTGCCGCTGAGGCGGGAGGGGCAGGGAAGAAGCACGGGGCGTAGCCCCTGCTTCTCAGGGGCGCGGGGAACTGCGCGAGGCCCCCCGCCCACCCGCACCCAAGTCACAACCGAACCCGCCCGTGTCCCCACGGCCTGCCCCAAGCGGCAGTGCTCACGTACGGTTGACAACATGACTCGCATCGGTGGTGCCGAGATGGTCGACTGGAATCTCGCGGTGGCGACCGCGACCCGGCTCGTACGGCCGGGCCCCGAGGTGAGCCGGGACGAGGCCAGGGCCATCGTCGCCGAGCTCCGCCGACACGCGAAGGCCTCGGAGGAACACGTCCGCGCCTTCACCCGGATGCTCCCCGACACGGGCGACGACACCCCTGTCCTCGTCGTCGACCGCCCCGGCTGGGTCCGGGCCAATGTCGCCGGCTTCCGGGAACTGCTGAAGCCGCTGCTCGACAAGATGCAGGAACGTCGCGGCAACACCCCCGGCGGAGCCGTCCTCGGCGCCGTCGGCGGCAAGGTCACCGGCGTGGAACTGGGCATGCTCCTGTCCTTCCTGGCCTCCCGGGTCCTCGGCCAGTACGAGACCTTCGCCCCCGCGACCCGCGAACTCCCGGCGGGCGAGAACGGCGGCGGCCGACTCCTGCTCGTCGCGCCGAACATCGTGCACGTGGAGCGCGAACTCGACGTGCAGCCCCACGACTTCCGCCTCTGGGTCTGTCTGCACGAGGAGACGCACCGCACGCAGTTCACGGCCGTTCCCTGGCTGCGTGACCACCTGGAGGGTGAAATCCAGTCGTTCCTGGGGGAGACCGAGGTCGACCCCACGACCTTCCTGGAGCGCATCAGGGAGGCCGCCCAGTCACTCGCGGGGGGCCGCCCCGAGGGAGAGGTCGGCGACGACGGTCACTCGATCGTGGAGTTGGTGCAGACCCCCGCCCAGCGCGAGATCCTCGGCCGGCTCACCGCCGTCATGTCCCTCCTGGAGGGCCACGCCGACTTCGTGATGGACGGCGTCGGCCCGGCCGTGGTGCCCTCGGTCGCCGAGATCCGCGAGAAGTTCCAGCAGCGCCGCGCCAAGGGGGCCTCCCGTCTGGACCAGGCCCTGCGCAAGCTGCTCGGTCTGGACGCCAAACTCCGGCAGTACCGGGACGGCGAGCGGTTCGTACGGGCGGTCGTCGAACAGGTCGGTATGGACGGTTTCAACCGGGTGTGGACCTCCCCGAACACCCTGCCGACCAAGGCGGAGATCGCCAAACCGGCGGACTGGGTCGCGCGGGTGCACCGCAAGGCGGAGTCGTGAGCCGTGCGTGAGCGTGGTGAACGAATCCGGCCGACGGCAGGCAAACGCCCCTCCAATCACCCGTCCGAGGGACCGTGAGCAAGGGGTAGGCGTGCAATGCTCGGGGAAGGGCCCGGTTCTGTCACCATCTACACACTCTGAGTGACCGAACTCGGGCTCACCTCCCGACAATTTCATGAAGGGAACCGGACATGGGTCCCCACCCCGCGGTCGCGGCGATACGCCTGGCGGTCCGCCGCGTACTCCACGACCTCCTCACCGAACACCACACGAACACCACCCTCCACGCGCCCGCCCACGCGCTCCCGGGCGCGCCCTCCGACACGGGCGCACCACCGGTGCACACGCCCCCCACGGCCGTACCCCCCGCGGCCGTGCCCGTCGAGGTCAGGCGCGGCAGTTCCGCGCGCCCGGGCGCCGTACGCACGAGGGCCGCCGCGGACGAGCACCCGCTCGTGCTCGTGGCCTGCTCCGGCGGCGCCGACTCCATGGCGCTCGCCTCCGCCCTCGCCTTCGAGGCGCCCAAGCTCGGCGTCCGCGCCGGCGGCATCACCGTCGACCACGGTCTGCAGCCCGGCTCCGACCTGCGCGCCGAGGAAGTCGCCCTGCGCCTGCGGGAACTGGGCCTCGACCCGGTCGAGTCCGTCGCCGTCACCGTCGGCCGCGGCGGGGGCCCCGAAGCCGCCGCCCGCGACGCCCGCTACGCCGCCCTGGACGCCGCGCTGGAACGCCACGGCGCCACCGCCGTCCTCCTCGGCCACACCCGCGACGACCAGGCCGAGACCGTCCTCCTCGGGCTCGCGCGGGGCTCCGGCATCCGCTCCCTGTCCGGGATGGCCGCGGTCTCGGGGGCCGACGGCCGCTACCGGCGCCCCTTCCTCCAACTCGACCGGCAGACCGCCCGCAAGGCCTGCATGGTCCAGTCGCTGCCCGTCTGGGACGACCCGCACAACGCCGACCCCGCCTACACCCGCTCCCGGCTCCGGCACGAGGGCCTGCCCGCCCTGGAGAAGGCGCTGGGCAAGGGAGTCGTCGAGGCCCTCGCCCGTACGGCCCGGCTCTCCCGGGACGACGCCGACGCCCTCGACACCTGGGCCCGTCAGGCCGAGGCCTCCGTCCGCGACGCCGCGGGCCTCCTGGAGTGCGCCAAGCTCTACGCCCTGCCGCCCGCCGTACGCCGTCGGATCCTGCGCCGGGCGGCCATCGAGGCCGGCGCCCCGGCGGGTTCCCTCTTCGCCCGGCACATCGAGGAGATCGACCGTCTCATCACCGGCTGGCGCGGTCAGGGGGCCATCAATCTCCCCGGCCGGGTCGTCGCCCAGCGGCAGGGTGGCAGACTGGTGATTCGGCAAGGCTGAAACCGGACGCCGAGGGGGCCCGCGGGGCGGGCCCCGAGCCCCCGCACAGGAGGCGGGCGTCCGGGAGCGGCCCTGGGACGACCGAAAGTGATGCGGGTGGACGCGAAAGACATGGGCACCGACCTCAAAGAGGTGCTCATCACCAAAGAAGAGATCGACGCGAAGCTGGTCGAACTGGCCGCGAAGATCGACACGGAGTACGCGGGCAAGGACCTGCTGATCGTCGGTGTCCTCAAGGGCGCGGTGATGGTCATGGCGGACCTGGCCCGGGCCCTGTCCACCCCGGTCACCATGGACTGGATGGCTGTGTCCTCCTACGGCGCGGGCACCCAGTCCTCGGGTGTGGTGCGGATCCTCAAGGACCTCGACACCGACATCAAGGGCAAGCACGTCCTGATCGTCGAGGACATCATCGACTCGGGGCTCACGCTGTCCTGGCTGATCTCCAACCTCGGCTCCCGCGAGCCCGAGTCCCTGAAGATCTGCACCCTGCTGCGCAAGCCCGACGCCGCCAAGGTCGCCATCGACGTGGAGTGGGTCGGCTTCGACATCCCCAACGAGTTCGTCGTGGGATACGGCCTCGACTACGCCGAGAAGTACCGCAATCTCCCGTTCGTCGGTACGCTCGCGCCCCACGTCTACGGCGGTTGAGCCAACCCCCGTAAGACGCTCGGGAACCCCAGCGGGTTTCGCGCCGTTGGACCATGCGAGGACGGTATTGCCGACAGTCCCCTGCGGCTTCGGGTGACAATGCTGGGGTACCGTCCGAAGAACAGTCTTTTATCAAACTCACTATGGCAGGAGGGACGGGGCGGCACCGCTCCGTATGGATGGACGTGAAGCGATACTTCCGTGGGCCAGTCATGTGGATCGTGCTGGCCGTCCTTGCCGTGGTCGTGTTGATGCAGGTCGTCGGCTCGTCCGGCGGCTACAAGACGGTGGACACCGGTCAGGTGGTCCAGGCGATCAATGACAACAAGGTCAAAGAAGCCAAGCTGACCACCGGCGAAGAGTCGACCATCAAGGTCCAGCTCAAGGACGGCCAGAAGATCGAGGGCAGCTCGAAGATCCAAGCGAGCTACATCGGCGACCAGGGCGTCACCCTCGCCAACACCCTGCAGGACAAGTTCCAGAACAAGCAGATTCCCGAGGGCTACACGGTCTCCCCGACCAAGCAGAACGCTTTCGTCGGAATCCTGCTGTCCCTGCTCCCCTTCGTCCTCATCGTGGTCGTCTTCCTGTTCCTGATGAACCAGATGCAGGGCGGCGGCTCCCGAGTCATGAACTTCGGGAAGTCCAAGGCCAAGCTCATCACCAAGGACACCCCGAAGACGACGTTCTCGGACGTCGCCGGCGCGGACGAGGCCGTCGAGGAGCTCCACGAGATCAAGGAGTTCCTCCAGGAGCCGGCCAAGTTCCAGGCCGTCGGCGCCAAGATCCCCAAGGGTGTGCTGCTGTACGGCCCGCCCGGCACGGGCAAGACGCTCCTCGCGCGCGCCGTCGCCGGCGAGGCGGGCGTCCCCTTCTACTCGATCTCCGGTTCCGACTTCGTCGAGATGTTCGTCGGTGTCGGTGCCTCCCGAGTCCGTGACCTCTTCGAGCAGGCCAAGGCGAACGCCCCGGCGATCGTCTTCGTCGACGAGATCGACGCGGTCGGCCGCCATCGCGGCGCCGGCCTCGGCGGCGGTCACGACGAGCGTGAGCAGACGCTCAACCAGCTGCTCGTCGAGATGGACGGCTTCGACGTGAAGGGCGGCGTCATCCTGATCGCCGCCACCAACCGCCCGGACATCCTGGACCCGGCTCTCCTGCGCCCCGGCCGCTTCGACCGCCAGATCGCGGTCGACCGCCCGGACATGCAGGGCCGTCTGGAGATCCTGAAGGTCCACCAGAAGGGCAAGCCGGTCGCGCCCGACGTCGACCTCGGCGCCGTCGCCCGCCGCACCCCCGGTATGACGGGTGCCGATCTCTCCAACGTCCTGAACGAGGCCGCGCTCCTCACGGCCCGCAGCGACAAGAAGCTGATCGACAACCACATGCTGGACGAGGCGATCGACCGCGTGGTCGCGGGCCCGCAGAAGCGGACCCGGATCATGTCGGACAAGGAGAAGAAGATCACCGCGTACCACGAGGGCGGACACGCCCTGGTCGCGGCGGCCTCACCGAACTCCGACCCGGTCCACAAGATCACGATCCTGTCGAGAGGCCGTGCCCTCGGCTACACGATGGTCCTGCCGGACGAGGACAAGTACTCGACCACCCGCAACGAGATGCTCGACCAGCTCGGGTACATGATGGGTGGCCGGGCCGCCGAGGAACTGGTCTTCCACGACCCGACCACCGGCGCCGCGAACGACATCGAGAAGGCCACCAACCTGGCCCGCGCGATGGTCACGCAGTACGGCATGACCGAGCGCCTCGGCGCCATCAAGTTCGGCGGCGACAACACGGAGCCGTTCCTCGGACGTGAGATGGCTCACCAGCGCGACTACTCGGAAGAGGTCGCCGCGCTCGTGGACGAGGAAGTCAAGAAGCTCATCGAGAACGCGCACAACGAGGCCTGGGAGATCCTGGTCGAGAACCGCGACGTCCTCGACAACCTGGTGCTTCAGCTGCTGGAGAAGGAGACGCTGGGCAAGCAGGAGATCGCCGAGATCTTCGCCCCCATCGTCAAGCGTCCGCCCCGGCCCGCCTGGACCGGTTCCTCCCGCCGCACCCCGTCCACCCGTCCGCCGGTGCTCTCCCCGAAGGAGCTCGCACTGACGAACGGCGCCAACGGAGCGGCACCGGCGATCACCACCAAGGCGCCCGCCGAGGCGACCCCGGAGGAGAGCACGGAGAGCTGACGCCCCACCGACGAGAACCGGCCACCGGGAGCCTGCCCGCTCCCGGCCCAGGCCGACTCGTCAGGCCCGGAATGATTGCCGCGCCCCCCAGGTTCTAGCCTGGGGGGCGCGGCATTTTCGTATGGCCGAAAAAGGGCCGCAAGAAGGCCGAGGACGAGACGCGTCATCCGTACGTGTCACAGGCGCAGGAGCGAGGCACGACATGACCGACCCCGTGACGCTGGACGGCGAGGGCACCATCGGCGAGTTCGACGAGAAGCGCGCCGAGAACGCCGTACGGGAACTGCTGATCGCCGTCGGCGAGGACCCCGACCGAGAGGGGCTCCGGGAGACGCCGGGGCGGGTGGCGCGGGCGTACAAGGAGATCTTCGCGGGGCTGTGGCAGCAGCCGGAGGATGTGCTGACCACCACGTTCGACCTCGGTCACGACGAGATGGTGCTGGTGAAGGACATCGAGGTGTACAGCACCTGTGAACACCACCTGGTCCCGTTCCGGGGCGTCGCCCATGTCGGATACATCCCGTCCACCAGCGGAAAGATCACCGGGCTGTCGAAGCTGGCGCGGCTCGTGGACGTCTACGCCAGGCGCCCGCAGGTGCAGGAGCGGATGACCACGCAGATCGCCGATTCGCTGATGGAGATCCTGGAGCCGCGCGGTGTGATCGTGGTCGTGGAGTGCGAGCACATGTGCATGTCGATGCGGGGCATCCGCAAGCCCGGAGCGAAGACCATAACGTCGGCGGTGCGGGGCCAGCTCAGGGACGCGGCGACCCGCAACGAGGCGATGAGCCTCATCATGGCGCACTGACCTCCTCCGGTGTCGGGAGCGGCGGACCACGGCCGGTGCCGGGGGCCTAGGCTTGACGCATGAGCAAGCAGAACCGGCGTGGGTGGGTGGCCGGATTGCCCCGGTGGGACCGTTGTGCGGTCATGGGCGTCGTCAATGTCACCCCGGACTCCTTCTCCGACGGCGGCCGTTTCTTCGACACCACGGCGGCGGTCAAGCACGGGCTGGACATGGTCGGGGAGGGCGCGGACCTGGTGGACGTCGGCGGTGAGTCGACCCGTCCCGGTGCCGCCCGTGTCGACGAGTCGGAGGAACTGCGCAGAGTCGTCCCGGTCGTCCGGGGGCTGGCCTCCGAGGGTGTGACCGTCTCCGTGGACACCATGCGCGCGTCCGTGGCCGAACAGGCCCTCGCCGCCGGAGCCGCCCTCGTCAACGACGTCAGCGGCGGACTGGCCGATCCCGCGATGATCCCGGTGGTCGCCGACGCCGGCGCCCCGTTCGTGGTGATGCACTGGCGCGGCTTCCTGGAGGGCGGCAACGTCCGGGGCGTCTACGACGACGTCGTCACCGAGGTGCTGGAGGAGCTCCACGCGCGCGTGGCGGCCGTCCTGGAGGGCGGTGTCGCGGCGGACCGGATCGTCGTCGACCCGGGTCTGGGCTTCTCCAAGGACGCCGAGCACGACCTCGCCCTCCTCGCGCACCTCGACCGGCTGCACGGCCTCGGCCACCCCCTGCTGGTCGCCGCCTCCCGCAAGCGGTTCCTCGGCCGGGTGCTGGCGGGCTCCGAGGGCGCCCCGCCGCCCGCACGGGAACGGGACGCCGCCACGGCCGCCGTGTCGGCCCTGGCCGCACAGCAGGGCGCCTGGGCGGTCCGTGTGCACGAGGTCCGCGCCACCGCCGACGCGGTCCGTGTGACCCGCGCCATCGAAGGGGCCCGGGAGCGGTGAGCGCTCCCCACACCGACGTCGAACAGGTCGAACTCGCCAACCGGGCCTTCTACGAGGCCATGGAACAGGGCGACTTCGAGACGCTCTCCTCGCTCTGGCTGGCCCCGGCCGACGTGGGCGTGGACGAGGAGTACCACGACCCCGCCGAGACCGGCGTGATCTCCTGCGTCCACCCCGGCTGGCCGGTGCTCACCGGGCGCGGCGAGGTGCTGCGGTCGTACGCGCTGATCATGGCGAACACGGAGTACATCCAGTTCTTCCTCACCGATGTGCATGTGTCGGTCACCGGCGACACCGCGCTCGTCAGCTGCACCGAGAACATCCTCAGCGGGGGCCCGGCGCCGGACGGCAGTGACGAGCTGGGGCCGCTCGTGGGGCAGCTGGTGGTCGCCACGAATGTGTTCCGTCGCACATCCGACGGCTGGAAGCTCTGGTCGCACCACGGTTCCCCGGTCCTGACGGAATCCGATGACGACGAGGGCGAGGAGTCACCTTCCTGAGTGGGCGGGCGATCCGCGAGGCCCAAGGGGTGATTGGGAACACGGGGGCGCGGGTAGGGGCGGTTTCCGACCCGTGAGCCGTCGCGTTGCCTGGGGAAACGCTCGATGAACCCTGTCCGTACGGGAGTGGAATCGGGGCTTCCGCAGGTGAGCGCTGTCAGTGCCCGCAGGTAGATTCGAAGGTGGCCGGTGTGCCGACCGTGCTCGGACGGCACGGAGGACATCGGCCGTTCCCGACGACTGCAGGAGTGATTCGCGTGGATCGTGTCGCGCTGCGCGGCCTCAGGGCCCGTGGGTACCACGGGGTGTTCCCGCACGAGCGTGAGGAGGGCCAGACCTTCGTCGTGGACCTCACGCTCGGCCTGGACACCAGGCCGGCCGCGGCCGACGACGACCTGGCGAAGACCGTGCACTACGGGATCGTGGCGGAGGAGGTCGTCGCCCTCGTGGAGGGCGAGCCGGTGAATCTCATCGAGACCCTCGCCGAGCGCATCGCGCAGGCGTGCCTGAGGCACGAGGGAGTGCGGGAGGCCGAGGTCAGCGTGCACAAACCGAACGCGCCGATCACGGTCCCCTTCGACGACGTGACCGTCACCATCACCCGGAGCCGAGTATGACCGCGTTCTTCACCGCGGGTCAGAGCGACCCGACCGTTCAGCCGGTGCCGGCCTCCGTCGTGCAGAAGGTGGACGAGGCCGACACGACCCTGCACAACCCCCGCCGAGCCGTGATCTCCATCGGCTCCAACCTGGGCAACCGGCTGGAGAACCTCCAGGGTGCCGTCGACGCCCTGGAGGACACTCCGGGCGTCCGCGTCAAGGCCGTGTCCCCGGTGTACGAGACCGAGCCGTGGGGGGTGGCCCCGGGCAGCCAGCCCTCGTACTTCAACGCCGTGGTGGTCCTGAAGACCACCCTCCCGCCCTCCTCGCTGCTGGAGCGGGCCCAGGCGGTGGAGGAGGCCTTCCACCGGGTGCGGGACGAGCGTTGGGGCCCGCGCACGCTGGACGTCGACATCGTGTCGTACGCGGATGTCGTCTCCGACGACCCGGTACTGACCCTGCCGCACCCACGGGCGCACGAGAGGGCCTTCGTCCTCGCGCCGTGGCACGACGTGGAGCCGGAGGCTCAGCTCGTCGGCCGCGGTCCGGTCGCCCTGCTCCTCGACGGCATCACCCGTGAGGGTGTGTCGCCCCGCGCCGACCTGGAACTCCACCTGCCCGAGTAGTCGTTAAGGTCTACCGGGTCGGGACCATCCCCGACGCACCGTCGGCACCACCGGCCGGGCCGACCACCCGGCGCCGTGGGGCCGGCCTCCGTGGACCATCGGGCTCGTCGAAGGGGCATCGTGAAAGAGCTGCGCATCAGGACGCTGGCCGCGGTGTTCGTGGTGGCGGGGGTGCTGTCCTGGGCGGGCGCCCGGCTGTGGAACTCGGTGGACACCCTGCCGAGCGTCCCGCTGGCCGCCCCCATCGTGCTCGCCCTGATCGCCGCCGTCCTGACGGCCACCGCGCTGTCCCTGCGCAGCCGGCTCAAGGCCCAGCGGGAGCGGCGGCCCGAGGCCAAGGGCGTCGACCCCCTGATGGCGGCCCGCGCGGTCGTCTTCGGCCAGGCCAGCGCCCTCGTCGCGGCTCTCGTCGCCGGGATGTACGGCGGCGTGGGCGTCTTCCTCCTGGAGTACCTGGAGGTCCCGGCCCGTCGTGACCAGGCCATCTACGCCGGCTTCTCCGTCCTCGCGGGCGTCGGCGTCATAGTGGCCGCCTTCTTCCTGGAGCGCGTCTGCAAACTCCCGGAGGACGACGACACCAATGGCGGGGCCGCGCGGGCGGTGTAGCGCCGCGCGGGTGCGGGTGGTGCGACCCGCCGTGGGCGGGCCGCACCCTTCACGCGGCGGTGCGCGCCGGCTGTTCCGCGGAGCGCACCGCGTGGGCGCAGGGGGCCGGAGCCTTCGTGCGGCGGAGCGGCAGGCGGGGCAGGGCGAGATTCACGAAGCCCTCGGCCTGCATGGCGGCCAGGCCGATGCGGGGGAGGTCGCGGGAGGCGGCGTAGACGACGAAACGGGGTTCCCAGCGGGGGCGGAACTTGGCGTTGAACTTGTAGAGCGACTCGATCTGGAACCAGCGCGAGAGGAAGACCAGCAGGCCGCGCCATGCCCGCAGGACCGGGCCCGCGCCGATCTTCTCGCCGCGGGCCAGGGCCGAGCGGAACATCGCGAAGTTCAGGGAGACCTGCCGGACGCCCAGACGGGGGGCCGCCTGGAGGGTCGCCACGATGAGGAGTTCGTTCATGCCGGGATCGGCGGAGCGGTCGCGGCGCATCAGGTCCAGGGAGGCGCCGTCCGGACCCCAGGGCACGAAGTGCAGTACGGCCTTGAGATCGCCGTACGGGCCGGGGAGTTCGTCGGCCTTGTGCGCGGTGGCGATGAGGCAGTCCCCGTCGGCCGGGTCGCCGACGCGGCCGAGCGCCATCGAGAAGCCGCGCTCGGTGTCGGTGCCGCGCCAGTCCTCGGCGGCCCGGCGGATCCGGTCCAGCTCGGCCTCACCGAGGTCACGGACGCGCCGTACCCGGGTCTCGTAACCGAGGCGCTCGATGCGCTTCACCATTTGACGTACGTTGCGCATCGCACGTCCGGTGAGGGAGAAATCCGCGACGTCCACCACCGCCTCGTCGCCCAGTTCGAGGGCGTCCAGGCCGGTCTCCCGGGTCCAGACCTCCGCGCCGGTCTCCGAGCAGCCCATGACGGCCGGGGTCCAGGAGTGCGCCTTCGCCTCGTCCATGAAGCGTTCGATCGCGCCGGGCCAGGCCTCGACGTCGCCGATCGGGTCGCCGCTGGCGAGCATCACCCCGGAGACGACGCGGTACGTCACCGCCGCCTTGCCGCTCGGGGAGAAGACGACCGCCTTGTCGCGGCGGAGCGCGAAGTGGCCGAGCGAGTCGCGGCCGCCGTGTTTGTCGAGCAGGGCGCGCAGTTGTGTCTCGTCGTCGTCGGTGAGGCGGGCCGCCGGGTGTTCGGGGCGGAAGGCCAGGTAGATGGTGGTGATGGCGGTCAGCAGACCGAGGGCGCCGAGGGAGAAGGCCACCGTCCAGGACGTGGTGCCGGCGTAGTCGACCGGGCCCTCGAAGCCGAACAGGCCGTAGATGACGTGTTCGAGCCGGTCGGCGAGGCTCGGGTCGCCGACCATGCGTCCGGGGTGGGCGCTCACGACGACCAGCCCGAGGACGATCGAACCGGCGCCCATCAGCACGAAGTTGGCCAGTGCCCGCCAGCGGCTGGTGGGGTCGGGCAGGGCGCGGAACTCGTCGCGGTGCCGCAGCAGCGGGATCAGCAGCGCGAGCGAGACGAGCACGCCGACGAGCGAGTGACGGTAGGTGAACTGGGCGATCGCCCCGGCCGGGAGCAGGACCACGGCCGCCCGCCAGGCCCGCCGCTTGCGCCGGCGCAACCCGTGGGCGAGGAGCAGCAGCAGGACGCCGGCGCTCAGGGAGAGGGCCGCCGCGAACGGGCCGAGCGCACCGGGGAGCACCTCGGCCAGCGTGTGCATCCGGCTGTTGCGGAAGCGGGGGAACACCCCCGCGGCGATGTCCACGAGCCCGACGAGTGTGCAGGCCCTGGCGACCAGGGCGGGTACGGCCTCGGGGCGCGGGCCGCGCAGCACGCCGCGCAGTGCGCCATGCACCGCGCCCCGGCGTGCGCCTTTCGGCCGCCGGTCGGCGCTCGGCGCGAGTCGGTCCGACCGGATCGGAACCCCACCCGACATTTCCCCATCTGTCCTGACAGACATCGCATCCCGTAGTTCCGCGAGAGAGCTTGGATCCGGTGCCTTTTCCGGCATCCGGCGACATTGCGCCCTCTAGGACGGTGCCTTGGCGGGGGAGGTTCACTCTCCATCGGAAAGCTGAACCAAAGGGCAGGGAAAGACAAGGAAAGAAAGGTCGGCGGGGGACAACCCGATGGGTCTTACGAGCAACAAGGTGCTGGCCTTGGCGGTACTGTCCGCCGTTCTGCTGTTCATCGGCACGGTGTGGCTGTGGCCGCGGTTGGCCCGACGCGGATGGAGAGCGGTCGGCGGTCGGATCGTCGTACTGCTGGCCACGCAGGTCGCCGTCTTCGTGTCGGTCGGCCTCGCCGCCAACCAGGCCTTCGGTTTCTACGCCAGCTGGGCCGACCTTCTCGGCAGGGAGACCGGGCAGGGTGTGGTCGTCGACCACGACGGGGTCGAGACGGGGGGCCCGTTGCGGGTCGTCGACACCCAGCAGGTGAACGTGGCGGGCGGCGGCCGTCCCACGGTCGGCGGCCAGATCCAGAAGGTCGAGATCGTCGGCCGTACGAGCCGGATCGCGAGCCCGGCGTACGTGTATCTGCCGCCGGAGTACTTCCAGCCCCGGTACCGCACCCGCAGCTTCCCCGCCGCGGTCGTCCTCACCGGCTACCCGGGCACCGCCGAGGCGCTCATCAAGGGTCTCCATTTTCCGCAGACGGCCCACGCGTTGGCCAGGGACGGGAAGGCGCAGCCCATGATCCTGGTCATGATGCGGCCGACCGTGGCGCCACCGCGTGACACCGAGTGCGTGGACGTCCCGGGCGGGCCGCAGACGGAGACGTTCTTCGCCAGGGATCTGCCGGACGCCGTGGGCCATCACTACAGGGTCGGGAAGAAGCCCGGCAGTTGGGGTGTCATCGGCGACTCGACCGGTGGCTACTGCGCGCTGAAACTCGCCATGCACCACCCTCGGGTGTTCGCCGCAGGCGCGGGCCTGTCGCCGTACTACAAGGCGCCGATCGACCCGACGACCGGTGATCTCTTCCAAGGGAACAAGACGCTGCGGAACGAGGCTGACCTGTTCTGGTATCTGAGGCACCGTCCGGCGCCGGACACCTCTCTGCTGGTCACCAGCAGCAAACAGGGGGAGACCAACTACAAGGCCACCCTGAAGTTCATCGAACAGGTGAAGGAGATGCGGCCGACGCGGATCTCGTCGATCATCCTCGACAGCGGTGGGCACAACTTCAACACGTGGCGCCGGGAGATCCCGGCGACGTTGCAGTGGATCAGCGGGCGGTTGAGCGACCGGTGAAGTCGGCCGGTGAAGCCATCGATGAAGCGGTCGGTGAAGCGGTCGGTGGAGCGGTCGGTGGAGCGGTCGGTGAAGCGGTCGGTGAAGCGGTCGGTGAAGCGGTCGGTGGGGGTGGCCGATAGCGGGCGGTGCGGCGTCGTGAGGAGCGGGCGATCACGGTCCGGCGACGGGGCGGTGGCGACTTCGGTAACGGTTCGGCGGCGGGTTCGGCAATTCGTCGAATTCACCGGTGGGGAAAGGGGCGGATGCGGCCAAGGTGTATCCGGATTCAATGGGGTTGATCCAGTGCAGGAGCCGCCGGTGGGCGCATTGGCGCACCGGCGGGGAGGAAGCTGGTGAAGGCTTGTGAGAGGTGAGAGGGGCGGCTGAGTTTTTGCGGCCCGGGGCACCATCATTCGCCTACGCGCGGTAAGTTTCTGGCCATGCCACGTGGACGTCACCGCCATTCACCGCCTCTGCACAGGCTGCTGCCCCCCACGGCGATCGCAGGCGTCTCGCTCGTCTGCGCCCTTGGGCCATGGATGTTCTCCGAGCCGGCGGTGCTCCGGGTCACCGCCGCCGTCGCGGCGGCGACCGCGGCCGTGGGCGCGGCGGTCATGCGCCGTTGGGACGTCGAGGCGGGCAAACGCGTCGCCGATCTCACGCGCGCGCGGGCGAGCGACGAGTGGCGTCACGAGGAGAAGGTCGCCGAACTGGAGACCGACCTCGACGAGTCCCGTGAGCTGCGCACCAAGCTGGAGCACAAGCTCCGCGCCAAGCGCACCGAACTGGCCAACCTCCGCAACGAGCACGCGGCGCTGCTGCGGCGTTATGCCACCGCCGAGACCGAGCGGGCGAGCGCCCTGGAGGGCCGCCGCCTGCTGGAGATCGAGGCGACCGTACCCGAGGACGCACGGGCGTTGCCGGCGTCCGGTGCGGACGCGGGCAACGGCGACGCCGAGGGCGACGGTGACAAGACCACGGCGGTGTCCCGGACCTCGACGGTGCCGCCGCAGGGGGTTCCCTCGCCGGGGGCGCCCTGGGCCTCGTGGGAGACGGCGTCCAAGGCCGCGGCGGCGAGGGTGGCGGAGCAGGGGACGACGGGCGAGGCGGGTGCCGGTGGCGGTGCCGGCTCGGGTGCGGAGGCGGACGCGGAGGCGGAGAAGTCGGTCCCCTCGGTGTTCTCGCCGGCCGGTTCGTCGCTCTTCCTGCGTGCGAACTCGGCGTTGGACCGGATCATCACCCAGCGGGGCTCGGTGCCGAGTGAGAAGGCCGGGGCTGTTGGCGAGGCGGACGACGAGGGTGACGCCGAGCCCGTGGCGGCCGAGGCCGTGGAGGAGAGCGCGTCCGAGGACTTCGAGCCCGAGGGCTCCGAGTTCGAGGGCACCGAGTCCGAAGGCGCCGAGCCTGCTGGTGAGGGTGCTGATGAGTCCCTCGGTGGCTCCGCGGACCAGCAGGTCGATGAGTCCGTCGATGAGTCGGCGGACGGGTCGGCGGATGAGTCGGTGGATGAGTCGGTCGAGACGCCCGTCGACGGTCCGACGTCGTCCGAGTCCACCGAGCACACTCAGTCCGCCGAATCCGCCGAATCCGCCGAGTTCGCCGATGTGACGGCCAAGGGCGAGGAAGCGAAGGGTGGTTCCCCGAAGGGCCCTTCTCCCAAGGGTGACCCGGACGGGCCGACGGACGGGGGCACTCGGCAGGGACGTTCCGCCGAGGCGGAGGAGGAGCCGGTTCCGGTGCTCACCGCCGAGGAGGGCGACGCGGTGGGGAGGTCGGTGGCGGACCGGGGGCATGAGCGCGCGGCCGGCGGCCCCGTCCCCGTCGTGACCGCACCGGTCAGGTCCACGGACGTGGGGGAGTTGACCCGCGTGGAGCCCGCGGGGCGTGCGGGACAGGGACAGCAGACGGAGCCGGTGGCTCCGGCGCCGCTGGCCGCCCTTCCGCCGGCCGGTCACTTCACGGTGCCCACCGCCGTGGCGGTCGTTCCGGCGGCGCCGCAGCGGCGGACGGCCGTGGAGGGAGGGTTCGACTTCTTCGGTACGCAGAAGGCGGCGGACGCCCTGGAGGCCGTGCAGAACGAGGACCTCGCCGACGTGGTCGGTCAGGAGGCCCTCGCGCTTCACAAGGCCGAGTCCGAGTCCCAGTTCAAGCGCGTCGACGAGGCCTCCCGAGGGATCGGCCAGGTCATCGACCTCACAGCGCACGACGAAACGGAACAGATCGACGTACAGGGTTTGCGCACGGCGGCGTCCTAGTGCCGCACCAGTCACCGGCCCGCGCCGACCGCGGGCCTGGTGCCGTCCCTTCGGCCGCCTGACCTCTCCCGGCGGGCGGCCCGGGCGACCGTGTCGCCACCCGGCGGGCCCTGGTGGCGAGACGGACCCCTGACGCGCCCTACGCCATCCACCGGTCCGGCAGCGCCTCCCGCCGTCCCGTCCGTGACCGTTCCGCCTGGGCCCGCAGCAGGGCCGCCGCCTCGCCCGCGTCGCGCAGTCGCGCCGTCACCGTCTTGTTGGCGCCGGTGTCGACGTGGACATCGGCGAGCCCCTTGTACCGCTTCCAGGGCCCCTGTGACAGCCGTACGCTCTGCACCTTCGCATGCGGGACGAGGTCGAGCCGGCGCCGCAGCAGCCCGTGCCGCGCCGCGAACACCGCGTCGCTGACGGCCAGGCCGTACCCCCGCCACCACCACGGCACGCACCACCGCGCCCGCCCCGGCGGCCGTACGAGGGCCGTCGCGTCCGGCACGCTCACCCCCGGCAGCACCCGCGCGATGACCGACCCGGCCACCTCACGCGGCGCGACGGGCAGGAGAACGGAGTTGGTCGAGCCCGCCACGTCCAGCTCGACCCGGACCCACCCGCGGCGCCGCCACAGCAGCGGTTCGACGACGCGCACGGTCTGCACGCGGCCGGGCGGGACCGTCTCGTGGGACCGGTCGAGGAGCCCGTGGTCGATGCGGAGCCCGTCGGGGGAGTCGCCGACCGTCCAGTCGTACTCCCCGACGAACCGCCCCACGCTGCTCGCCCCGGCCGCGCCGAGCAGCGGCAGCGCGGTCGCGAGCACGGTCCACACGCTCTCCGTGGCGAACCACAGCACGGACGGCACGACGACCGCGGCCACGAGGGTCCACCAGGTCGCGCCGGTCAGGACGAGGGACATGGCCAGCACGCCCGCCGGCACCCTCAGCAACTGCCGTACGGGCGCCTCGCCGACCTCGTGCGCGGTGTCCGGCGCGAAACCGGCCGCGCGGGCCAGGAGTTCGGCCCGCAGAGCGCCGGCGTGCGCCTCGCCGAGATAGGCCAGCTCGTCCTTCTTGTCGGTGCCGACGACGTCGAGTTTGAGTTTGGCGACGCCCGCGATCCGGGCCAGCAGCGGGCGGGTGACGTCGATGGCCTGAATGCGTTCGAGACGGATGTGGGCGGTGCGGCGGAACACCAGTCCGGTACGGATGCGCAGTTCGCTGTCGGTCACCGCGAAGTGGGTGAACCACCAGGTCAGGAAGCCATAGAGGGCGGCGGCCGGAACGAACACCGCGAGCCCGATCCACAGGGTCGTCGTGTCGAGCCGCATCAGCTGCCGCTGCGCGCCGTCCGGATCGTGCACCCCCCACCCGATCAGCACCGCCACCGGTGCCCAGGCGCGCCGCAACGGCGTCACCGGGTGCAGCCGATGCTCGACGACCGGTTTCTCCGCCCCCGCGGCGCCGTCCACCGGTACGGCCTCCGCTCCTGCCGGGCCGTCCACCGGTATGGCCTCCGCCCCCGCCACGGCGTCCGCCCGTCCGGTCTCGTCCCTCACCGCGCCGTCCGCCGGTGCCGAGCCGTCCCCCAGCGCGCCGTCCGCGTCCTGTGCCGTCACCGTCACAGCCCTGCCGATCGGGCTTCGCCCAGCTGGGTGAGGTGGTCGCGCAGCCGTTCGGCCTCGGCCGGGTCGAGGCCCGGGATGCGGGCGTCCGTGGCTGCCGCGGCCGTGTGCAGCTGCACGCTCGCCAGGTTGAAGTGCCGCTCGACGGGACCGGAGGTCACCTCGACCAGCTGCATGCGCCCGTACGGCACGACGGTCTCCTCGCGCCAGAGCACACCCCGGCTGATCAACAGGTCGTCGGCCCGTTCGGCGTACCGCCACGACCGCCAGTTGCGGCCCAGCATCGGCCACCCCCAGAGCAGCAGTCCCAGGGGCAGGAGCGCGAACGCCGCCCAGGGCGGCCCCGCCAGCCAGCCCGGCAGGACGGCCGTACCGACGGTGATCGGCACCAGCCACACCGCCAGCAACAGCCGCCTCATCCGCAGCAGCCCGGGCGGCAGTCCCGTCCAGACCGGCTCGTCCCCCGCGCGCTCGGCGCCGTCCTCCAAGGTCCCCGTCTCCATTCCGCCAGCGTACGTACGACAGACTGTGTCCATGACTCCCCCGACGGAGACCCGAGAGACGACGGTCGGTATCGGCGGTGCCGCCGAGAGCACGGACATGGTGCTGAACATCGGTCCGCAGCATCCGTCCACGCACGGTGTGCTGCGGCTGCGGCTGGTCCTCGACGGTGAGCGCATCCAGCACGCCGAGCCGGTCATCGGCTATATGCACCGGGGTGCGGAGAAACTCTTCGAGGCGCGTGACTACCGCCAGATCATCATGCTCGCCAATCGCCACGACTGGCTCTCCGCCTTCTCCAACGAACTCGGCGTCGTCCTCGGCGTCGAACGCATGCTCGGTATGGAGGTCCCCGAGCGGGCGGTCTGGATGCGCACGCTCCTCGCCGAGCTGAACCGGGTCCTGAACCACTTGATGTTCCTCGGCTCGTATCCGTTGGAGCTCGGCGGCATCACCCCGGTGTTCTACGCCTTCCGGGAGCGCGAGGAGCTCCAGAACGTCATGGAGGAGATCTCCGGCGGGCGGATGCACTACATGTTCAACCGGGTGGGCGGTCTGAAGGAGGACCTGCCGGCGGGGTGGACCGCACGCGCGCGTGCGGCCGTCGCCGACGTCCGCTCCCGTATGGACGTCTTCGACGACCTGGTGCTCGGCAACGAGATCTTCCGGGGCCGCACCCGGGACGTGGGCGTCCTCTCCCCTCAGGCCGTGCACGCGTACGGGGTCAGCGGCCCCATCGCCCGCGCCTCCGGCGTCGACTTCGACCTGCGGCGCGACGAGCCGTATCTGGCGTACGGCGAGCTCCAGGACGTCCTTCGGGTCGTCACCCGGGACGAGGGCGACTGCCTCGCCCGCTTCGAGTGCCTGCTGGAGCAGACCCACAACTCCCTCGCCCTCGCCGACGCCTGTCTGGACCGTCTGGCCGACCTCCCGCCCGGTCCCGTCAACCAGCGCCTGCCGAAGGTCCTCAAGGCCCCCGAGGGGCACACCTACGCCTGGACCGAGAACCCCCTCGGCATCAACGGCTACTACCTCGTCAGCAAGGGCGAGAAGACCCCCTACCGCCTCAAGCTCCGCTCCGCCTCGTACAACAACATCCAGGCCCTCACGGAACTGCTGCCGGGGACGCTGGTGGCCGACATGGTGGCGATCCTGGGCTCGCTGTTCTTCGTGGTGGGCGACATCGACAAGTAGGGCGGGCCCTGGGCGGGTCCCTAGGGGGCCTCGCGGGCGAGCGGGTCCGGGATCCCGACCGGCTGCAGCAGCCAGCCGAAGTCGCCCAGGCCCCCCGGAGCGGTCAGCTCGGCGGCCTCGCCCGCGCCCGCGAGGGCCCGTACGTACGCCGCCGGGTCGGTGGTCGCCAGGGAGAGCGGTGGACGGCCGCCGGTGACCCCGAGGGCGCGCAGGGCCTCCCGCTGGGTGAGCAGCCGGGCGCCCGGCAGCGCGCACGCGTCCAGGGCCACATGCGCGGTGATGTCGCACGACCCGTCCGGGACCGGCGTGGTCTCCCGTCCGTCCCGGAATCCGGTGAGCGTCCCGAAGGGGGGCCGGGAGCCGGCGAGGTGCGCGTAGTCGACGGCGACGGCGAGGCCCCGCCCGACGCCCGCGACGGCGGCGGCCCACGCCCGGTCCCGGGGCAGCCCGACCTCGGCCCGCAGCCCCTCCTCCGGGGCGAGTGGCCACCACCGGTCCAGCCACTCGGCCTCGGCCCCGCCGACGGGCGCCCCCAGCGTCTCGGCGCCGTCCTCCCGTACGAGCACCAGCCGTGCCACGCCCGCCGCGTCCACCTCGACGACCTCCACGGGCACGTTGTCCAGCCATTCGTTGGCGAACAGCAGCCCCGAGACCCCCTTCGGCGGCTCGGCGGCCCACTCGATGCGGTGATCCAGACCAGGGGGCCGGTCGGCCAGTTCGACGGCGTACGCGCGCGTGCGGGACGACACCTCGGCGGGGAGCGCGTCCACGACCCCGCTCACCAGCTCGCCGCGCCCGGCCCCCAGGTCCACGAAGGCCAGCTCGCCGGGCCGCCCCAACGCCTCGTCCACCCGGCACAGCAGCCGCGCCACGGCGGCCGCGTAGAGGGGCGAGGCGTGCACGGAGGTCCGGAAGTGTCCGGCGGGCCCTTCCGGCCGCAGATAGAAGCCGTGGGGCCCGTAGAGGGCCTCCTGGGCCGCGGTCAGCCAGGAGCGCGTCATCACGCCAGGCTAAGCGGAACGGCTAACGCCGCCTCCACCTTGGGGAGTACATGCCCCAGTCATGGATCGGCCCTCCGGTTGACCCGGGCACACCGCCCGCTTCCCTACGCTGGGTTACGTGCAGCGCCTCTATGACTTCCTCCGCCGACACCCGACATGGGTCGACAGCTTCTGGGCCGTCGTCCTGCTCGCGGTGACGCTGGTCGGCGGAGCGATCGATCCGGACTACGAGACCGACACGAACGAGACCGCGTTCGTGGTGATCTCGCTGGTGCTCTGTCTGTCGATCGCCCTGCGCCGCCGTATGCCCGAGAAGATGCTGATGCTGGCCGCCGCGGCGGGCATCGCGCAGCTGATCCTCGACGTGCCGAGAATCCCGGCCGACTTCGCGATGCTCGTGGTCATCTACACGGTCGCGGCGAACGGCGCCCGCTGGGCCTCCTGGTTCGCCCTGGGCGGCGGCCTGTGCGCGGCGTCGCTGGGACAGCTGCGCTGGACCGTGGAGGACACGAGCACGATGGGCAACGCGGTGCTCGCGCTGTTCCTGACCGTGCCCTTCGCCCTGGCCTGGGTGCTCGGCGACTCGCTGCGCACCCGCCGCGCGTACTTCGCGCAGCTGGAGGAGCGCGCCGCCCGCCTGGAGAAGGAGCGTGAGGCGCAGGCCAAGGTCGCGGTCGCCGCCGAGCGCGCCCGGATCGCCCGTGAACTGCACGACGTGGTCGCGCACAACGTGTCCGTGATGGTCGTCCAGGCCGACGGTGCCGCGTACGTCCTCGACGCGGCCCCCGACCAGGCGAAGAAGGCCCTGGAGACGATCTCCTCCACCGGCCGCCAGGCACTCGCCGAGATGCGCCGGCTGCTGGGCGTGCTGCGCACCGGTGAGCACAAGGAGGTCGGCGAGTACGTACCGCAGCCCGACGTCGACCAGATCGACGACCTGGTCGAGCAGTGCCGGGTGGCCGGGCTGCCCGTCGACTTCAAGATCGAGGGCACCCCGCGCCCGCTGCCCAGCGGGGTGGAGCTGACGGCGTACCGCATCGTGCAGGAGGCCCTCACCAACACCCGCAAGCACGGCGGACCGAACGCCGGTGCGAGTGTCCGGCTGGTCTACTTCGACGACGGCCTCGGTCTGCTCGTCGAGGACGACGGCAAGGGCGCGCCCCACGAGCTGTACGAGGAGGGCGGCGCCGACGGCCAGGGGCACGGCCTCATCGGGATGCGGGAGCGCGTCGGTATGGTCGGCGGCACGCTGGACGCGGGCCCCCGCCCCGGCGGCGGCTTCCGGATCAGCGCCCTGCTGCCCCTGAAACCCGCGCTCTGACACGGTGACACGGTCGTGCCGGCGGCTGACACCTGTGGACGCCGACATCCGACCCGTGGCATCCGACCTGTGACACCTGGCTTGTGTATCCGACCTGTGTATCTGACATACGACATCTGAATCTGTGGACGGAAGAGGACCCGATGGCGATCCGCGTAATGCTCGTCGACGACCAGGTGCTGCTGCGCACCGGGTTCCGGATGGTGCTGGCGGCCCAGCCGGACATGGAGGTCGTGGCGGAGGCGGGCGACGGCGTCGAGGCCCTCCAGGTCGTACGGTCGACCGAGGTGGACGTGGTCCTCATGGACGTCCGGATGCCGAAGCTGGACGGCGTCGAGGCCACCCGGCGTATCTGCGCGGAGCCCGACCCGCCCAAGGTGCTCATCCTGACGACCTTCGATCTCGACGAGTACGCCTTCTCCGGGCTGAAGGCGGGCGCGTCCGGCTTCATGCTCAAGGACGTGCCGCCCGGTGAACTGCTCGCCGCGATCCGTGCCGTGCACAGCGGCGACGCCGTCGTCGCGCCGTCCACCACGCGGCGCCTGCTCGACCGGTTCGCCCCGATGCTCCCGAGCACCGGCACGGAACCCAAGCACAAGGAGCTGGAGCGCCTCACGGAACGCGAGCGCGAGGTCATGATCCTCGTCGCCCAGGGCCTCTCCAACGGCGAGATCGCCGCCCGCCTCGTCCTCTCCGAGGCCACGGTGAAGACCCACGTCGGCCGCATCCTCACCAAGCTGGGCCTACGGGACCGCGTCCAGGTGGTCGTCCTGGCGTACGAGACCGGGCTGGTGCGGGCGGGCGGCCACGGCTGAGGCGGGCGGCCACGGCTGGGGTGGGCCGCGTGCGCCGAGGCGGTCGGCGTACGGCACGACCGGCTCGGCCGGTCACCTGAGCAGTCCCTCCAGGAAGTCGCTCCCCAGCCGGGCCACCACCGCCACGTCCAGCTGGTGGAGCACGTACCGGCCCCGGCGGCGCGTCGTCAGGAGGCCTGCCTTCTTGAGCACGGCCAGGTGCCGGGATATCTCCGGCGGGGTCATGCCGAGCATCTGGGCCAGCTCTCCCGTGGTGTTCGCGCTGCGGGCCAGATTGCGGCACAGGCGCATACGGACGGGGTGGGCCAGCGCCGTCATGCGCAGCGCGAGCTGCTCGACCGTGAGCGGGGCGGCGGGCTCGGCGGCGCTCACGGGGTACTGGATCACCGGCTGCCACCCGAACCGGTGCAGGACGGTGAGATGGGGCCGGCCCAGACTGGTCGGCACGAGCAGCAGGCCGCCGTCACCCGTGTGCGTACGGCCCTCGATCAGCTTGTCCACCACGATCCGCCCCGCCGCCCCGCCCACGCCGTCCAGGGTCAGGGAGGGCGACACGGCACCCAACGCCTCGGCGAGCCCCTTGTGCCGCAGCAGCTCGCTCTTGTGGCGGGCGTCCGCCGCGAGCGGGTGGCACAGCCGCGACCAGGTCTCCGCGAAGAAGGCCGCGTCGCAGTCCTCCAGGAACTGCCGCAGCCAGGCCCGCACCCCGGGCGGGTCCGCCAGCAGCCGCCGGGCGAACCGCAGTTGCAGCGGGCCGCGCGCGGCCGCCAGCTCCAGGGCGCGGCGCCGCATCTCCGCGTCCGCCAGCGGGCCGGGGCGCCGCGAGTCGTACGCGTACCCGGGGGAGCAGACGAACTCCAGCCCCGCGTCGACGAACTGGTCGTCCGTCAGTTTGTCCAGCAGATCGAGGTCGTCGGCGAGCGTCGTGCCGGGGAGGGTGTCCCGGCCGGGGATCCCGGCGCAGGGCATGAACAGGTCCGAGAACGACGTACGCCACAGGAAGTCCGCCTCGGACATCCGGTCGGCGAGATGCGCGTCGAGCCGAGCGGTCACCCCCGTCACCCAGCCCTGGAGGCCCGGGTGGTGGCCGGGCTCCGACAGCACGTGCAGCGCCATGCCGAGCTCGGCCAGCGGCGAGGGCACGACGGCCACCTTCTCCCGCCGCAGCCCGGTGATGTCGATGCGCACACTCATGCCCCCATGGTCCCCCCGACCACTGACACCGCCCCTGCCACCACCTACGTCACCCGGCCGACGTCCCGTCCGGCGGGCCCGTCGGGCCTGTTCGGACCTATTCGCGGGCCACCTTCTCCACCAGAGACACGAAGTCCGCCACGGCCCCGCGGACGTCGTCCGCCGTCCACTCCAGCGCCGCGGCCCGCACCTCGATCTCCGTGACGGCCAGCCCCGGCCCGCCCCGGTCCCACGCGCGGGCGAAGAGCAGCGCGTCGGTCTGCTCGCCCTGCCGGACCGCGGCCTCCGCGGCCACGTCGACCTCGTACGGCAGCCAGACCTGGAACTCGTGGGTGTGGGGCTCCTCGGGATGCACCCGGGCCCAAGGCACCCCCGCCGCGGCGAACCCCTCGCGCAGCGCGGCGGCGACCACGCGCGCGTGGCGGACGTACTCCGGCAGCCGGGGCAACTCGCGCTCCAGGCCGACGAGGGCCGACAGGGCGGTGGGGAACTGCTGGAAGAGCTGCCCGCCGTACCGGTGCCGCCAGGCCTTCGCCTCCTCGATCAGCGCGGCGGGGCCGGCGATCGCGGCACCGCCGTAGGCCCCGAGCGACTTGTAGTACGACACGTAGACGCTGTCGGCGAGGGCCGCGATCTCGTCGACGGTGCGGCCGAAGTGAGCGGTGGACTCCCACAGCCGGGCCCCGTCGAAGTGGACCACCGCCTCCCGCGTGCGTGCCGCCCCGGTGACCTCCTCCAGCTCCTCCCAGGAGGGGAGCAGGAACCCGGCCTCCCGGAGGGGCAGTTCGAGCATCAGCGTCCCGAAGGGCTCTTCGAGACCGCGTACCTCCTCGGCGGTCGGCTGTCTCGGCTCGCTGGTCAGCCGCACCGGACGCAACCCGCTGACCTGGCTGAACGCATGTCGCTCGTGCATCTCGGGGTGGGAGAGGGCGTGCAGGGCGACGGCCGGGTTCCCGGTGCGGGCCGCCCAGCAGCGCAGCGCCACCTGCTGGGCCATCGTGCCGGTCGGGAAGAACGCGGCCGCCTCCGTGCCGAGCAGCGCGGCGGTCCGCTCCTCCAGCGTCTCGACGACCCCGTTGCCGTACATGTCGGCGGTCCGGTCCAGGTCGTACACGTCTCCGGCCGCGTCCAGCAGCGCCAGGCGCTCCCGCACCGTCGCCAGCGCACTCGTCCGGGCCAGCACCCGCTCGGCCGCCCGATGGGCGACCTGCCGCCGCTCGTACCGCTTCACCGCCGCTTCGCTCATCCTGGGATCATCTCCCCGGACCGTCCGGCCCGGCACCCGATTTCGCGCCGGGCGGCCCACGACCCCGGACGGTCGACGCGACCTGCGCGAACGAGCCGCGACCGCCCACAGCCTGTGGACAACCGGACGCCGCTCGAACCAATCGCGTTAACATGACGAGAAATCGTCCGGTACCCAGAGCGGACTGGAACGGGAAGGCCACCACCGAGTGAGTACATTCCAGCAGCCAGAGCCGAAGGACCGCCCCGCGCGGCTCACCGTCGGTGTCGTCGGCGCCGGCCGGGTCGGCCCCGCGCTGGCGGCGTCGCTCCAGCTGGCGGGTCATCGGCCGGTGGCCGTGTCCGGCGTCTCCGACGCCTCCCGGCGGCGGGCGGCCGAGCTGCTGCCCGACGTCCCGCTGATGTCCCCCGCCGATGTGCTGGGCCACGCCGACCTGGTCCTGCTGACCGTCCCCGACGACGCCCTGCCGGGGCTGGTCGAGGGCCTCGCGGAGACCGGTTCCGTACGGCCGGGGCAACTCCTCGTGCACACCTCCGGGCGGTACGGCGCGAAGGTGCTGGACCCGGCGCTGCGGGCCGGGGCGCTGCCACTGGCGCTGCACCCCGCGATGACGTTCACGGGGACCGCGGTCGACGTGCAGCGGCTCGCCGGGTGCTCCTTCGGGGTCACCGCCCCGGACGAGCTGCGGATGGCCGCCGAGGCGCTGGTGATCGAGATGGGCGGCGAGCCCGAGTGGATCGCCGAGGAGAACCGCCCGCTCTACCACGCGGCCCTCGCCCTGGGTGCCAACCACCTGGTGACCCTGGTCGCCCAGTCCATGGAGCTGCTGCGCACGGCCGGGGTCACCGCCCCCGACCGCATGCTCGGCCCGCTGCTCGGCGCCGCCCTGGACAACGCCCTCAGGTCGGGCGACGCGGCCCTCACCGGCCCCGTCGCGCGCGGGGACGCGGGCACGGTCGCCGCCCACGTCGCCGAGCTGCGCGCGCACGCCCCGGCCACCGTCGCCGGATATCTGGCGATGGCCCGCGCGACCGCCGACCGGGCCCTCGCCCACGGCCTGCTCAAGCCGGAGCTGGCCGAGGACCTGCTCGGGGTGCTCGCGGGCGGCCTGGACCGCACCGCCGGAGCGGGCGGGACCGACGGGACCGAAGGGGACGCCCGATGACGATCACCGTGCTGCGCACCGCCGACGAACTGCACGCACGCGCGCGTGCGGGACGCCGCGCCGTCGTGATGACCATGGGCGCCCTGCACGAGGGGCACGCCACCCTGATCCGCACCGCGCGCGAGATCGCCGGCGGCACGGGCGAGGTCGTCGTGACCGTCTTCGTCAACCCCCTCCAGTTCGGCGCCGGCGAGGACCTCGACCGCTATCCGCGCACCCTGGACGCCGACGTCAAGCTCGCCGAACAGTCGGGCGCCGACGTGGTGTTCGCCCCGTCCGTGGAGGAGGTCTACCCGGGCGGCGAACCCCAGGTCCGGATCACCGCCGGCCCCATGGGGGAACGCCTGGAGGGCGCCTCCCGCCCCGGGCACTTCGACGGCATGCTCACCGTCGTCGCCAAGCTCCTCCACCTCACCCGCCCCGACGTGGCGCTCTACGGCCAGAAGGACGCCCAGCAGCTCGCCCTGATCCGCCGCATGGTCCGGGACCTGAACTTCGGCATGGAGATCGTGGGCGTCCCGACGGTCCGCGAGGCCGACGGCCTGGCCCTGTCCAGCCGCAACCGGTACCTGTCCACCGAGGAGCGCCGCACCGCCCTGGCGCTCTCCCAGGCACTGTTCGCCGGCCGCGACCGGCACGCCGCGCAGGAGGCGCTGCGCGCACGTGCCCGCGAGGTGCCCGCCACCCGCGCGCGTGCCGAGGCCCTGAGCGCGATCGGCGAGTCCCGCGCGGCCGCCGACGCGCACGCCATGGCCAAGTCGGCCCCCGGCGGCCCGGCCGCCGTCCGCGCCGCCGCCCGGCTGGTCCTCGACGAGGCCCTGCGCATGAAGCCGCCGATCGTCCTGGACTACCTGGCCCTGGTCGACCCGTCCGACTTCACCGACATCCCCGACGACTTCACCGGTGAAGCCGTCCTCGCCGTCGCGGCCCGGGTGGGGACGACCCGGCTGATCGACAACATCCCCCTGACCTTCGGAGCCGCCTCGTGACCAGCACAGGCATACGACTGCACGCGCCCGCACCGGGCTGGTCCATCGACGCCGACGTCGTGGTCGTCGGTTCGGGCGTGGCCGGCCTCACCGCCGCGCTGCGCTGCGAGGCCGCCGGCCTGCGCACGGTCGTCGTCACCAAGGCCCGCCTCGACGACGGCTCCACCCGCTGGGCCCAGGGCGGCATCGCCGCGGCCCTCGGCGAGGGTGACACCCCCGAGCAGCACCAGGACGACACCCTGGTGGCAGGCGCGGGCCTGTGCGACGAGGAGGCCGTACGGCTCCTCGTCACCGAGGGACCCGACGCCGTACGCCGGCTGATTGCGACCGGCGCCCACTTCGACGAGTCGGAGGAGGGTGGCCTGGAGCTGACCCGCGAGGGCGGCCACCACCGCCGTCGCATCGCCCACGCGGGCGGCGACGCCACCGGCGCGGAGATCTCCCGGGCCCTCGTCGAGGCCGTACGCGCGCGTGGCGTGCGGACCGTGGAGAACGCGCTCGTCCTGGACCTGCTGACGGACGCCGACGGCCGCACCGCCGGAGTCACCCTGCACGTCATGGGCGAGGGCCAGCACGACGGCGTGGGAGCCGTGCACGCCCCCGCGGTCGTCCTCGCGACGGGCGGCATGGGCCAGGTCTTCTCGGCGACCACCAACCCGTCGGTGTCGACGGGCGACGGCGTGGCCCTCGCCCTGCGCGCGGGCGCGGAGGTCTCCGACCTCGAATTCGTGCAGTTCCACCCGACCGTGCTGTTCCTCGGCGCGGACGCGGAGGGCCAGCAGCCCCTGGTCTCCGAGGCCGTGCGCGGCGAGGGCGCCCACCTGGTCGACGCCGACGGCACCCGCTTCATGCTCGGCCAGCACGAACTGGCCGAGCTGGCGCCCCGGGACATCGTCGCCAAGGGCATCATGCGCCGCATGCAGGAACAGGGCGCCGAACACATGTACCTGGATGCCCGGCACTTCGGCGCGCACATGTGGGAGCACCGCTTCCCGACGATCCTCGCCGCCTGCCGCGCCCACGGCCTCGACCCGGTCACCGAGCCCATCCCGGTCGCCCCGGCCGCCCACTACGCCTCCGGCGGCGTCCGCACCGACTCCCACGGCCGCACCACCGTGCCCGGCCTGTACGCCTGCGGAGAGGTCGCCTGCACCGGCGTCCACGGCGCCAACCGGCTCGCCTCCAACTCCCTCCTGGAGGGCCTGGTCTACGCCGAGCGCATCGTCGCCGACATCGCCTCGGCCCACGCCGAGAACGGCCTCCACGCGCGCGTGCCCCAGCCCGTCCCGCACGCGGAGCAGCCCGCGCACCCGCTGCTCGCCCCGGAGATACGGTTCGCGATCCAGCGGACCATGACCGAGGGCGCCGGCGTACTGCGCTCCGAGGCGTCCCTGGCCACCGCCGCGGCGGCCCTGGACCGACTGCACGCCCAGGCCCGCGACGCCCTCGCCGAGAACGGCAAGACGGCCGAGCCCGGCGTCGACACCTGGGAGACCACCAACCTCCTGTGCGTGGCCCGTGTCCTGGTCGCCGCCGCCCGGCTGCGCGAGGAGACCCGCGGCTGCCACTGGCGCGAGGACCGCGCCGAGCGCGACGACACGGCTTGGCGCCGCCACATCGTCGTACGGCTGAATCCGGACCGGACACTCGCCGTACACACCACGGATACCGCAGACTTCCCCCCGACCCGGCAGCACCAGCAGGAGCAGTGACAGACGTGAGCACTCCCGACCTTCCCCTCGCCCAGAGCGGCGGCTGCGGCGACGGCTGCGCCTGCGGCGCGGACGACGGCCTCAGCGAGGAATACCTGGAGTGCGGGCTCGATCCCGCGCTCGCCCAGCTCCTGGCCGACGCCGGACTCGACCCCGTGGAGGTCGAGGACATCGCCAACGTCGCCATCCAGGAGGACCTCGACCACGGCGTGGACGTGACCACGGTCGCCACGATCCCCGAGGACGCGCGTGCCACCGCCGACTTCACCGCCCGCGAGGGCGGCGTCGTGGCGGGTCTGAGAGTCGCCGAGGCGGTCCTCTCGGTGGCCTGCTCCGACGAGTTCGAGGTCGAGCGGCACGTCGACGACGGCGACCGCGTCGAGGCCGGCCAGAAACTCCTCAGCGTCACCGGCGCCACCCGCGACCTGCTCACCGCCGAGCGCAGCGCCCTGAACCTGCTGTGCCGTCTCTCCGGCATCGCGACCGCCACGCGCGCGTGGGCGGACGCCCTGGAGGGCACGAAGGCGAAGGTGCGCGACACCCGCAAGACGACGCCGGGGCTGCGTGCCCTGGAGAAGTTCGCGGTCCGCTGCGGCGGCGGGATCAACCACCGTATGTCCCTGTCGGACGCGGCCCTCGTCAAGGACAACCACGTCGTCGCCGCGGGCGGGGTCGCCCAGGCCTTCGAGGCCGTGCGCCAGATGTTCCCCGAGGTGCCCATCGAGGTCGAGGTCGACACCCTGCACCAGCTGCGCGAGGTCGTCGACGCGGGCGCCGATCTGATCCTCCTGGACAACTTCACCCCGCTCGAGTGCGAGGAGGCCGTCTCGATCGTCGACGGCCGCGCCCTCCTGGAGGCCTCGGGCCGGCTCACCCTCACCAACGCGAAGGCGTACGCGGACACGGGCGTCGACTTCCTGGCCGTCGGGGCCCTGACCCACTCGTCCCCGATCCTGGACGTCGGCCTCGATCTGCGCGCGGCCGAGTAGGGACGGGGACGGGCCATGCTGCTGACGATCGACGTGGGCAACACCCACACCGTCCTCGGTCTGTTCGACGGCGAGGACATCGTCGAACACTGGCGCATCTCCACGGACGCGCGCCGCACCGCCGACGAACTGGCGGTCCTCCTCCAGGGCCTCATGGGCATGCACCCGCTGCTCGGCGAGGAACTGGGCGACGGCATCGACGGCATCGCGATCTGCGCCACCGTCCCGTCGGTGCTGCACGAGCTGCGCGAGGTGACCCGCCGCTACTACGGCGACGTCCCCGCGGTCCTCGTCGAGCCGGGGGTGAAGACGGGCGTCCCGATCCTCACCGACAACCCGAAGGAGGTCGGCGCCGACCGCATCATCAACGCCGTCGCCGCCGTCGAGCTGTACGGCGGGCCGGCCGTGGTGGTGGACTTCGGTACGGCGACCACGTTCGACGCGGTCAGCGCCCGCGGCGAGTACGTCGGCGGTGTCATCGCGCCCGGTATCGAGATCTCCGTCGAGGCGCTCGGCGTCAAGGGCGCCCAGCTCCGCAAGATCGAGGTCGCCCGGCCGCGCAGCGTCATCGGCAAGAACACGGTCGAGGCCATGCAGTCCGGGATCGTGTACGGGTTCGCCGGGCAGGTCGACGGTGTGGTCGGCCGGATGGTCCGCGAACTCGCCGACGACCCCGCCGAGGTGACGGTCATCGCGACGGGCGGGCTGGCGCCCATGGTGCTGGGGGAGTCCTCGGTGATCGACGAGCACGAGCCGTGGCTCACGCTGATCGGGCTGCGCCTGGTCTACGAACGGAACGTGTCCCGCCTCTGAGACCCTTCCTGTCCCCCGGGGGGCCGGGAAGGGCCGGGCCGCCGGGGCGGCGGGCGCCAAGAAACGGGGAAAGGCCGCCACGTGGGTGGTCCCGTCGCGCCACGCCCCCTCATCACATCTGTTTTGTCTGATTAGCGCGTATCGTCGCCGCATGCCCACGCCCCACGGAACCCGCGGCGGCATGGCGTTCGGCGCTGAGGAGCTGCGTGTGCTCCGTCGTGCCCTCGCCCTCGCCCTCAACCCCAGCCCCGTCTCGGCGGAGGAGGTGCAGGACTGCCTCCGGCTCGCCGAGTCCGTCGACGAGGCGACCCGCGAGGACGCCCGTCTGAGAGCGTTCCTGCTGGCCGACCTCGCTCGGTACCGGGCCGCGCTCCCCGGCACGGTCACGGGCTACGCGGCGCTCCTGACGGAGGCCCTGGACGCCGGGTACCACCCCCACCCGGACGACCTCGCCGCGCTGCGCGCCCTGCGCGGCAACCCCACCGCCGCGTCGCTCCTGGAGCGCTGCCGCCCGCTGGTCGCACAGGACGTGCGCGCCCGTTTCGCGGGGCGCGCGGCCACCTCGGCCGTCGTCGTCCCCGCCTCCCGTTCCGCCTCGGGCCGCTCGTGGCTCCGGCTCACCGCGCTCCCCGGGGGTCTGGCGGAGGAGGACACCCACGCGCGCGCCGCCGGAGAGCCCGCCCGGCCCAAGCCCGCCCGGCCGTCCCGGCCCGCCGAGCCCGCCGACAAGCCCGGTCCGGTGCCCCGCCCCGACGCCCCGCGCCCGGCCCGCCGGCCCATTCCCACCCCCGGCGAGGTCTTCCCGCCCAAGCGGAAACCGGCCGCCCCGCCCGCGAACCCGCCCCAGCAGCTGGCCGCCGTCTAGCCCTGGCTACCCTGGACGCATGGACTACGTCTCCGCGCTGCTGCCCCCCTTCGTGATGGCCGTGCTGTTCATCAGCGTCATCCGGGTGATCGTGAAGACCCAGGGCGGCCCCAACAAGGCCAAGGAGGACGCGGTGGTCGACGCGGCCCTCGCCCGCGCGGAGAACGCCCGCCAGGCCGGCGACCGCGACTCCCGGGGCCCCGGCGCCTGACCCGCACCGCTCCGCCCCATCGGCGTACGACTCGTGTGTTTTTCGAGTCGTACGCCCTTTTTGTTCCATCTCTCCGGATAGTGTGCGGAACTGTGCCTCGCCCATTGGGAGAACTCGAAGACGCGGTCATGACGCGGGTGTGGAAGTGGAACCGCCCGGTGACAGTTCGGGAAGTCCTGGAAGACCTCCAGCGGGAACGGTCCATCGCGTACACCACCGTGATGACCGTTCTGGACAATCTCCATCAGAAGGGCTGGGTGCGCCGGGAGGCGGAGGGTCGGGCCTATCGATATGAGGCGGTCTCCACTCGTGCCGCCTACGCGGCCGCCCTCATGAACGAAGCCTGGTCGCAGAGCGACAACCCCGCCGCCGCGCTCGTGGCCTTCTTCGGGATGATGAGCGAGGAACAGCGACAGGCGCTCACCGACGCCGTACGCATCGTGCAGGGCCCGGCCCCCGCCAAACCCGAACCCGCCGAGCCCGCCGCGCCCGTGCTCGAAACCCCTGTTGAAACCGCCGGCGAATCCGCCGAATCGTCCGGCGAAACACAGGGCACCCCCGGCGAATCACCGGATGTACCCGGGCGATAGCGTCCGCTCATGCCAGCAACGCCTCCCGAAGCCACCTCAAAAGCCATCACCGTCAGGCGGGCTCGGACCAGCGATGTCCCACACGTGCGCGACCTCCTCGACTCCTACGTCCAGCGCCGCATCCTGCTCGACAAAGCGACCGTCACGCTTTACGAGGACATCCAGGAGTTCTGGGTCGCGGAACGGGACGACAACGCCCAGGTCGTCGGCTGCGGTGCGCTGCACGTCATGTGGGAAGACCTCGCGGAAGTCCGCACTCTCGCGGTGAACCCGGACGCCAAGGGTCTCGGTGTCGGTCACCAGTTGCTGGAGAAGTTGCTGCACACCGCTCGCTGGCTGGGTGTTCGACGGGTTTTCTGTCTCACCTTCGAAGTCGAGTTCTTCGCGAAGCACGGCTTCGTGGAGATCGGCGAGACTCCCGTGGACACCGATGTCTACGCGGAGCTGCTGCGTTCCTATGACGAGGGCGTCGCGGAGTTCCTCGGTCTCGAACGAGTGAAACCGAACACCTTGGGCAACAGCCGGATGCTTCTGCATCTGTGATCGCCGACGAGACCAATTTCGTCGAGGCGTTCCCATGAGACGTTCCGGGGTGAGCTTCCGGTGAGGGTCGCCTTGCCCACGGGGCCTATGTCCGAAACGCACATGTTTCCGGTCTTCCCCGGGCTCTCGTCCTCTCCGGGGTCTCTCCCCGGTCTCTCCCAGGGGTTTGTGTTTTTCCTGGAAAAGCGGTTTGCTTTCCGACGTACTGCAGTACTGCATATAACAGGGGACGTGAAACAGCGGCGCTCGCCGCAGGCCCTCGGCCCTGAAGTTATCGATGAAAGGAAATCCGGTGGCACAGAAGGTTCAGGTCCTTCTTGTCGACGACCTCGACGGCGGCGAGGCGGACGAGACCGTGACGTTCGCGCTGGACGGCAAGACGTACGAGATCGACCTCACGACCGCCAACGCGGACAAGCTTCGTGGCCTTCTCGACCCCTACGTCAAGGGTGGTCGGCGTACCGGAGGCCGTGCTGCGGGAGGGCGTGGCAAGGCCCGTGCCGCTTCCGGCGGCAGCCAGGACACCGCGGCCATCCGCGCCTGGGCGAAGGAGAACGGCTACGAGGTCAACGACCGCGGTCGCGTCCCCGCCTCCATCCGCGAGGCCTACGAGAAGGCCAACGGCTGAGATTCCGACGGCCCGGTGCTCGCGCGCCGCAGCCGGACGCGGTGGCAGTGCGTCGCCACCGTGTCCACCACTCGCACGAGGTCGGGGGCGCCCCCACCGCCCCCCAACGCCGACATGCTCGGCAGCGAGGGTTCGACCTCGCACTCCGGCTCGGGGGGCCGCAGCCACTCGGCGGCCCCCTGTGAACCCGCCTCCCGGCGCATGCCCCCACGCTTTCCGGCCCCGTCCGGTGGCGCCGGCGCCACCACGTGACCGCCCGTTCCGACGGCAGTGAGGTCCAGGTCGAGGCCGCCCCAGTCCAGCCACCGCAACAGCCCCGGCAACTCCTCCGCACTCCCGGCCGCGACCAGCAGCAGCATCCGCCCGCCCCACAGCGCCACCGGTGAACCCGGACCGGGCACCGGCCCCAGGTGCCGCAGCGCCGCGGCCCCCGCTTCCACCGGTACGTCGAGCACATCGAACCGCAGGCCCGTAATGAGATGTACGGGCGTCCCGGGCACGGTCGCCCAGCCGAGATCGTTCTCGTACCACCACCGCACCGCGTCGGACGGGGTCTCACCCGGGACATCGCGCGAGGCGGCGGCCGAGGAAGAGCTCGGGTCGAGCGGTCGGCGGGGAAGGGGGACGATGGCCATGTCAGGAGCAACCGGGCGAAGAGGCCCAGAGTTACGCTGGGTTTCCGTGCGGATGCGGAGAGTTCCGGGAAAGGGGGCGTTCCCCAGTGTGCGGTGACGCAAGGATGTTCGCCCTTAGCGGAGGGAACCGGTGCATCCGGCATGGAGTGTCAGTGCCTACGGGTAAGACATCCCTAGTGGGAGGGGGCGACACGCAGGAAAGGCCGTCTCACGTTCGCCATCGGCGTACTGATGGTGGGGGTAACTGCCTGGCCTGCGGGAACATCGTCTCGCACCATCGGGTTGGAGCAGATGTCGGCGTTCGGGGTCAGGAGGCCAAGGACGGTGTCGGCAGTTGGAATGAGCGGTCCCCGCTTGCGGGACTAAGCTGCGGAAGGACAGCGAGGGGAGCGTCCCCTCACTGCCTGACCGCTCTGAGGAGCGATTAACGATGTTCGAGAGGTTCACCGACCGCGCGCGGCGGGTTGTCGTCCTGGCTCAGGAAGAAGCCCGGATGCTCAACCACAACTACATCGGCACCGAGCACATCCTCCTGGGCCTGATCCATGAGGGTGAGGGTGTCGCCGCTAAGGCCCTGGAGAGCCTCGGGATTTCGCTCGAGGCGGTCCGCCAGCAGGTGGAGGAGATCATCGGGCAGGGGCAGCAGGCCCCGTCCGGCCACATCCCCTTCACCCCCCGTGCCAAGAAGGTCCTGGAGCTGTCGCTCCGCGAGGCCCTTCAGCTGGGCCACAACTACATCGGCACGGAGCACATCCTGCTCGGCCTGATCCGTGAGGGCGAGGGCGTCGCCGCCCAGGTCCTGGTCAAGCTGGGCGCAGATCTCAACCGGGTGCGGCAGCAGGTCATCCAGCTGCTCTCCGGTTACCAGGGCAAGGAGACCGCCACGGCCGGCGGCCCCGCCGAGGGCACGCCCTCCACGTCCCTGGTCCTCGACCAGTTCGGACGGAACCTCACCCAGGCCGCTCGTGAGTCCAAGCTCGACCCGGTCATCGGGCGCGAGAAGGAGATCGAGCGGGTCATGCAGGTGCTGTCCCGCCGTACCAAGAACAACCCGGTCCTGATCGGTGAGCCCGGCGTCGGCAAGACCGCCGTCGTGGAGGGCCTCGCCCAGGCCATCGTCAAGGGCGAGGTGCCCGAGACCCTCAAGGACAAGCACCTCTACACCCTCGACCTCGGCGCGCTGGTCGCCGGCTCCCGCTACCGCGGTGACTTCGAGGAGCGCCTGAAGAAGGTGCTCAAGGAGATCCGCACCCGCGGCGACATCATCCTGTTCATCGACGAGCTGCACACGCTGGTCGGTGCGGGTGCCGCCGAGGGCGCCATCGACGCGGCTTCCATCCTGAAGCCCATGCTGGCCCGCGGTGAGCTGCAGACCATCGGCGCCACCACGCTGGACGAGTACCGCAAGCACCTGGAGAAGGACGCGGCCCTGGAGCGCCGTTTCCAGCCCATCCAGGTCGCCGAGCCCTCGCTCCCGCACACCATCGAGATCCTCAAGGGTCTCCGCGACCGGTACGAGGCGCACCACCGTGTCTCGATCACGGACGAGGCCCTGGTGCAGGCGGCGACGCTCGCCGACCGGTACATCTCGGACCGCTTCCTGCCGGACAAGGCGATCGACCTGATCGACGAGGCCGGTTCCCGGATGCGCATCCGCCGGATGACCGCGCCGCCGGACCTCCGCGAGTTCGACGAGAAGATCGCCGGTGTCCGCCGGGACAAGGAGTCCGCGATCGACTCGCAGGACTTCGAGAAGGCCGCCTCCCTCCGCGACAAGGAGAAGCAGCTCCTGGCCGCCAAGGCCAAGCGGGAGAAGGAGTGGAAGGCCGGCGACATGGACGTCGTCGCCGAGGTCGACGGCGAGCTGATCGCCGAGGTCCTCGCGACCGCCACCGGCATCCCGGTCTTCAAGCTGACCGAGGAGGAGTCCTCGCGTCTGCTGCGCATGGAGGACGAGCTCCACAAGCGGGTCATCGGCCAGGTCGACGCCGTCAAGGCGCTGTCGAAGGCGATCCGTCGTACGCGTGCGGGCCTCAAGGACCCGAAGCGTCCCGGTGGTTCGTTCATCTTCGCCGGCCCGTCCGGTGTCGGTAAGACCGAGCTGTCCAAGGCGCTCGCCGAGTTCCTCTTCGGCGACGAGGACGCGCTGATCTCCCTCGACATGTCGGAGTTCAGCGAGAAGCACACGGTCTCCCGGCTCTTCGGCTCGCCCCCCGGCTACGTGGGCTACGAAGAGGGCGGCCAGCTGACCGAGAAGGTCCGCCGCAAGCCGTTCTCCGTCGTCCTCTTCGACGAGGTCGAGAAGGCCCACCCGGACATCTTCAACTCGCTGCTGCAGATCCTGGAGGACGGTCGTCTGACCGACTCCCAGGGCCGGGTCGTGGACTTCAAGAACACGGTCATCATCATGACGACCAACCTCGGCACCCGGGACATCTCCAAGGGCTTCAACCTGGGCTTCGCGGCCTCGGGCGACAAGAAGACCAACTACGAGCGCATGAAGAACAAGGTCTCGGACGAGCTCAAGCAGCACTTCCGGCCCGAGTTCCTCAACCGTGTCGACGACGTCGTCGTCTTCCCGCAGCTCACGCAGGACGACATCCTCGCGATCGTCGACCTGATGATCGGCAAGGTCGACGAGCGCCTGAAGGACCGGGACATGGGCATCGAGCTCTCCCAGTCCGCCAAGGAACTGCTGTCCAAGAAGGGGTACGACCCCGTGCTGGGCGCCCGGCCGCTGCGCCGGACCATCCAGCGCGAGATCGAGGACACCCTCTCCGAGAAGATCCTCTTCGGCGAGCTGCGCCCCGGCCACATCGTGGTCGTGGACACCGAGGGCGAGGGCGAGACCCAGATCTTCACCTTCCGGGGTGAGGAGAAGGCGGCCCTGCCGGACGTGCCGCCGATCGAGCAGGCGGCCGGCGGTGCGGGACCGAACCTGAGCAAGGACGCGTAACCGCCGCGCTCGGCCTGAGCGAGCAGAAGGGGCTGCCCCGGGACTTCGGTCCCGGGGCAGCCTCTTTTTCGCGTCGGAAATGAGTGATGCGGGCCTCGTAGTCGGCGTCACATTCCCGAGTTCTTTCCGGCCGATACCGGTGACGTGCCGCACAGGTCATTTGTCCGGTACTAGATGGAATAGTGGCGAACGATTGGCGGGCAAAACGGACATTAAGGCCTAGTGGTCACGGATTCGGGTCGTGCTGTGCAGGTGAGGGGCGGTTTGGGGGTGGGTGTCAATGAGAGGGGGGATTTCTGTAGAGCTACGACGTTCGGTCGTAGGTCACACGTTTGGGGGGTTTCGGGGGGTCGGGGTACCAATGTGTCGTCCCGTTCGGCGGCCGCAGATGTGCGCCGGGTGGGATGCGTGTCCACCGAGGCACGTTCCCTGTCTCCGTCCCCCGTGAGGTACTCCATGTCGCAGCGTGTTCGCACTCCCCGTTCCCGTACGTCCCAGCTCCGTGTCCGTGCCGCCGTGGCGGCCGTGGGTGTGGGTGTCTCGGGTGTGCTGGGGGCCGGGGTCGCGGCCGCCGCCGGTGGTGCCCAGGCCACGAGCGCCGGCACCGCCACCGTCCAGACCGCCGCCGCCAAGAAGGCGGCCTCCTGGGTCAGCCCCGTCAAGGGCTACAAGCTGAGCGCGCGGTTCGCGCAGGCCGGCAACATGTGGTCCGCGAAGCACAGCGGCCAGGACTTCGCCGTCAAGAGCGGTACGGCCGTCGCCGCGGCGCACGGCGGCACCGTCGTGAAGGCCGGCGGCAACGGTGCCGGTGACGGCCCGGCGTACGGCAACGCCGTCGTCATCAAGCACGGCAACGGAACGTTCTCGCAGTACGCCCACCTGTCGAAGGTGAACGTGAAGGCCGGGCAGGTCGTCAAGACCGGGCAGCGCATCGCCCTCTCCGGCAACACCGGTAACTCCAGCGGGCCGCACCTGCACTTCGAGATCCGTACGACCGCCACCTACGGCTCGGCCATCGACCCGGTCGCCTTCCTGCGCACCAAGGGCGTCAGCATCTGAGCCGAGTTCCCGAGAGCTTTCGAGGGCCTGCCCGGATCCGGCGGGCCTCAGGAGCCAGAGCTCTGGGTGCCGGCGTGCGCCTGAGTCACCAGATCGATCGCGACCTCCAGGACGGCCTTGCGCTTCTCCTCGGGGTCGCCTTCGACGTCCCGGAGGACGAACATGCCGGCGTGCATCGTGAACAGGGCGCTCGTGCAGCGGACCTGGTCGGTCAGGGCGGCGTCCGGTTCCTTGATGGTGTCGATCAGCCGGATCATGCGGTCCTTGAACGTCTCTCCGACGCTCAGCTCGCGCACCGCCGCCTGGTTCTCCTGCATGAAGCGGAAGAGGGGGGCGACGTCGGCCAGGGCCACGCTGTAGCGGCGCAGGATCTCCCGCTTGGTGTCGAGGGTGCGCGGCTGGGTGCCCGCCCACTCGATCAGTTCGTCGATCGGGCGCTGCAGATCCTGGAAGAGGCCGATGAGGATGTCTTCCTTGGTCTTGAAGTGGTAGTACAGCGCAGCCTTCGTCACGTCGAGACGTTCGGCGATCTCCCGCAGCGAGGTCTTCTCGTAGCCCTGCTCGGCGAAGAGCTCGAGGGCGACGTCCTGGATGCGCTGGCGGGTGTCACCGCGACGCTGCCGCTTCGGCGCCGCGTTCGTCGCGCCCGTCGCGTCCTGTGTCGTGCCGCTCATCCTCGTACTCCTCGCCGCTCGGACGGCCCTGGTCGGTCAAGCCTCGGCCAAGCCCATCACGCTTACTTGACGCCCGGCTAGTTAGGGGCCTAGTTTCCCTCAGTGTAAACAACTAGCCGGTCGGCAAGTAAGTGCTCGGAAGCTCCGGGGGGAGTGGAGGACCGCGATGGGTGCGGAGAAGGAGAACGAAGTGAGTGGTGGGGCCGAGGCGGACGGGCCGCAGCCGCGCAGTGTGCGGGTGGTGCTGCTCGCGCTCATGATCGCCATGCTGCTCGCGATGCTCGACAACATGATCATCGGGACCGCGATGCCGACCATCGTGGGAGAGCTGGGCGGGCTCGAACATCTGGCGTGGGTCGTCACCGCCTACACGCTCGCGACCGCCGCCTCCACGCCCATCTGGGGCAAGCTCGGCGACCTCTACGGCCGCAAGCGGGTCTTCATGGCCTCGATCGTGATCTTCCTGATCGGGTCCGCGCTGAGCGGAATGGCCCAGGGCATGGGCCAGCTCATCGGGTTCCGCGCGGTGCAGGGACTCGGCGCCGGCGGGCTGATGGTCGGCGTCATGGCGATCATCGGTGACCTGATACCGCCGCGGGAGCGCGGCAAGTACCAGGGCATGATGGCCGGGGTGATGGCCCTCGCCATGATCGGCGGCCCGCTGGTGGGCGGGTTCATCACGGACCACTGGAGCTGGCGCTGGTCCTTCTACATCAACCTGCCGCTCGGGATCGTGGCGCTGATCGCCATCAGTGCCGTGCTGCACCTGCCGAAGCCGTCGCGCGAGGGGCGCTCGGCGCGGGACATCGACTATCTGGGCGCGGCCCTGCTGACCGTGGGCATCACGGCGATCGTGCTGGTGACCACGTGGGGCGGCACCGAGTACGCCTGGGGGTCGGCCGTCATCATGGAGCTGATCGCGCTCGGGGTGACCTCGCTGGTCGGGTTCGTGATCGTGCAGAAGCGGGCGACCGAGCCGGTGATCCCGCTGCACATCTTCCGCAGCCGGAACTTCACGCTCATGTCCGTGATCGGGTTCTTCACCGGGTTCGTGATGTTCGGCGCCGTGCTGTTCCTGCCGCTCTACCAGCAGTCCGTACAGGGCGCGTCCGCGACCAACTCCGGGCTGTTGCTGCTGCCGCTGCTGGGGGCGATGCTCGCGGTGTCGATGGTGGCCGGACGGGTGACCACGAACAGCGGCCGCTACAAGGTCTTCCCGATCGTCGGGAGTGTCCTGATGATCGTGGGGCTGTTCCTGCTGGCGCAGATGGACACCGGGACGAGCCGGGTGACGTCCGGGCTGTTCATGGCCGTGCTGGGTGCCGGTATGGGATGCCTGATGCAGATCACCATGCTGGTCGCGCAGAACAGCGTCGAGATGAAGGACATGGGCGTCGCGTCGTCCACGACCACGCTCTCCCGGACCCTCGGGTCGTCCTTCGGCGTCGCGATCATGGGCGCGTTGTTCAACAGCCGGGTGCAGGACGTGATGACCGAGCGGGCCGGGGCGCTGGGGTCCAGCGTGACCGAGCAGTCGGCGCAGCTGGACGCGGCGAGTATGGCGAAGCTGCCGGAGGCCGCGCGGGAGGCCTACCAGTACGCGGTGTCCTCCGGGACGCACTCGGCGTTTCTGCTGGGGGCGGTGGTCTCCGTGGTGGCGTTGGTGGCGGCGGTGTTCGTGACGGAGGTGCCGTTGCGGGGGGCCGGGGGGTCTTCCGCGGCGGATGCGTCCGATGAGGGCGGAACGACCGGGAAGACTGGGGAGGCTGGGGCGAAGGAGGCCGCGGCAGCTGTCTGATGGTGTGAGTGGGCCCCCTGAGTTCGCGGTCGAGCTCGGGGGGTCGGTGCGTTGGCGGGCGCAGGCGCAGGCGCAGGTGCGGGTGCGGGTGCGGGTGCGGGTGCTTGGTGCGTGGGGCTTCTCGCGCAGTTCCCCGCGCCCCTGAAAAGCAGGGGCTGCGCCCCGTGCTTTTCAGGCCCGCACCGGCTGGTCTCTCTACCCCGTCGCGTCGTTCGGCATCGGCAGCATCGGGTAGCTTCCCGTGTTCGTCGGGGCGTGTTCCGGGAGCCAGAGGACGGCGACGGCGCCCTCCGCCGGGACCACGTCGGGGGACCCGGGCGGGCGGACGTTGCGGAAGGTGAGGCGGGCACCGAGGACGCGTGCCTGGCCGGCGGCGATGGTGAGGCCGAGGCCGTGACCCTGGCCGGCCCGGTCGGAGGCGCCGGTGCGGAAACGACGGGGCCCGTCGGCGAGGAGTTCCTCGGGGAAGCCGGGGCCGTGGTCGCGGACCCGGATGACGCGGCCCTCGACGGACACCTCGATCGGCGGTCTGCCGTGCTTCGCCGCGTTGGCCAGCAGGTTCAGCAGGACCCGCTCGAGACGGCGGGGGTCGGTCGTCACCTCCGACTCGTGCACCACCCGCACGCGTACGTCCGCGTTCTTCGCCGCCACCCGCCGGGCCACGAACTCACCCAGCATGATGTCCTGCAACTCGGCCCGCTCGGAGGCCCCGTCGAGGCGGGCCACCTCCAGCACGTCCTCCACGAGCGTGCGCATCGCCTGGGCCCGGTCGCGGACCAGCTCGGAGGGGCGGCCCGGGGGCAGCAGTTCCGCGGCCGTCAGGAGTCCGGTCACCGGCGTACGCAGCTCGTGGGCGATGTCCGCCGTCACCCGGCGCTCCGCCTCGATGCGCTGCCGCAGGGTGTCTGCCATGGCGTCCACGGCCCGCGCCAGCTCCGCGGTCTCGTCGCGTACGACACCGCCGATCGCGTCCTGCACCCGTACGTCCGACTCGCCCTTGGCCACCTCGTGGGCGGCGGCCGCCGCCTTGCGCAGCCGACGGGACATCTGGCCGCCGATGAGGACTCCGAGGGCCGAGCCGCCGAAGACGACCGCGATCGAGCCGATGAGCAGGGCCTGGTCGAGGTCCCGCATCACCGCCGAGCTGTGGTCGGTGAAGTCGGTGTGCAGGGACAGGACCCGCTTGTCCTTCAGCGGGACCGCCGCCCAGATGTCGGGCACCCCGTTCTCGCCCTCGGACACGTAGGTGGCCCGGCGACCCTCGCTCACCTTGGCCAGCAGGTCCTTCGGGATGTCGGGGTCGTCGAGCTTGACCCCGAAGGCGCCGGACTTCAGCGGGCGGCCCGACTCGTACATGCGCTGGGCGACCTGGATGCGCTCGTTGGCGAGGTCGCGTGAGTTGTCGAGCATCGAGACGCGCGCCGCGTTGTGCACGACCAGGCTCAGCGCGACCGCCACCAGCGCTCCGACCAGGGCGATCGCCGCGCTCAACTGCCAGCGCAGCCCCGTCCGGATGCCCGCGGCGGGCCCCGTGCCCGACGCGGACCTCGCGTCCGATGCCGGCGCCCCCGACGCGCGCCCGCCGAACGGCCGCCCGGCGGCGGCGTGTGTCGCCTCCGGCGCCCGCCGCCCTCCTCGTATCCCCCTCGACTCCATGTCGGTCCCGTCCCCGCTCAGGCCTTGAGCTTGTAGCCGAAGCCGCGGACCGTCTCGATCCGGTCCTGGCCGATCTTCGCGCGCAGCCGCTGGACGTGGACGTCGACGACCCGGGTGTCACCGCCCCAGCCGTAGTCCCACACGCGTTCGAGCAGCTTGTCACGGGAGAGAACCGTGCCGGGGGCGGACGAGAACTCCAGCAGCAGCCGCATCTCGGTCGGTGTCAGCGCCACCGGCACCCCCGACTTCCGTACCTCCATGCCCTCGGTGTCGATCACCAGCTCGCCGAAGGTGAGCACTCCGCCGCTGCCCGCGGCCCCGGCCTCCTCCGCCTTGGCGTCACCGCCGCTCGCGTGGCCGAAGCGGCGCAGCACCGCGCGGATCCGGGCGACCAGGACCGCGCCGTCGAACGGCTTGGTCACGTAGTCGTCGGCGCCCGCCTCCAGGCCCAGCACCACGTCGATCGAGTCGGCACGCGCGGAGAGCATGATCACCGGGACGGTCGACTCGTCACGGATGCGGCGGCACAGGGAGACCCCGTCCAGGCCCGGGACCATGACGTCGAGGAGGGCGATGTCGGGCCGGTTCGCGCGGAACGCCTCCAGCCCCGACAGCCCGTCGGGCATGGCCGTGACCGCGAATCCGTCCCGCTCCAGGGCGAGCTGGGTGGCCTCGCGGATGACGTCGTCGTCCTCGACGAACAGGACATGGGTCTGCTCTGCCATCCGGTGATCTCGCTCGCTCTCGGTCGAAGGGTGTCGGGTGGGGCGGGAAGGTCGGGAGGACGAGACGCGTCATCCGTACGTGTCACAGTAGGTCGGGTAGGTCGGGAAGATCGAGTGGGTCGGGGGCGGCCGGACTCGGCTCAGCTCGACCCGGGAGTCGCCGACTCCGCGCCGCCCACCGCGGTGCTGTACTCGGTGCGTGTGCTGGAGCGCTGGACGAAGTCGTCCTTGATCCAGCGGTAGGTGGTCACTTCCTCGCTGGTCGGATACGAGGAGGGGTCGCCATTCTCGTACAGCTGCCGGGTGACCAGGAGGTCGCCCCGGTCGATCTCCGCGTAGACGGGGGGCTGTTCGGACAGGAAGACGCTCCGGTACGCCCCCTTCTTCTCCGCGCGGTACACGTACGACGCCACACCGACGGCGTCCGCACAGGTCATCACATTGACCACGAGGTCGTCGGACGAACCTCCGGTCAGGTCCCCGTACGTCACGTCCACCGGGTACTCGTCGGCCACGCACGGCCTCAGGTCGCTCTTGACCGTCTTGCTGACCTCCGGGTCCGCGCGGACCATCCGGACGACCTCGGCGACACTCGGGTGGTCGCCCTCCCCGTCGGCGTCCGCCGAACCGGACACGGACGGTGTGGCCCCGCCCGCCGCGAGGGAGTCGCTGTCGGCCGGCCCCTCGTCCCGGGCGCCGGTGCCGCCGGTGCCGCAGGCGGACACGGAAAGGGCGAGGGCGGCGAGCACGGCCACCGCCGTGATCACCGCCTTCGTGGCCCGCCTGACCCCCGGACGGGGGTCGGCCGCTGTGCTCAGGCCGCGCAACGCTCCTGCTCCTCGCTCGCTTCGAGCGCACGGGCGGCGCGCTCTTCGTGGTCCCGCGACTCCAACTCCTCGCGGAGTCGGGCCAGCGCACGGTGCAGCGTGCTCTTGACCGTGCCGGCCGACATGCCGAGGGCGGCGGCCGTCTCCTCCGTGGACATCTGCTCCCAGTGTCGCAGGACCACGACACTGCGCTGCTTGGGTGCCAGCACCTTCATGATGTCCATCAGGAGGGCGCGGTCCGCGTGCTGCTCGGTGGCGTCGTCGATGCAGGCGTCCGGCAGCTGCTCGGTCGGGACCTCCTCCAGCTTGCGGGCCCGCCACCACTCCGTACGCGTGTTGATCATGACCCTGCGCAGGTAGGCGTCCGCCAGCCGCTTGTCCGCGATGCCGTCCCAGCGGCCGTACGTCCGTGCCAGTGCCGTCTGCAGCAGATCCTGGGCGTCCACCGGGTCCGGCACGAGCCGGCGGGCGCTGCGCAGCAGCGCGTCCTGCCGGGTACGGACGTACTCCTCGAATTCGAGCACCTCGCCGTGCGCCATGATCAACCGCCTCCGTTCCCCGTTTCCGACGTCCGCGCTGTGGCGCGGTGCCGGTTGTCCGCCGCTTCTGTGCTGGTGCGTGCCGCATGCGATCCGCAGTGCGTGCCGCTCGTTCCGCCGGTTCCGCCGGTTCGTTTCGCGGGTTCCTGCGGTACGCCAATGAAGCTACGGAGGGGTTGTCACGGAGACGTCCGAGGCAGCCTGCGGAGAACGCTCGGCTGTCCGTCGGTTGTGTAACAGAAGTAGGAACGGGGTAAAGCGGAGTGGGCTTTCGGGCGGAGATGGGCCGGTTTACCCCGTCGGTGACACCGGTGGGTCAGGTGAGGGGGAGGCGGTAGAGGCCCCCCGGGAGAGGTTCCACGAGTCCGTCGGAGACCAGCCCGTCCAGGGCGCGCGCCCGCTGCACCGGCTCGTCCCACACCCGGTCGAGCACGGCCTGCGGCACCGGCCCGATCGCCTCCCGCAGGACGGCGAGCAGCTTGCCGCGCACCTGCCGGTCGGTACCGGCGTACGTCTGACCGCGCCGCGCCGGGCCCTCGTGCGCGGGCTTCCCCGCCAGCCGCCAGGCGCATTGCCCGGCGATCGGACAACGCCCGCACGTCTCGTTCTTCGCCGTGCACACCAGCGCGCCCAGCTCCATCGACGCGGCCGCCCACCGGGACGCCGTCCCGTCGTCCTCGGGCAGCAGGGCCCGGGCCAGCTTCCGCTCGGCGGCCGTGGTCGCGTTCGGCGGGTACTGCGTGCCGCTCACCGCGCGGGCGAGGACCCGCCGCACGTTCGTGTCGAGCACGGCGTGCCGCTGCCCGTACGCGAACGACGCCACCGCCGCGGCCGTGTACTCGCCGATCCCCGGCAGGGCGAGCAGCTGCGCGTGATCGCGCGGTACGTCGCCGCCGTGCCGTTCCGTTATGGCCACCGCCGCGCCGTGGAGCCGCAGTGCGCGACGGGGGTAACCGAGCCGGCCCCACGCGCGCACCGCCTCACCCGGTGGTTCCTTCGCGAGGTCCGCCGGACGGGGCCAGCGCGCCAACCACTGCTCGTAGACGGGCAGCACACGGTTGACCGGAGTCTGCTGGAGCATGAACTCGCTGACCATCACCCCCCATGGCCCGGCCTCCGGTCGCCGCCAGGGCAGATCACGGGCGTGCGTCTCGAACCAGGCGATCACCGGGGTGTGCAGGTCGGTGGCCGTGGGGGTGGGGGTGGAATTGGGGGTTACGTCGACAGGGCTGCTCTGAGGTTTCGTGGGTGCAGTCATGGCACGGTCGATCCTGCCATGCGGGATGTGGTGGGGGCGGGATGCGGGGCCTGGTCTTCAGTCGGCCGGGTGCCAGCCCAACGCCGGCCCCAGCGTCGTCGCGATGTCCGTGAGGATCTGGACGTAGTCCTCGTGCTCGAAGGTGAACGGCAGTGCGAAGGCCACCTCGTCGATCTCGCGGAACGCGACGTGCGCCCGCAGCCGCTCGGCGATCTCCGCGGATGTGCCCACCAGGTCCGGCGCGAACAGGAGCCGCCCCGGCCCCTGCGGCGCGGTGGTCCGGGGCAACCGCTGCGCCGCGTACGCCTCGTACTTGGCGCGCTGCTCCGAGCTCGCCGAGTCGGTGGGGATGACGACGAGGCCCTGCGAGACCCGGGCCCGCTCGCCGTCGGGGTGGTGCGCGCGGAACTCCCGAATGTGCGAGCGCTGGATCTCGGCGAAGTCCACCGTCCCGGAGGCGGCCGCGGTCCCCGGCTCCGCGGTCCCCGGCTCCGCGGTCCCCGGCTCCGCCGCCACCCCCTCCACCGGCTCCTCCACCTTCACCACGCTGCTGGTCAGGAAGTTCATCCCGTGCTCGCCGGCCCACCGCGCCGACCGGAGGCTGCCGCCGCCGTACCACAGCCGGGCGCCCAGCCCGGGGGAGTGCGGCTGGACCCGGTCGGAGAAGACCTCGAACCCCTCGATGCCGCTGAAGTCCGTGGCCGCCTCGCCGCGTACGAAGCCCAGGAGCCGCCGGACCCGTTCGAAGCCGAAGTCCTCCGCGTCGGCCGTGTCCGGGTAGAGCGCCGCCTTGACGGTGTCGTAGTGCATCGGCGGTCCGACGCTGACCCCCGGGTTGAGCCGGCCGCCGGAGAGGAGGTCGACCGTGGCCAGGTCCTCGGCGAGCCGCAGCGGGTTCTCCCACCCCAACGGGATGACGGCGGTGCCCAGTTCGATACGGCTCGTGCGCTGCGAGGCGGCCGCGAGGACCGCGACGGGGGAGGAGATGCCGTACTGCAGATGACGGTGGCGCAGCCACGCGCTGTCGAATCCGAGCCGCTCACCCAGCTCGATGATCTCCAGCGTGGACTCGTGGCCCCGGCGCGGGTCGGCCTCGTCGAACAGCCCGATGGTCAGGAACCCCAGCTTGCGCAACGGCCTCGACGCCGGTGCGCCGGCGCCGTTCTCCACGGTCTCGGATCCGGCCATGGTCTTCTCCAAGTCCTGCGACGTGCTGCGGTGGTGGGGACGATTGTGGCAGGTGAGTCGAGACAGGCGCCGAGTGGACTCGGTGTCGGCGGCGCGTGTGTTCCGTGAACGGACGTGGGGGGACGGAGAGTTGGTGCTGATCGCGCTACCCGTGGGCGGTCACGGATCGTGCTCGTACGGGCTCTGTGATCACACACCGCGATCACGGGACGGTCGGTCGCGGCGATCACAAGAACGACCGGGATGATGATCCGGAAAAGTTGAGGTTTCGGGCGGCGGGTGGGGCCAGCGAAGTGCCGGATCTCTCGTACAGTTTGCGCCGTGGGATCTCTGCGCAATCCGATCGGGCCGCTTCCCTCCACCATCTACTGGCGCCGGAGGGCCGTTCTGCTGACCGTCGTCGGTCTGCTCGCGATCCTCGTCGTGTGGGTCGTCACCGGAGGTGGCGGAGACGGTGACAACAACGCGGGTGAGCCGGACGGTAAGAATCCCGTGACCTCGATCACTCCCGGGCCGTCCGGTTCCGGTCCCGCGATCAGTGAAGCGCCGGGCGGACGCGACGAGTCGGGTGACGAGTCGGGCTCCGGGGGCGACAGTTCCGGCACCGGGTCGGGCGAGGGTTCGGGGTCCGGCTCCGGATCGGGTTCCGGTGGTGCGGACACGACTGCCGGCGCCGGTGCGGCGGGTGGGGGCACGTCCGACGACGGCGGCAAGAACGGGAGCAGCTCCGGCGAGCAGGTTCCGGCGGGGTCCAGCCTGCCCAACTGCACCGCCGGTGCGGTGAAGTTGACCGTGCGCAGCGTGCGTAACGCCTACGAACCCGGGGTGAACCCCACGTTCGAACTCATCGCCCGCAACTCCTCCGGCGGGGACTGCAAGCTCGATCTCGGGCCGGACAACACGGTGGTGACGATCACCCCGGCCGACGCCGACGACACGTTCTGGGCGTCCGACGACTGCCATGAGACGGCGGGCAGCCTGATGTTCAAGGTGCCGGCCGGTGACCGGGTCACCTACACCGTCGAGTGGAACCGCGACCCCAGCGCCCCCAACTGCGCCACTCCCTCTGCCGGTTCGGCCACCGCCGGGACGTACCTCGTCGAGGCGAAGGCGCCGGGGCTGGCCACGGCCCGGACGTCCTTCGTGCTGGAGAAGGACTGAGGGACGTGGGCGGGCGGGCCTGGGGGCCGCGTCCCCGGACCCCCTGTTGGCCTTCGGTCTCGTCCTCGTCCTTGTCCTCGACCTCGTCCGGTGTGGGCTGCCGCGGGGCGGTCGGTCAGACGTAGCGTTCCAGGATCGACGACTCCGCCAGGCGGGACAGGCCCTCGCGCACGCTGCGGGCGCGGGCCTCGCCGACGCCGTCGACCGTCTGGAGGTCGTCGACGCTGGCGGCGAGGAGTTTCTGGAGGCCGCCGAAGTGCTCCACGAGGCGGTCGATGATGGCGCCCGGGAGACGCGGGACCTTGGCGAGGAGGCGGAAACCGCGCGGGGAGACGGCTGAGTCCATGCCCTCGGGAGAGCCGGTGTAGCCGAGGGCGCGGGCGACCGTGGAGAGTTCGAGGAGCTCGGCGTGGGTGAGGGCGTCGAGTTCGTGGAGGGCCTGGTCGACCGTGCGGGAGCGTTTGGCGGTGGGCTCGGGGACGTAGTCCCTCACCACCAGCTCGCGTTCCGGTTCGACGCCCGCGATCAGTTCGTCGAGCTGGAGGGCCAGGAGGCGGCCGTCCGTGCCCAGTTCGACCACGTATTCGGCGATTTCGGTGGCGATGCGCCGGACCATCTCCAGTCGCTGGGCGACCGCCGAGACGTCCCGGACCGTCACCAGGTCCTCGATCTCCAGGGCGGAGAGGGTACCCGCCACCTCGTCCAGGCGGAGCTTGTAGCGCTCGAGGGTGGCGAGGGCCTGGTTCGCGCGGGAGAGGATCGCGGCCGAGTCCTCCAGGACGCGGCGCTGTCCGTCGACGTACAGCGCGATGAGGCGCATCGACTGGGAGACCGAGACGACGGGGAAGCCCACCTGCTTGCTCACGCGGTCGGCCGTGCGGTGCCGGGTGCCCGTCTCCTCTGTGGGGATCGTCGGGTCGGGGACCAGTTGCACGCCCGCCCGGAGGATCTTGGAGAGGTCCGAGGCGAGGACGATGCCGCCGTCCAGTTTGCACAGCTCACGCAGGCGCGTGGCCGTGAACTCGACATCCAGGACGAAACCGCCCGTGCACATGGCTTCGACGGTCTTGTCGGAGCCCAGCACGATGAGTCCGCCGGTGTTGCCGCGGAGAATCCGTTCTAGCCCGTCGCGCAGGGCCGTGCCTGGGGCCACGGCGCTCAGTGAGGCGCGCATCAGGCCATCGGCACCGGAGCTCCCACCGGACTTTCCGGGAGCTGCTGCCCGGTCGTTGGCTGCCACTGCACTCCTCCGGTCGCAGGTTCTGGGGCGCTCCCGTTTCGCACACGTGGTTCGTACGGACGGGCGAGACCTGGGCAAAGTCTACCGGCGGTCCTCCTCGTCCCGTGGGGCCTCTCGCCGACGGGATCGGGGCAGTACCCGCAGGGCGTCTCCCATGTCGGCCACTTCCAGGACCTTCATACCGGGAGGAACCTTGCCGGGATCGGACGGAACGAGCGCGTGGGTGAAGCCGAGGCGGTGTGCCTCGGAGAGCCGACGCTGGACGCCGGTGACTCTTCTGACCTCGCCCGCGAGGCCCACTTCGCCGATCGCCACGAGGTTCTTGGGCAGGGGGGTGTCGGTCGCCGCGGAGGCCAGGGCCAGCGCGATCGCGAGGTCCGCCGCGGGCTCCGACAGCTTCACGCCGCCGACCGTCGCCGAGTAGATGTCCCGCTTGCCGAGGGCGCTGATCCGGCCGCGCTGTTCCAGGACCGCGAGCATCATCGAGACCCGGGAGGTCTCCAGGCCGGACGTGGTCCGGCGGGGGGAGGGGAGCTGCGAGTCCACTGTGAGCGACTGCACTTCCGCGACCAGGGGGCGGCGGCCCTCCAGCGTGACGGTCAGGCAGGTGCCGGGGACGGGTTCGTCGCGGCGGGTGAGGAACAGCCCGCTGGGGTCGGTCAGGCCGGTGATGCCCTCGTCGTGCAACTCGAAGCAGCCGACCTCGTCCGTGGCGCCGTAGCGGTTCTTGACGCCGCGGACCAGGCGGAGGCGGGCGTGCCGGTCGCCCTCGAAGTGCAGGACCACGTCGACGAGGTGCTCCAGGAGGCGGGGGCCCGCGATGGCGCCGTCCTTGGTGACGTGTCCCACGAGGAGTGTGGACATGCCGCGTTCCTTGGAGGCGCGGATCAGGGCGCCGGCGACCTCGCGGACCTGGGCCATGCCGCCGGGGGCGCCGTCGATCTCGGGGGAGGCGACGGTCTGGACCGAGTCGAGGATCAGCAGGCCCGGTTTGACCGCGTCCAAGTGACCGAGCACGGCGGCGAGGTCGGTCTCGGCGGCGAGGTAGAGGTGGTCGTGGAGGGCGCCGATGCGGTCGGCGCGCAGGCGGACCTGGCTGGCGGACTCCTCGCCCGTGACGTACAGGGTGGGGTGTTCGGCGCTCGCGGACTTGGCGGCGGCGTCGAGGAGGAGGGTGGACTTGCCGACGCCGGGCTCTCCCGCGAGGAGGACGACGGCGCCGGGGACGAGGCCTCCCCCGAGGACTCGGTCGAGCTCGGCGACGCCGGTGGAGCGGGCGGTGGCCTGGCGGCCGTCCACCTGGCCGATGGGGACCGCGGAGGTGGTGACGCGGCCCGGGGTCGTCGTACGGACGGCGGGGGTGCCGTACTCCTCGACCGTGCCCCAGGCCTGGCATTCGGGGCAGCGGCCCAGCCACTTGGCCGTCTGCCAGCCGCATTCGGTGCAGCGGTAGGACGGGCGGTCCTTCGTGGTCTTCGTACGGGCAGCCATGGACGAACCGTAACGGAGGGCACTGACAGTCTCCGACCGTCGGCCGAATGGGTTGCGTGGAGAGGGGCGCTCCGGGGGGCGTCCGGCGGTGGAGGGGGCAGGGCCTGGCCGGTGCGTGGAGCCCGTCGCCCGTCGGACCATGGGCTTCCACGCACCGGCCGTCGGCCCGGCGGTTCCTCTGCTCGGTTGCCGTCCGTCCCGTGAGGGGCGCCGGGGCCGGTTCCTACGGGCGACGGCCGATGGTCAGTTCGGCCGGGCGGTACGGGACGTAGGCCGCGCCGTCGAGGTCGAGGGCCGTGGCGGCGGACTGGAGGGCGGCCGGGGTGGCGGACGTGCCCCAGCGGCCGGTGTCGAGACGGGACTCCAGGGCGTGGAGGGCGGCCACCGTCTCGGCGGTGGTGAAGGCGCAGTGGCCCTGGCGTTCGACGTAGGCCTGGCGGAGCTGCGCGGCGTCGCCGGAGGCGCGGACCCGGGTGGCGAAGCGGGACTCCTGTTCGACCGGGACGAGGTCGTCGGCGGTGGTGTGGATGTTGAGGAGGGGGACGGCGAGGCCCTGGCCCGCGGAGGACGTGCGCAGGCCGGCGGCGACGGCGGCCGGGTCGGCGGTGATGGTGGCGTTGGCGGTCAGGTCGCGCAGATCGGCTCGCAGGTCGAGGCCGGCCTTCTTGTAGAGGGCCTTGACCAGGGGTGCGTGCTGGGAGCCCGAGAGCACGCGCGCGTAGTCGACGCCCTTGTTGCCGGAGTTGTTGCCGCCGAGGGCCTTCTCCACGTGGAAGCGGGCCGGCTCGACGCGGTTGAGGACGCCTCGGGCCAGCCACTCGTACTGCTGGGCCTGCTGCTCCTCCCGGTCACCGGCGGCGGGGCGGTCCTTGCCGGGTGCCCAGGTGGGCAGGTTGAGGTAGGCGGCCGCGAGGGCGATCCGGGCCCGGCCCTCAGGGGTCTTCTGGGCGGTGACGACGGCGTCGGTGAGTTGTCGGCCCGTGGTGGCGCCCTCGGCCTCGGAGGCGAAGTCCACCAGCTTCACGGGAGTGTCGGGGAGCAGGAGCCGGGCGATCGTGTACTCGGCGTCGAGCTGGTAGGAGTGCAGGTCGTTGGCGCCGGCCACGAGACCGCACAGGCCCAGGGCGCCGTCGATGCCGCCGGCGCCCGAGCGGGCGAGCCGGGCGTTGACCAGGCCGCCCATGGACTGGCCGATGGACAGGGTGCGGGTGGGTTCGCCGATCCTCTCGGTGACCGCGGCGACGGTGGCGACCTGGTCGCGCTCCGCGCTCTCCAGGGCCCACAGGGTCTCGCTGGTGTCGTAGGAGGAGCCGGTGAGGGCGTAGCCCTCTTCGAGGAGGCGGAGGCGTACAGCCTCGCGGGGGGCGTTCTGGGGCACGGTCGAGCCGAAGCCGTGACTGAAGACGATCAAGGTGCCGTTCCAGTTCTCCGGGACGTCCGCTATCCAGGTGGCGCCGTCGGGGAGGGTGCCGTTGAGGCGTTCGACGGCGGGCGCGGCGGTCAGGGGCGCGGCGGCCGAGACGGAGGCGCCGGTCAGCGAGAGGACGACGGCCGCGGCCAGGGCGGCGAGGGCTCGGCGGGTGGAGCGGCGGGTGGAGCGTCGGGTGCGTGCGGCCATGGGGGTGGGGCTCCTGTCGACGCGGAGGAGGGGGGACGTTGCCCGCTCGTACTTGGGAGTAGCTCGGACCACCAAGGAAGGTAGGGCTATTTTCTGGTGGCAGTCAATAAAGTGCACAACATTCGGTCAAGCTTCCCGCGCGCCGCGGAATGCGGGATTCCTGTCCCCTTATGAGGGATCGTTTCACCCGTACGGAGTAAATGTGCTCAAGGGGCGAGAAGGTGCTGGTTCCGGGCGCCTACCGTCCATGAATGATGAGCATCAGTCCGGAAACCTCGACCCGCACCACCGGCGCACACCGGGCGCACCGTGAGGCGCGCGATCGGGCGGCGGCGCGCGCGGTGGCGCAGCGCCCGTCGGCGCGCTACGAGCCGTACCTGGACGGCCTGTTCACCTACTGCATGTCCGTGCTGTGCGACCGCGACGCGGCCACCGCGGCGCTCGCCGACGCGCTCGCGCTCGCCGGGCGGCGCCGAGGACCGGACACCGCCGACGACCGTCGGGCCTGGCTGTACGCACTGGCCCGCTGGGCCTGCCTGCGCAGGCTCGCCGAGGTCAGGCAGAAGCGTCCGGGCGCCCACGTCTCCACGCGCCAACCGGTGCACGGCGGTGGGGCCGACAAGGTGCACGCCGAGAAGACGCGCTCGGAAATGACGCGCCCGGAAGCGGCGCGCTCGGAGACAGGGTTCTCGGAGAAAGGGCGCTCGGAGCAGGGGCGCTCGGAGAAGTCGCGCGCCGCCAAGAGCGCCGTGAGGGCCGTTGCCCTCTCCGAGGACGAGGAACGGCAGCGGCGGCGTGAACTCGCCCTGCTCGCCTGGCCGGAGGCGGCCGGCACCACACCCGAGCAGCGCGAGGCACTGGAGCTGGCCGTACGGCATCAGCTCACCGCCCACGAGGTCGCCGCCGTGCTGGGCATGGACGCGACGGCCGCGCGGGAGCTGCTCGCCTCCGCCGCCTGTGAGGTGGAGCGCACCCGGGCCGCCCTCGCCGTCGTCGAGACCGGCGCCTGCGCGAGCGTCGCCCTGCTGACCGGTGACCGTCAGTTCGTCCTGAGCGCCACCCTGCGCCGCGAGCTCGTCCGGCACGTCGACGACTGCCCCGTCTGCCGGCGCGCCGCCGAGCGCGCCGTCCCCGGCCGCTGGCCCGGCACCACCGTCACGCCCGCCGCGCTGCCGGTGCTCGAAGCACCGCGCGCCGCCCTGGGTCCCGCGATGGCCCACCTCACGCGCGCGCGTGGCGGCGCCCCGCGCTTCGACCGGCGTGGCTTCCCCATGGACCCGCGGGACCGCGCGGCCCGCCGGGACCGGCTGCGCGCGCGGGCCGTGACCACCACCGTGGTCGCCACCGTCGTCGCCGCGCCGGTCTTCGCCCTCTGGGCCGCCTACCGGGGCGCTCCCCTCATCGGCGAGGGGAGCGACGGCCGCTCGGTCAGCGCGGGCGAGGAGCAGGGTGACGGCGACGGCACCGTCGGCGACGGCAGCGACGCCTACGAGAACGCCGGCAGCGCCCGGACCAGGCCCGACGCCCGCCACAGCCGGGGGAAGCACGCGGCGGACGACGTGTCCGTGGAGGTCAGCCAGGGCAAAGGGCGGGGCGCACTCGCCGTCGCCGCCGCGAACGACGGCGACACCACCCTCATCACCCTCAGGGCGACCGGTGACTCGTCCGTCCGCTGGTCCGCCCGCACCGGCGCCGACTGGCTCTACCTCAGCCAGTACTCGGGCACACTGAAGCCCGGCGAGTCAGTGACGATCAAGGTGTACGTCGACCAGCTGAGCGAACCCACCGGGTACTGGACCGCGCGGGTGACGCTGGCCCCGTCGGACGCCGTGGTGACGATCGAGGGCTACGGTCCGGCGCCGACGCCGCCGGTCGACCCCCGGCCGACCCCACCGGTCCCGGACCCGGGCGCCCCGAGGCCCACCGCGCCACCGCCCACCCCTGACCCGGACCCCACGCCCACCGGCCCGGCCCAGCCGGACCCCACCCCGACCCCCACCGACCCGGCACCGACGGACCCGGGCGGCCCCACGACACCACCGGGCGACGGAGGCGGCGACCCCCCACCGGCGTCGTAGACCGGCGGGGAGGGAGCCAGGCAGTCAGGGGTCAGGGAGGGGGCGAGGGGGAGCCGAGAAGGGCCCGACGGTCCTTTCTTCACTCCCAGGCCGGGAAGCGGTCCGCCGCCCGCCGCCCGCTGGCCGATAGGCCCATCGGCTATCGGCCTGCGGCAGTTGCCGGCCCCGACGGCCCCGACGCCTCCGTCGGATCCGCAGGGTGCGGTGCCACCAGGGGCAGTCGGGAGGCCAGTCGCTGTTCGCACAGCTCGACCAGGCGGTCGTACCCCTCCTTGCCCATCAGTTCGATCAACTCCGGGCGGTACGAGACGTACACCGGGTCGCCCGCGCCGTGCGCCGAGGTCGCCGAGGTGCACCACCAGTGCAGGTCGTGACCGCCGGGGCCCCAGCCGCGACGGTCGTACTCGCCGATCGACACCTGGAGCACCCGGGTGTCGTCGGGCCGGTCGATCCAGTCGTACGTGCGGCGGATCGGCAGCTGCCAGCAGACGTCCGGCTTGGTCTCCAGCGGCTCGCGCCCCTCCTGGAGCGCCAGGATGTGCAGCGAGCAGCCCGCGCCCCCGGCGAAGCCCGGGCGGTTCTGGAAGATGCACGACCCCTTGTACGGGCGGGTCTGCCGGTCGCCGTCCTCGTCCTTCGAGACCCAGCCGGTCTCCGTGCCCACATCGTGGAACTGCCAGATCTCCGGAGTGAGCCTCGCCACATGCTCGGCGACGCGCTTCTCGTCGTCCTCGTCCGAGAAGTGGGCGCCCAGGGTGCAGCACCCGTCGGCCGCCCGGCCCGCCTGGATGCCCTGGCAGCCGCTGCCGAAGACGCAGTTCCAGCGGGAGGTCAGCCAGGTCAGATCGCAACGGAAGACCTGCTCCTCGTCCGCCGGATCAGGGAACTCCACCCACGCGCGCGCGAAATCGAGCCCCTTCTCGTCCGGCACCGCGGACTCCACCGAGGCCTTCGCCGACTTCGGTGGCCTGGTCGCCGCCTTCGCCCGCGAAGAGCCGCCGGCCGCAGCCGCTCCGGACGCCGCTCCCGCTGCCGACTTGTCGGCCTTTGCCTTTTTCGTCTTTGGCACCTGTCCAGGGTACGGCGCCCGAAGCCGCATCGAGGACGGTCCACGCCTTCGCTGGCAGTAGCGTTCCGCCCATGAGACTCGGTGTCCTCGACGTGGGATCGAACACGGTGCATCTGCTGGTGGTGGACGCACACCCGGGCGCGCGCCCCCTGCCCGCGCACTCGCACAAGGTGGAACTGCGCCTTGCCCAACTCCTCGACGAGGCCGGGGCCATCGACCCCGAAGGGGTCGACAAACTCATAGCCGTCGTCCACGAGGCGCTCCAGGCCGCCGAGGACAAGGGAGTCGAGGAGCTGCTCCCGTTCGCCACGTCGGCGGTGCGCGAGGCCAGCAACGCCGACGACGTCCTCGCCCGTGTCAAGGACGAGACCGGCGTGGAGCTCCAGGTCCTCACCGGCTCCGAGGAGGCCCGGCTGACCTTCCTCGCCGTCCGCCGGTGGTTCGGCTGGTCGGCCGGCAAGCTCCTCGTCCTCGACATCGGCGGCGGCTCCCTGGAGATCGCCTACGGCATAGACGAGGAGCCCGACGCCGCAGCCTCGCTGCCGCTCGGCGCCGGCCGCCTCACCGCCGGCTGGCTCCCCGGTGATCCGCCCACCCCCGACGACATCCGGGCCCTGCGCCGCCATGTACGCGCCCAGATAGCCCGTACGGTCGGGGAGTTCAGCCGCTTCGGGGCCCCCGACCACGTCGTCGCCACCTCCAAGACCTTCAAGCAGCTCGCCCGTATCGGCGGCGCCGCCCGCTCCGCCGAGGGGCTCTACGTCCAGCGCGACCTCAAGCGCGGCGCGTTGGAGTCCTGGGTCCCCAAACTCGCCGGCATGACCACCGCCCAGCGAGCGGCCCTGCCCGGCGTGTCCGAGGGGCGCGCCAACCAGCTCCTCGCCGGCGCGCTGGTCGCGGAGGCCGCGATGGATCTGTTCCAGGTGGGGACGTTGGAGATCTGTCCCTGGGCGCTTCGGGAGGGTGTGATTCTGCGGCGGCTGGATCACATGGGGACGGCGTAGGGCCCACGTGGGACGTGTGGTCGGGTGAGTTGTCGGGTGCGGGTGCGTGGGGTTTCTCGCGCGGTTCCCCGCGCCCCTGAGAAGCAGTTCTCCGCAGCCCCTGGGAAGCAGGGGCTGCGCCCCGTGCTGCTCACCCCGCGGCCCCGTGGTCTTCCGGGTTCGCGGGGCCTGGCCATTCACGCGTGCGCGCCCCCCGACGGCGCACGGGCGAGGCCCCACCCCGTAGGCTGTGCCGCGTGGCAGAACCCGTACGGATCCCGGACGCGAAGGTCGCCCTGTCCACGGCCTCCGTGTACCCGGAGTCGACGGCCACGGCCTTCGAGATCGCCGCACGCCTCGGGTACGACGGCGTGGAGGTCATGGTCTGGACCGACCCGGTCAGCCAGGACCTGGAGGCCCTGCGCCGCCTCTCCGACTACCACCAGATCCCCATCCTCGCCGTTCACGCGCCCTGTCTGCTGATCACCCAACGCGTGTGGTCCACCGACCCGTGGGTCAAGCTCCAGCGCGCCCAGGCCGCCGCCGAGAAGCTCGGCGCGAGCACGGTCGTCGTACACCCGCCGTTCCGTTGGCAGCGCCAGTACGCGCGTGACTTCGTCACCGGGATCTGGCGGATGGCGAACGAGACGGACGTCCGGTTCGCCGTCGAGAACATGTACCCCTGGCGCTACCGCGACCGCGAGATGCTCGCCTACGCCCCCGACTGGGACGTGACGAAGGACGACTACCGGCACTTCACGATCGACCTCAGCCACTCCGCGACGTCCCGCACCGACGCCCTGGACATGGTCGACCGCATGGGCGACCGCCTCGGCCATGTGCACATGGCCGACGGCAGGGGGTCGGCCAAGGACGAGCACCTCGTCCCGGGCCGCGGCAGCCAGCCCTGCGCCGAACTGCTGGAACGTCTCGCCCTGAGCGGTTTCGACGGCCACGTCGTGATCGAGGTCAACACCCGCCGCGCCATGTCCGCCGCCGAGCGCGAGGCCGACCTGGCGGAGGCGCTCGCCTTCACCCGGCTGCACCTCGCCTCCGCCGCGCGGGTTCCCCGACGGTGACGCCGGCCACCCCCCGCCGCAGGGGCAGGCCCTCCCGTACGGAATCGGCCGACACGCCCGCCGCCCGCGACCGCATCCTGGCGGCGGCCCGCGAGGAGTTCTCCGAGCGCGGCTACGACAAGGCGTCCGTACGCGGCATCGCCAAGGCCGCCGGGGTGGACTCGGCGCTGGTGCACCACTACTTCGGTACGAAGGAGCAGGTGTTCGAGGCCGCCGTCACCCTCTCCTTCGGCCCGGCCATGCAGGCGCCCCAGGCCGTCGAGGAGGGTCCGCTCGACGGTGTGGGCGAGCGGCTCACCCGGTTCGTCTTCGGCGTCTGGGAGAACCCCGCGACGCGTACGCCCCTGCTCGCGGTCGTCCGTTCCGCCGTGAACAACGAGGCCGCCGCCGCCGTCTTCCGCCGCATCATCGCCACACAGGTGCTCCGCCGTATCGCCGACCGCCTGGAAGTACCGGACGCCGAGCTGAGGGCCGAGCTGGCCGCCGCGCAGCTGGTGGGCATCGCGATGCTGCGGTACGTGATCAAGGTCGAGCCGGTGGCGTCGGCGGACCCGGAGCAGATCATCAAGAGGGTGGCCCCCGTGGTGCAGGCCCACCTCACGGCGCCCTCGTAGCGCCCGGAAACCCGCGAGCGGCCACCACGCGCCGCGGCCGAGAACCGAGACAGTCATCCCGTATTCCGGACAAGCTGTCCGACCCGTGGCGCAACGGGCGTACGCTCGACTCAGTCAGAAGTCTCTGATCGCAGTCTCTGAAGGAGCGAGCGCGATGCCCGAGCTGAGGTCCCGCACAGTCACCCACGGCCGCAACATGGCGGGCGCCCGCGCCCTTATGCGCGCCTCCGGTGTACCGGGCGCGGACATCGGCCGCAAGCCGATCATCGCGGTCGCGAACTCCTTCACCGAGTTCGTGCCGGGCCACACCCACCTCCAGCCGGTGGGCCGGATCGTCAGCGAGGCGATCCGCGAGGCGGGCGGCATCCCGCGCGAGTTCAACACGATCGCCGTGGACGACGGCATCGCGATGGGGCACGGGGGGATGCTGTACTCGCTGCCCTCCCGCGACCTGATCGCGGACTCGGTCGAATACATGGTCGAGGCCCACTGTGCCGACGCCCTGATCTGCATCTCCAACTGCGACAAGATCACCCCGGGCATGCTGAACGCCGCCCTGCGGCTCAACATCCCGACCGTGTTCGTCTCCGGCGGCCCCATGGAGTCCGGCCGGGCGACCCTCGTCGACGGCACGGTCCGCACGCTCGACCTGGTCGACGCGATCTCCGACGCCGTGAACGACAAGATCTCGGACGAGGACATCCTCCGCATCGAGGAGAACGCCTGTCCGACCTGCGGCTCCTGCTCCGGCATGTTCACCGCCAACTCGATGAACTGCCTGACCGAGGCCATCGGCCTCTCCCTCCCGGGCAACGGCTCGGTCCTGGCCACCCACACGGCCCGCAAACAGCTGTACATCGACGCGGCCCACACGGTCATGGACATCACCCGCCGCTACTACGACCAGGACGACGAGACGGTCCTGCCGCGCTCGATCGCGAACTTCGCGGCCTTCGAGAACGCCATGGCCCTCGACATCGCCATGGGCGGCTCCACCAACACGATCCTGCACCTGCTGGCCGCCGCCCAGGAGGCGGGCGTCCCCTTCGGCCTCAACGAGATCGACGCCGTCTCGCGCCGCGTGCCCTGCCTGGCCAAGGTCGCGCCGAACGTCGCCAAGGACCGCACGTACTACATGGAGGACGTGCACCGCGCCGGCGGCATCCCCGCCCTGCTGGGCGAGCTGCACCGCGCGGGCCTGCTCAACGAGGACGTGAACTCCGTCCACAGCCCCTCCCTCGCCGACTGGCTCAAGACCTGGGACGTGCGCGGCGGCTCCCCGTCCCCCAAGGCCGTCGAGCTGTGGCACGCGGCCCCCGGCTGCGTCCGCACCGCCGAGGCGTTCTCCACCTCAGAGCGCTGGGACACCCTGGACGAGGACGCCGAGGGCGGCTGCATCCGCTCCGCCGAGCACGCCTACTCCAAGGACGGCGGCCTGGCGGTGCTGAAGGGCAACCTCGCCGTCGACGGCTGTGTCGTGAAGACGGCCGGCGTCGACGAGTCCATCTGGACCTTCGAGGGCCCGGCGGTCGTCTGCGAGTCGCAGGAGGAGGCCGTCCAGAAGATCCTGCTGAAGGAGATCAAGGAGGGCGACGTCGTCGTCATCCGCTACGAGGGCCCCAAGGGCGGCCCCGGCATGCAGGAGATGCTCTACCCGACCTCGTACCTCAAGGGCCGCGGCCTGGGGAAGTCCTGCGCCCTGATCACCGACGGCCGTTTCTCCGGCGGCACCTCGGGCCTCTCCATCGGCCACGCCTCGCCCGAGGCGGCCGGTGGCGGCACGATCGCCCTCGTCGAGGACGGCGACCGCATCCGCATCGACATCCCGAACCGTTCGATCGAGCTGCTGGTCGACGACGCCGAACTGGCCCGTCGTGAGAAGGCGCTGAACGGCGTCTACGCCCCGAAGAACCGGGAGCGCAAGGTGTCGGCCGCGCTGCGGGCGTACGCCGCGATGGCCACCAGCGCCGACAAGGGCGCGGTGCGGGACGTCAGCAAGCTGGGCTGAGGACCGCCGAGGGGCCGCCGAGGTCCGCTCGCTGGTTGTACGACCGAGGGCCGTTCCCCGCTGGGGGACGGCCCTCGGTCGCGCAGGTGGGGGAGGAGGTGGTCCACGTCCTCAGGTGGGGGAGAAGACGGTCCGCGTCGTACATGAGGTCGGTCGTCGTGCAAAGGGTCGGTCGACTGTCTCACCAGCTCGCCGGATCGTTCCCGTCCAGCCCGAGCACGGTTCCGTCGGGTGCGCCCGCGCAGACGCGGCCTTCGATGACCACCGGTTCGGGCCGCGCACTGGTGATCCGGTCCGAGTCGCCGAGCCGGGACGCGGTCTCCCCGCTGAGCCGGCCCTTCCGTGCGTCCACCGCGAGCAGGCGCCCGTCGGACGAGGTGAAGTACACGTACCGTTCGCCGACGACCGGCGTCGAACCCCGGGCGACTCCCGTCTCGGTCCGCCACAACTGCTTGCGCGCCTTCATGTCGACGGCCACGAGCGCGCCGCTCGCGCCGCTCAGCAGATACACGACGTCACCCCGCACCACCGCATGGGCCTGTTCGAGCCGTACGGGCAGCTCGACCCGGACGGTCTTCCCGGTGCCGGTGTCGTACCGGAGCACGGCGACCGTGTCGGGGTACGCGCCACCGATCGAGGCGAAGAAGAGCGAGCCGTTCCGGGCCCCCACCGGTTCCAGCTGACCGTCCAGCCGGGTGTCCCACCGCACGTCACCCGTCTCCGGGTCCACCGCGGTGACCCGCGTCCGGGCCCCCGCCCCCTCACCGGTGACGCTCGCCACGTAGGCCGACCGGTCACCGTCGAACGCCGTGAAGTACGCCTCCGGCTGCCCCGGGATCCGGCGGCTCCACGCGGTGTCGCCGGTGGCGCTGTCCACCCCGGTGACCGTCCCGTCGGCGGCCGTCAGCAGCAGCGTTCCGCCCGCGTATCGCTGGGCGCCGTACGAGGAGACGTCCCGCTCCCACCGCACCCTGCCGGTGTCCGGATCGAGTGCCTGCACCCGTCGGCTCTGGCCCGTGAGCACGTGCACGAGCCCGCCCGACTCGACGGGCGGGGCACCCGCGCCCAGCGCACCCGCGTCGTCGACGGTGTGCCGCCACAGCACGCTGCCGTCCGCCGGGTCCAGCGCGGAGACCAGCCCCCGCTGCGAGCACAGCAGCTTCCCGGCCCCGTACGAGCACTGCGGCGCGCTTCCGTTCTTCGCCGCGGGCTTGGTGGCCCAGGCTTCGAGTGCGGGCGCGGCGGCCGCGGCGCGACTGGCCCGCGGCGTGGCCGTGGCCCCGTCCGCCCGCCCACCGTCGCCGCCCCACACCCGCGCCGAGACGAACCCCCCGCCCGCGACGAGCACCAGTGAGGCGGCGACCAGAACGGCCCGCCTGCGCAACCGCCCCCGGGCCCGACCGGCCCCGCTTCCCCGCCCGCCGTCGGAGGACTCTCCGGACCCGCCGCGACCACCGCCCACACCCGTGCCGGTGTCTGTACCGGCGCGCCTGTCCGTGCTGGTGCCGGTGGTGCTGGTGGTGTCGGTGGTGCCTGTGCCGGTGTCGGAGGCCGGGCCCGCTCCCGTGTCCTCCACCGCCCCGGCGTTCTCGCCCTTGCCTCGCCCTGTGTTCGTGTCGCCGTACGCGTCGCCGTCTCGGCCGGCGGTCCGGCCAGGACCTGGGACGCCTGTCCAGCCCGCCCCTTGTCTCTCTTTCTCCCGCTCCCTTTCCCGATCCCTCTCCCGCTGGCTCGGTATGAAGGTCTGTGTGTCGTACGAGGCGGCCACGGACCGGAGTTCGCGCATCAACTCGTCCGCCGTGGGCCGGTCCTCGGGCTCCTTCGCGAGGCAGGCGCGGACGAGGGGCGCGAGGTTCCCGGGTACGCCGGTGAGGTCCGGCTCGTCGTGGACGACCTGATAGGCGACGACGTAGGGGCTGTCGGAGTCGAAGGGCCCGCGCCCCGTGGCCGCGTGCACGGTCACCGAACCGAGGGCGAAGATGTCGGCGGCGGGCCCGACCTCCCTGGGGCGCCGGAACTGCTCGGGGGCCATGAACGGCGGTGTGCCGATCAACTTCCCTGTCTCCGTGCGCAGTTCACTGTCCTTCGGCCGGGAGATGCCGAAGTCGATGACCTTGGGGCCGTCCTCGGCGAGCAGGACGTTGCTGGGCTTGAGATCCCGGTGCACCACGCCCGCGCGATGGATGTCGCGCAGGGCCTCCGCGAGCCCGGCCATCAGCCGCCGCAACTGTCCAGGCGGCATGGGCCCGTTCCGTTTGACGTGCTCGGCGAGCGTCGGGCCGGGAATGAAGAGGGTGGCCATCCAGGGCCGGGGACTGTCGGTGTCGGCGTCGACGACAGGCGCGGTGAAGGCACCGCTGACCCGGCGGGCGGCGGCCACCTCCTGCCGGAAACGCCCTCTGAACTCGGGGTCCTTGGCGAACTCGGCATGCACCACCTTCACCGCGAGCCGCAGTCCCGAGGTCGAGCTGGCCAGATGGACGACCCCCATACCGCCGGACCCCAGACACGACTCCAGGCGGTACTGACCGGAGTACTCAGGAAGTTCCGCTTCCGCTCCCGACCCGGTGCCCCGCTGCGGTGCCATGGGTCCACCCCCGTGCTGTTTCGGCCGCCCCCGCGACGCTCGGAGCCTAGTCGATGACATCTACGGGACAGAGGCGGCTTGCTAGCCTGCGCATGCGAAAAACGCACAGGTGTGTGTGTCCTGATTCAGGGGTATCAAAGGGTCCCCATGGCTTGCATGGGGATCAAACGGGGTTCGAACGGGTTTCAAACGGGGGGAGTTCAGCCATGTCGGTCGAGCATGTCGAAGAGGTCACCGGCGACGGCGAGGGGGAGCAGGCCGCCATGGTGACGGTCGGCGCGGTCACGGCAGCCGTCCGGTACTACTCGGTCGCGCCGGGCGTCCGCGTCAACGTCCGCAGCGGCCCGAGCACCAGCTACGGCATCGTCCGAGTCCTCTCCGAGGGCGCCAGGGTGCCGATCTACTGCCAGACGCCGGGCCAGACCATCACCGGCCCGTACGGCACCACCAACGTCTGGGACAACATCGACGACGGCCAGTACATCTCGGACGCCTACGTCTACACCGGCAGCGACGGCTACGTGGCCGGCCGCTGCGGCTGACCCGGCGCCGGGCGTCCGGCGCGCACGCCGCACGGAACTCGCCGCGGTACCACCACATTCGGTACCGCGGCGTCCTGTGCCCGGGGTCCGGTGCCCGAGGCCCCGCCCAGTCCTCTCCGCCCCGGGGCGATAATCGACGTGTGAGCGATGAACCGAAGAACATCCGGGCGGAGCGGCGGGAGCGGCGGGAGCAGCAACAGGAGTCCACAGCGCCCCAGGGGCGCCAGGCGCCTTCGCCCGCCGGGGTGACCCCGGCGGGCCCCCGTCCCGAACCCATCCGTTTCTTCGGGACGACCTGGCTGAATCACGACGGCAACTATCCGGCCCGCCGCGCGGGCGTCACCGCGGGCTCGCTCGCCGCCGTGGTCGCCTCCGGTCTGGTGCTGCGCCTGGCCTACGAGGGCCTGCAGCTGGCGGCGGTCGGCGGCTTCGTCAGCATCCTGATCGTCATCATGTTCGCCACCTGCAGCGCCCTGGCCTTCGGCCACACCTGGGGCTCCTACACCGCACGCCCCGACCCGGCCCGCCAGTCCTCCCTGCGCGGCCTGCTCACCATCGGCTTCCTCGGCTCCCTGGCCGCCTACTTCCTCCGCTCCCTGAAGGAGGCCCCGGGCGAGTCCCTCCACCGCGAGGAATACACCACGGCTCGCGAGCAGTACGACCGCCGCACAGCCAAGCGCACCGGCAACCCGTCGAAGCGCGGCCGCCCCTGACGCAGCCCGGTGAGTGGCGCGGGGAACTGGGCGAGGGCCCTCACCCATCGACGACGAACCCTCCCCAACGCCCCTCACCCCGAGTGAGGATGCCCCCATGACGACCTCCCGCCCTCACCCTCACGCCCACTCCTTCCACACCGCCCGAGCCCACTCCTTCAACAACGCCGCAGCCCAGTACGCCGCAAACCGCCCTTCCTACCCGCCCACGCTCTTCGACACCATCGAAGCCCTGTCCCCCCACCCCCTCCACGGCTCCCGCACCGTCGACGTAGGCGCCGGGACCGGCATCTCCACCACCCTGCTCCACACGCGAGGCGCCCACGTACTCGCCGTCGAACCCGGCGCGGGCATGGCCGCCCAGTTCCGCCGCACGCACCCCCACCTCCCCCTCGTCCGAGGCGACGGCAACGCCCTCCCCATCGCCACGGCCTCCACCGACTTCCTGACCTACGCCCAGTCCTGGCACTGGACCGACCCCTCGCGCTCGGTCCCGGAAGCCCTCCGAGTGCTCCGCCCCGGCGGCGTACTCGCCCTCTGGTGGAACACCGACGCCGTCGACATCCCCTGGATCGCCGACGCCACCACCCGTATCCACCGCTTCCTCGGCGTGGACCACGACACCCCGATCGAGAAAAGCGGTTCCGGCGCACCCGCCGCCCTCGCCGACACCGCGGGACACCTCGACTTCACGCGCCGCCCCATTCGCTGGAGCCGCACGGTCTCCCTCGACACCCATCTGGCCAACATCGCCAGCCACTCGGGGTTCCTGGTCCTGGGCGAAGACGCCACCGCCGAGTTCCTCACCGAGGAACGAGCCCATCTCCGCAGGCTCTTCCCCACCGAAACCATCGAGGAGACCTACGACGTGGACCTGCTCGTGGCCATCCGCCCCTGAACCAGCCCCGCTCGAATCAGCTCCTGCTCCTCTCTTGAATCAGCCCGTTCCGAAGGGCATCCCCGGCCGTCCCAGCCCCTCCTGAAGCCCGCCGCGGCCGTCTCACCGCACCACCCCCACATCTCCTTCCCCTCCCTCTCGCACTCCGCGATCCACGGCCAATCCCGCCCCCCATGCATCCAAAGCCGCCGCACACGCGTGGTCCACATGCCACAATCCGCTCAACTCCAGCCGCACCCCACGCTCCCGAGGCACCCCTTCCAACGCGTCCAGCAACTTCGGCAGCCGCAGGAACGTCGCGTTCCCGACCACCCGCACCACCACCTCCGTGTCCCCCCGGTCCTCGATCTCCACATGTACCTGGCTGATGTCCCACGCGGTCTTGGCCACCGCCAACGCGAGCCCCACCAGCACTCCCTCGAAGAGGTTCCAGGCCACGATCGCCAAGGCGGTCACCCCCAGCACCACCACCTCCCCGCGATCCCGCGACCGCCACAGCACCCCCAACTCCCGTACGGGAACGAGCCGACACCCCGCATACACCAACAGCCCGGCCAGTGCCGCCACGGGGATCCCACCGAGCACCCCGGGCAGCAGAGCGGCGAAGACCAGCAGCCACACCCCGTGCAGCACCCGTGAGGCCTTGGTCCGCGCTCCCGCCCGCACGTTCGCCGCACTCCGTACGATCACCGCCGTCATGGGCAGTGCCCCGAGCGCCCCGCACAGCACGTTCCCCGCGCCCTGGGCGACCAACTCCCGGTCGTAGTCGGTTCTCGGGCCGTCGTGCGACTGATCCACGGCCGCCGCGCTGAACAACGACTCGGCGGAGGCGATCAGCGCGAGGGCGAGGACGGTCCCGACGACCCCGGCCTCCGTGAGCAACCCCAGGTCATCGACCGTCGGCGCCCGCACGGCCTCCAGCAACCCCCGCACCTCGACCCGTCGCACCCCCAGGTCGAACACCCCGGTCACCAGGGCCGCACCCCCGACGGCCACCAACGGCGCCGGCACGAAACGGGCCCCGCGCCGCCACCTAGGCCACACCACCAGGACGCCGACCGTGGCGCCCCCGAGGGCGAGCGCCACCGGGTCCACGGCACCGGGCAACGACCCCAACCCCGCGAACTTCTCGATCCCCCCACCCCCGGGTGCTGCCGCATCACCCATCGCGTACACCTGCCCCGCCACCAGCACCAGCCCGATCCCGGCGAGCATCCCCTGCACCACGGCCGCGGACACGGCCCGGAACCACCGCCCCCACCGCAACACCCCCAACCCGATCTGCACCACCCCCGCCCCGAGCACCAGCACACCGAGCGCCGACAGCCCGTACGCCCGCACCGCCTCGTACACCAATACGGTCAGCCCGGCCGCCGGCCCACTCACCTGCAGACTGCTCCCCGGCAGCACACCGACGACCAGTCCTCCGACGATCCCCGTGACCAGCCCCAACTCCGCAGGCACCCCCGAAGCCACCGCGACGCCCACACACAGCGGCAGCGCCACGAGAAACACGACGACCGAGGCGGCCAACTCCCCTCGCCACGGCACAGCCCCCGCGCCGCGAAGCCAAGGCCGGAGCCGTAACCGTGCCTGAAACGGCCCCAAGGCATTACGCACGAGCACACACCTCCGGTGGCCGACGTTCGATCAGGAGTGCCCGACAGGAGATACGCGGTCCCTAGCCGGGGGAGAGAACCCGAGGGCGATCACCAGGACGCACGACGGGAGACCGCCGCACGGATCACCCGGGCGGACACGGCGTGGCCAAGAACCCTCCGGACGGCCACGCTCCGCAATCAATTGTCACCCAAAGCGAGCATCCTCCGCACCCCCTCCCCGTGATCACCGCTTCGCAGCGGAAGCGCACACCCCCGGAATCCCGCCCTCCGATCACCCCGCCGAGCGCCCGCGCCCCTCCTCGCTCCCGCCGCGCCGCCTCCCTGCCACGCGCGCCCCGCGCTCGGCGCGCTTCCTGCGACGCCGTTCCTTGACGGCGCACCCGCCCCTGCGCAATATTCATCATGTGATGAATTACTCTCCGAAGGAGACGCCACCCCAGCCCCCCGCCCCCGTCGGCGCCCCTCCACGCCCCGCCATCCAGGCCCAGGGCCTCACCGTCGCCCGAGGCCCCCGCACAGTCCTCCGCAACCTCGACTTCGCCGTCCCCCCGGGCCAGATCACCGGCCTGCTCGGCCCTTCCGGCTGCGGCAAATCGACCCTGATGCGAGCGATCGTCGGAACCCAGGCCAAGGTCACCGGCACCCTCGACGTCCTCGGCCACCCCGCAGGCGACGCCATCCTCCGCTCCCGCATCGGCTACGTCACCCAGGCCCCCTCGGTCTACGACGACCTGACCGTCCGCCAGAACCTCGCCTACTTCGCCGCGATCCTCGACCCCGGCCGCGCCGCCGCCGACCGCCGCGACGAGAACGTCACCCGGGCCATCACCGACGTGGCCCTCACCACCCACGCCGACGCCCTCGCCGGCAACCTCTCCGGCGGCCAGCGCAGCCGCGTCTCCCTGGCAGTTGCTCTCCTCGGCACGCCCGAACTCCTGGTCCTCGACGAGCCCACCGTCGGCCTGGACCCCGTCCTGCGCCGCGAACTCTGGAACCTCTTCGACACCATCGCCACCGAGCGCCGGGCCACCCTCCTGATCTCCTCCCACGTCATGGACGAGGCCGAGCGCTGCCACCGCCTCCTCCTCATGCGCGAGGGCGAGATCCTCGCCGACGACACACCCGAGGCCCTCCGCACCCGCACCCGCACGGAAACCGTCGAAGCCGCCTTCCTCCACCTCGTCGACGAGGCCACCGCGACCACGACCGAACCCACGACCACGGCCGCGACCGGCACACACCAGAAGGAGCAGGCGCGATGAGGACGACACCGAACGACTCCGCCACACCCACGGCCCCGCGTCCCAGGACCCTCAGCTACTCCCGCACGACCGCCACCGCGGCCCGAGTCCTCCGCCAGCTAGGCCATGACACCCGCACGATCGCCCTACTGATGCTCATCCCGTGCGTGATGCTCTTCCTGCTCCGCTACGTCTTCGACGGCAACCCACGCGTCTTCGACTCCATCGGCGCCTCGCTCCTCGGCATCTTCCCGCTGATCACGATGTTCCTGGTGACCTCGATCGCGACCCTGCGCGAACGCACCTCCGGGACCCTGGAACGCCTCCTCTCCATGCCCCTCCGCAAGGGAGACCTCATCGCCGGCTACGCCCTGGCCTTCGGCACCCTGGCGATCATCCAGTCCGCCCTCGCCACCGGTCTGGCCGTCTGGTTCCTCGACCTGGACGTCATCGGCTCACCCTGGCTGCTCCTGATCGTCGCCCTCCTCGACGCGCTTCTGGGCACCGCCCTCGGCCTCTTCGTCTCGGCCTTCGCCTCCTCCGAGTACCAGGCCGTCCAGTTCATGCCGGCCGTGATCTTCCCCCAGCTCCTCCTCTGCGGCCTGTTCACCCCGCGCCCCGAGATGCATCCCGCCCTGGAAGCCCTCTCCAACGTCCTCCCCATGTCGTACGCCGTCGACGGCATGAACGAAGTCCTGCTGCACCACGACATGACCGCCACCTTCGTCCGCGACATCACGATCGTCGCCGGCTGCGCCCTGCTGGTCCTGACCCTGGGTGCCGCCACCCTGAGGCGCCGGACGACATAGCGCCCACCCAGCACCCCCCGACGTGGCCTGCCCCGTATGCGGCACCGACGTCCCGCCCACCGGACACCGCAGCCGAAGCCCCCTCCCCGGTGCGAGGATGGCCCCAGGACGACGCACCTCCGGAGGGCACCCGCACCATGAGCCAGAAAGTCGCAGTCCTCGGCACCGGCAAGATCGGCGAGGCCCTGCTCAGCGGCATGATCCGAGCCGGCTGGGCACCCGCAGACCTCCTGGTCACCGCCCGCCGCCCCGAGCGCGCCGAGGAACTCCGCACCCGCTACGGCGTCACCCCGGTCACCAACGCCGAGGCGGCGAAGACCGCGGACACGCTCATCCTCACGGTCAAGCCCCAGGACATGGCCACCCTCCTCGACGAACTGGCCCCGCACACCCCCGCCGACCGCCTGGTCGTCAGCGGCGCGGCGGGCATCCCCACCTCCTTCTTCGAGGAGCGCCTGGCCGCAGGCACCCCTGTCGTCCGTGTCATGACGAACACCCCTGCCCTCGTCGACGAGGCCATGTCCGTGATCTCCGCAGGCAGCCACGCGAGCGAGGCCGATCTCGCGCACGCCGAGGAGATCTTCGGCGCCGTCGGCAAGACGCTCCGCGTCCCCGAGTCCCAGCAGGACGCCTGTACCGCTCTCTCCGGCTCCGGCCCGGCGTACTTCTTCTACCTGGTCGAAGCCATGACCGACGCGGGCATCCTCCTGGGCCTGCCCCGCGACAAGGCCCACGACCTGATCGTCCAGTCCGCCATCGGCGCGGCCACGATGCTCCGAGACAGCGGCGAACACCCCGTCAAGCTCCGCGAGAACGTCACCTCTCCCGCGGGCACGACGATCAGCGCCATCCGCGAACTCGAGAACCACGGAGTACGCGCCGCACTGATCGCCGCGCTGGAGGCCGCCCGCGACCGCAGCCGCGCACTGGCCTCCGGCAACAACAGCTGACGCCGCCCCGCGGTCAACCGGCCAGAAGACCGATCGCCCGATACGCCTGATCCACCCTCGGTCGAGCCATCTCTCTGGCCTTCGCCGCACCCATCCGCAGCACCCCCTCCACATACGCAGGATCCGCGCACAACTCCTTGTGCCTCTCCTGTACGGGCCTGAGGAGCTCGACCACGGCCTCTGCGGTGTCCTTCTTCAGTGCTCCGTACGATTCATATACACCGCTCAGGTCCTCGGGGTTCCCACCCTCACAGGCCGCGAGGATCTCCAGCAGATTCGCGAGCCCCGGCCGCTCCTCCCGGTCGTACACGACGTCCCGCCCGCTGTCGGTCACGGCCCGCATGACCTTCTTGCGCACCACATCCGGTTCGTCCAGCAGATAGACGATCCCCGGCCCGACGTCGTCCGTCTTCCCCATCTTCGACGTCGGATCCTGCAGATTCATCACGCGCGCACCGACCTTCGGCGGTGTGGCCCGAGGCACGACGAACGTCTGCCCGTACCGCTGGTTGAACCGCACGGCCAGATCCCGCGTCAGCTCGACATGCTGTGTCTGGTCGTCCCCGACCGGCACTTCGTCCGTCCCGTACGCCAGGATGTCCGCCGCCATCAGTACCGGATACGTCAGCAGTGACAGCCGGACACTCCCGCCCCGCTCCCGCTCCCGCGCCGCCTTCTCCTTGTACTGGATCATCCGCCGCATCTCGCCGTCCGTGGCCACGCACTCCAGCAGATACGAGAGCCGCGCGTGCTCATCCACATGACTCTGTACGAAGACGGTGCACAGCTCGGGATCGAGCCCCGACGCCAGCAGCAGCGTCGCCGCCTGCCGACTGAGTCTGCGCACCCGGGCCGGATCGTGGTCCACGGTCAGCGCGTGCAGGTCAACGACGCAGAACAGCGCGTCCGTCCGGTGCTGGTCGACCTCGGCCCACCGCCGCACGGCTCCCAGGTAGTTCCCCAGCGTCAGATGCCCCGTCGGCTTGACCCCGCTGAAGACCCGTGTCATCTCTCCACCTCCTGATCAGGGCCGCCGCCACCGGGTGGCCGACCCTCAGGAGGGAGAAACGAGAACGGCCGCCAGGGCGGCGGCCGTTGAGTACATACGTGAGTACGGCCGCCGTCAGGCGGCCCACCACTGCTGGCGACACGTACGCGTAGTCATGGGAGCAAGGCTACGCCTGCGAGTGGCCGGCCGACAGCGAGTTGACACACCCCGAGCCGGTACGTAGTGTTCTCCGGGTTGTCCGACGTGAGCGCCGACCTCGGTCGGTCCCCGGACAGCCACTTCGCAGGTAACCACCAACAAGCGATGATCCGTCATCGTGCCCTTGGTATGCGTATTTGCGAAAAGAGGAATCCGCGTTCGAAAGGGCGCAGCCCCCGATTAGCTCGGGAGCCGGGAATCCGCTAAAGTCTCACTCGTCGGAACGGCCCAACAGCCGCGAAGACAACACCCGCTGACTGGGAATCAGGCCCGAAAGGATCTGATAGAGTCGGAACCGCCGGAAAGGGAAACGCGGAAGCGGAAACCTGGAAAGCACCGAGGA